>NZ_JBHWJI010000029.1:0-108017 GCF_042731515.1 Streptomyces sp. NPDC059850
TCGCGGCCCCGCGCTCGTCGCACGCAGCGCCGCTGCGCTCTCCTCACGCGGGTTGCGAGGCACCGCACCAGACGCCGCTCGCTGATCCGGCCTGATCGACAAGACACCCCCTAACGCGTCAGGAGATACGGGTCAGCTTCGACCCGAACGACGGCTCGGACAAGTCATTTTCCAGCGCCACCGGCGCCTTGACCTGACCGGGCCCGGTACCCACGGTCACCTCGCCGACGACCGTGCCCGCCTTGGCGGTGTGCGGAATGGTTTTGCCACCGTCGCCGATCTTGATGTCGACGTTCAGCCCCGCCCAGCCGACCGCCTTCAGGTCCTTGGTGGCGACGACCGGCGTCGTACCGCCGAGACCGTCGTCCACCTGACCGACGACATCGCCCTTCTTGATGACGGTCGCCGAGGTCAGCGCATCCTGCACGGCGGTGATCAGCTTGTAGCTCTCCGTCTGCGCCAGCTGGAGGCTGGCGTCCAGCGTGGTGGGCGCGCGCTGCTCCAGCACGACGCCGAGGATCCGCTGCTTCTTGCCGTCGATCGTCCGCACCGCGCCCCACATCAGCGCGCCGCCCGCCGGGGTGGACGAACCGGTCTTGATGCCGATCACACCGGGCTTCACCAGCAGATTGTTGTTGTTGTAGATCTTGCCGTCGAGACCGGGGATCTCGGTGTTGGGCGTCGCCACGACCTCCCGGAACGCCTCGGACTCCATCGCCGCCGCCGCCAGCTTGAGCTGGTCGGCCGCGGTGGACTTGGTGGACTCCTTGAGCCCACTGGGGTCCGTGTAGGTGGTGTTCTTCATGCCCAGGCTCTTGGCCGCGTCGTTCATCTTCTTCGTGAACGCGTCCAGCGAACCCGCGTCCCAGCGGGCCAGCAGCCGGGCGATGTTGTTGCTGGAGTTGATCAGGAGCAGCTGGAGCAGCTGGTGCTGGGTGAAGCTCTGCCCCTCCTTGACCGACGCCCGCGACTCGTCGGCGGAACTCGACTCGTCGGCCGCCGTCTTGTCGATCTTGATGCGCGGTCCCTCGGCACCGGCCTTCAGCGGGTGGTCCTTGAGCACCACGTAGGCCGTCATCACCTTGGTGACACTCGCGATCGGCACCGCCTTCTGCGCCCCCGACGTGCCCAGGCTGCCCACGCCCTGGACCTCGGCCGCGGACTGGCCCTCACCGGACCACGGCATGGTCAGCTTCGCGCCCTTGAACGTGTACGACGCGTCGGCCGTCAGCTTCAGCTCCGGCTCCGGCAGCGGCCGCACCGCCTGGGCGACCCCCAGGAGCACCACGAGCAGGATGGCCAGCGGCGTCCAGATCTTGACCCGCCGCACCGCCGTCCGGATCGGCGTCTCGGGCTTGGGCGGCCGGTTCGTCAGTTCCGCCAGCAGATCGAGCGGCGCGGGCTGCTTCCCGTCCGGCGTCTGCGGCGGCAGCGGCTGCTGCCGGGTGCGCTCGGTCTCCGGTACGTCGTCCGGCTTGGCCGGTGCCTTCGCGGACGCCTTCGCCGGGGCCTTCGCCGGGGCGGGGGCGTCGGAGGAGCGCAGCGGTACGAACTTGCTGGTGCGCTCGTTCTCGCGCTCGGACGGCTTGGCGCCGTCCTTGCCGTCCTTGGTGCCCTTGCCGCCCTTCTCCGCGTCGCTGGGGAGCGCCTTGATGGCGGTGGTGGGCTGGTCGACGCCCTTCTTCTTCTCCGGGAGCACGCCGAACGCGGCGGTGGGCCGGTCGACGGGCTTGCCGCCCTTGCCGTCCTTCTCCTCCTTGTCCTCCACCTTGGGTGCGCGGAAGACGGCGGTCTTCTGGTCGACGGACGGCCGCGACGGCTTGCCGTCACCGTCCCCGTCGTCATCGGCCCCCGCCCAGGCGGGCCGCCGCTTCCCGTCGCCGGACGCGGCGGCCTTGCCGCTGTCGTCGGCGTCGGAACCCTTGGAGTCGGCCTCGCCCGCGTCGTCCGCCGCACCCGCGCCGGAGTTGGCCTTCGCCGTACGAGACGCCCCCGAACCCTCGCCGCCGGACGCGTCCGCGTCAGCCTTGGCGCCCTTGGAGCCGGAGGCCGCCTTTACAGAAGCCTCGCCCGCGTCGGAGTCGGCGCCTTCGCCGCCGGACGGCACCTTCGGCGCACGGAACACCGCGGTCTTCTGGTCGCCCCGCGCCTCCGACGCGGCGCCGTCGCCGTCCTCGGCGTCGGCGTCAGCGTCACCCTTGGCATCGGCGCCCGCCTTCGCGGAACGCGACGTCCCCGAGCCCTCACCACTGGACGCGCCCGCGCGTCCCTTGGCGCCCGAGCCCTCGTCGCTCGACCCGCTCGACGCGTCCGCGCCCCCCTTGGCGGCTGAGCCGTCAGCGTCACCCTCGGCGCCCGACGCACCCGCGTCGCCCGACTCGCTCTCATCGCCGGACGCGGCCTTCGCGGCATCGTCGTCACCATCGGTGTCGGCACGCTCGGACGGCACGTCCGACAACTTACCGCCGCCCGCACGGCCCTCAGCGGCTGAGTCGTCCGCGCCGCCCTTGGACGCGGCCTCGCCCTCGGCGCCCGAAGCGTCGTCGTCGCTCTCGGCGTCGGCACCCGCCTTCGCGGGGCGGGACGCGCCCGAACCCTCGGCATCGCCCGACGCGCCCTTGTCGGCGCCGGACGCGGCCCTCGCGACGCCGTCGTCACCGGCGCGCTCGGACGGCCCGTCCGACGTCTCGCCCTCGCCCGCACCACCCTCGGCGGCTGCGTTGCCCTTGGCACCCGACGTGCCCGCGTCACCCTCGGCGTCGGCGCCCGCCTTCGCGGGACGCGACGTACCCGAAGCCTCGCTGTCGGACGCGTCCGAGTCGTCCTCGGCAGCTGCGTCGGTCGCGCCGCCCTCGGTGCCGCCCGGCGCGGCCGACGACTCGCCCTCAGCCTCGGCCTCCGAATCCGCCTCCGCATCCGGTTCGTCCGACGCCACCCAGGCGGCTACCGCTTCCCGCAGCCGGGTATCGCTTCCCTCCGGCTTGGCCGTCTCGCCGGACTCGTCCGTCGCGTCCGGCGAAGACGAATCACCCTCGGCCGACGCCCCGGGGCGGACCGGGAGCCCCGACTCCGTCTCCGTAGCGCCCGGTTCACCGGATTCGCTTTCGCGAACGCCAGACTCCGGACGCTCTGATTCCGATTCCGGTTCCGTCGACGCCGCACCGGACCCACCGGAAGCCGCGTCCTCGGCGACGGCGATCGCCGAGCGACCGTCGTCGGCCTCCTCCTCACGGGAGGCCGTGAGCCGCGGATCACGCGCTCCCCTAGCCGTCTCCCCCGACGACTTCTGCTGATCCGACTTGCCGGGGGACTCGCCCGCCACCGATGCCTCCTCGATACGTCACACGGGACGCCGGGCGCCTCCTGGCGCCGCGTCCCGCATTCCAACCATCAACCAGTGTCCTGTGTGCCCGGCGTGCGGACGCGCAACGCCACCGCCGGAGAGCGCCTCAGGGTGATCACTCACCCGCTAGACGAGAAAGACATACCTACCGGTTCCCACCCAAATCCCCCAGGCACTCTCGACAGACCAATGTGGCAGGGGTCACCCTGTCATTCATCCACGCGGGGAGGCATGGATGGGCAGGAGCCGCAGAACAATTCCGGAGGAGCTTCTGTTGCTCGCCCTGGACCCGACCACGGGTACCACGGCGCAGCCGCAGTCGCTCGACCTCGGTCTTGCCGGGGCACAGCTAGTAGAGCTGGCCTTGGCCGGACGGATAGCCCCTGACGGGGATCGTATCGCCGTGGTGCTGCCACGGCCGACAGGAGATCCAACTCTGGACTCCGCACTGGAACTGCTGCGCCGTCGCGGCAGTCCGGTTCGGGCTGTCCACTGGATCGGCGGGCCCCGGCTGGGGCTGCGCCAGACGTATCTCACGCACCTGGAGCGGTGCGGCATGGTGCATGCCGTGGCGGGCCAGATGTGCGGGGTGCTGCCGACGACTCGCTACCAGGCGACGGAGACGGCGATCAGCCGGGAGATCAGGGCCCGGCTGGACAGTGCGATCCGTACCGGCGTACCGCCGGACCCGCGGACCGCCGCGCTCGCCGCCCTGGCCCACGCGGTCGGGCTCGGCAAGCACTTGTATCCCGGGAACGAGGGGCGCTCGTCGCGCTCCAGGCTCCGGGATCTGATCAGGCACGACCCGATGGGCGGTCTGGTGGCGCACGCCGTGATGGACGTGCAGAACGGTGTCGCGGCGCAGCCACGGCGCGCACCGGCCCCGGGCCGACAGCCGGGAGCACGCGCCGCGGAGCCCGCGGCCGGGGTTCCGGCGCAGCCGTCCCGCCACGGGAGCATGGCCCGCGTCGGAGCGCGCTGACCCGTCACCAGGAGGCCCCCAGGGCGCCTCAGGAGGCCGCGAAGCGCCGTGACGACTCCGGCCCCCACCCAGCGAACCGAAAAGCATCACAGGGCACCACAGGGCATTCACAGGGCACCAAACGGGCTCGCCAGAGCCCGCAGAACCGATACAGCACCACCAACCGCACCGCAGTCCCCACCGACCCGGTACGGGAGCCGCTGAAGCGCGGGGTGGTGGGACGGCCGTTCCGGACGACCGGCCGTCCCGCCGCCCCGCGCATGCGTTCGATCGCCCTTTGTACGGTCTTTGTCGGGCCATTTCCCAGCGCGGCCGGGTCCGGTAGTGGGAGGCTGCTGAACAGCAGGTATCAGCAGTACGAAGCCGGAGGTGCACGTCCCGTGACATCGAACGTCGGCCCCACTGTCCGGCGACGCCGGTTGGGCCAGGAACTGCGCAGGCTCCGCCAGGAGAAGGGCATGACGGCGGAGGAGGTGGCGGAGGAGCTGATGGTCTCCCAGTCGAAGATCAGCAGACTGGAGAACGGCCGTCGAAGCATCAGCCAGCGCGATGTGCGCGACCTCTGCCGGACCTACAAGGTAGAAGACAAAGCGCTGGTAGATTCGCTGATGCAAATGGCAAAGGAGTCCCGCCAGCAGGGCTGGTGGAACGCCTTCGGTGACGTCCCCTACAGCGTCTACATCGGCTTCGAGACGGACGCGGCGTCGCTGCGGGTCTACGAACCCCAGGTGATGCCCGGGCTGTTGCAGACCCCGGAGTACGCCGAGGCGGTCATCAGCGGGGCGCTGCCCGAGGTCGCCCCGGACCAGATCGGCCAGCGGGTGCAGGTGCGGCTGCGGCGGCAGGAGCGGATCACCGATCCGCTGGGCCCGCTGCGGCTGTGGGCCGTGGTGGACGAGGCCGCGATGCGGCGCGTGGTCGGCAACCACAAGATCATGAGCGATCAGCTGGAGTATCTGGTCCGCATGAGCCACGAGCCGCATGTGACGGTGCAGGCGCTGCCGTTCGGCATGGGCTCGCACCCGGGCATGAGCGGGCAGTTCACCATCCTGGAGTTCTCGGACGAGTCGGATACGAGCGTCGTCTATCTGGAGGGCGTGACGAGCGACCTCTATCTGGAGAAGCTCACCGATGTGCAGAGCTACAGCATGATGTACGAACATCTGCGGGCCCAGGCGCTGAACGTGGACCAGAGCCGCCAGTTCATCACCGAGGTGGCACAGGACCACGCGCGTCGGCACGGGGAGGGCTGACGGCGCCGGTCGAGAGCGAGGGCGGAGCGTACACCTCCGCCCCCCGCCCCGGAAGGGGGCGATGGAATATGCCACCCGATCGAGTGAATGGCCACCTTTCGTGACGATGTTGACGAGTAACGTCGGCTTCACCTCCAAACGGGGGTGCATCTCGTCAACAAAACGCATCGGAGCAATTGTGTCCATTCAGCAGGGAAAGACGAGTACCTGGGTGAAATCCTCGTACTCCGCAGGAAACGGCGCGTGCGTAGAGGTCGCCTCCCCGGTCGTCGATGAGATCGCCGTGCGTGACTCCAAGGACCCACAGGGACCGACGCTCAGCTTCGCCCCCGCCTCCTGGTCGGCCTTTGTCGCCGACGTCCACGGCGGAGCCTTCGACCTCGGCTGATCCCGCTGTTCGACCGGCCGCGACCGTGCGGTCCGGCCCCGTAGAACCGCAGTTTCGCACCACAGCCACTGAGCCCTCTCGACCGGCCGCCGTCCCTGCCGAGAGGGCTCGCCGCATTTCGGTTTCCGTCGCCTTCATCGAAGCTCCGCGACGTATTGGTCCGTACCGGGAATCGTCGGAATGAACGGCGCGACGAATTCCACCCGGCCCAGCCCGGACCGCTCCACATCCGTGTCGAGACCCGTGAAGAATTCCTCCCAGCATTCGCGTGGATCGCACTGGAGGAACCAGAGCAGGGTCAGCCTGGTGTCGACGCCCTCCACCTGCTTGACGTACGCCATCCGGTCCGACGGCAGCGGGGTCGGGCGGAAGACCGTCACCATCGCGGCGGGCGACCCGGCCAGTCGGCGGGGCAGGTGGCGGGCCCGTAGCCACTCCAGCAACTCGTCGCGCCGCTCGGGGCTCTCGCTCTCGACGACCTCCAGGACCAGCCCGGCGTAGGGGTGATCCAGGGCGTGGTGGTCGCGCGGTCCGGCCGCGCCGTCCCGGTAGACGGTCGCCTCCCGGTCGTGGAAGGCCGTCAGGACGTGCGTACGCTCCTGGAAGACCCGGCCGTCCCGGTTGAGCCGCTTGTTGATGCCGACCGTCCACCGCATGTGCTCCGCGTAACGGTCCTCGGTGAGCCAGTAGACGGTGAGGTAGCAGCCTTCGGTGACCGGCTGGGCGACCGCCGACTTCTCCGGGTAGCGCAGCAGTTGGAGGTCGCGGGTGGCGACCCAGCGGCGGCCCGCGTAGATCCAGGGCATGGCCATGGCGCCCGCGATGAAGTGGTCATCCTCGTACCAGCGGTTGTACGCGTACTCCTGCCCCGGACGCGGCTCGACCATCGTGATCAGCGCATGCCCCGGCCGCACCCCATAGGGCCCGACAGAGGCCAGCTCCCCGTACCGCTCAACATCCGCGCCCTGGCTCGCGTCACTCGTCATGCCCACCAGGTATAGCTGACGCAGCGTCAGCTGAGGAGGCCTCTGACCACACCACATCCCAACCACGGCCACCCCCCGGGAACGAACCCCCACCGCAAACCCCCACCCACCAGACCCCTCACCACATCACCACCCACACACACCACGACCAACGCCACACCACCTCCACCACGAGGTGAACCATCCGAATCCTGGCCCCGTTGCAGGAGATGAACACGAGCAGGCAACTTCCCGCTCCGGTCCACATGGAGGAACGGCGTGCCCGATCCCGAATCCAGGGAATTCGACACTAGTGACGCCGCGGTCGCGGCCGCGTACCTCACCTGGCGCTCAAGCCACCCAGGCCGCATGGGAACGATACCGGACGACGACGTGGTGGTGACCGTACTCGCCACACCCTCCTCCCCGGAGCGCGTCGTGCCACTCGGACAAGTACTGCACAGTTTCCTCGACCCCGCCAACCCCGGGGCAGAAGAAGAGACAGTACGGGCACTGCGCGATTCAAACGTCTTCATACAGGACCTGGACGGACTGGGATGGCACATCCATCCAGGCGCGCTCAACTTTACCCAATTAGCCAACTGGGCGACTCCCGACGATTTGGCTGAGGCCGATGATATCCATCAACTCTTCACGAAAGGCGGGGTAAGGACGGGACACATGCCGGCCGTTGTGCATGCGGCAGAAAATAAAAAACGGGCAAATCGAGAGCCCGGCTGGTCAGTACGCCGCAGGCACCACCTGCGTAGCAATCTAGATGGCAATGTTCGTCTCAGCCCTGCGGCGACATGGGCCCTCATCGATAACGAAATCCCCATCTACCGAGGGAATAACTTCTTACAAATTCGTCAGAACACACCCAAGGATAGCAAGAGAGCGGTGCGCGAAAGAGGCGACAAAAATGCGCCCGACATTCGCGCCCTATACGAATTGAGGATAATACCCGAAGGGTGCGTGCCAGCCGATATGAGTCAAACCACGGCTTCGATACCGGAGCGGGCACAGCGCGCCCTAAACAGAGTACACCGACTCGCAAAGAAGGGTTCCGCCAGCGCCACTTCATCGTCGCAGGAAATCGCTGTGCTAGAAAACTCCGGCGGACTCACCCTAGTACCCACTAAGGAGGGCAGTAAGAGCTTCCGAATTTCTCAAGAACACGAGACATACCCCAGCTACAAGATCATCGAGAACCTAAGACAGCTACCGCCTGACGCATGGCCGTCAGCGCACGGCCCCGCGCCGCAGCAGCAGAACCCGCTGGGGGCGACGGCGTTTGCCGCCCTACAGCCCGGAAGCAGCGCTCCGTCCGCGCCGCCCCAGGCCGCGGCACCGCCATTCGCGGGGGCCGGAACGTATGGCCCACCATCCGGCGCCCCATACGCCCAACAACGGTCCGCAACCCAGACAGCACCCAGCACGTACCAGCCTAGGGGCGAGGACACACGAGTGCGGAGTCCGAGGAAGTAAGTGGTCAGTGAGGACGGCGGCGGCAAGCGGGTGGGTGAACTGTTTGTCAAGTGAGCCCGTGGCGCCTTGTGCACTGGCATGACGTGCTGTGGGACAGAAAGGATTGATCATGCCCGACCAGAATGAGCCACTGACCCCTGAACAAGTTTATGAGCATCTGCGAGGTTTGGCGGGACAGCGGCTGGGCCTGGAGCCGGACATCAGAAACGCCATGAGGATACTGGAAGCGACGCCCCCGATCGCCGGGAACCCTCAGCCGGGCCAGTCATTGATCAAAGATTTGGATGCCCGCTGGGGTATTCTCAAATATTTGGACCAAACGCGGCCGGGCCACCGGTACGCCGACGTAAATAGGGACAATAACTACCTGGCGCACAGTAATGCCGAAAAGGGAAGCCAAGGTGCTGTGCTGATGCACCTGAAGGCGGCCAGGGATATCGCGAACGACCTAGGCACCGACGAGCAGCGACGTTACATGGGGGCTGCGGTGCTCAGGTTCGAGGCTGTCCAGAAGAGGTTCAATGATGTGTTCGACCGAGAGAGGGAGCCGTCGCCGGGTTCCTCCCCGTCGCCACAGGAGCGTGTGGCCTCGCACTCGTACGGCAATCCCGCCGCGGCGTACGCCGGAATTCGCCCTGCGGAGCCGCACGAACCGCGCCGCGAAAGAGCCCCACAAATCGAGTACGAAGCCGAGTTGTCCGCAGCCTTGACTCATGCCGAAGATATCGGCGTACCCAATGTTGATGACCTCAAGGGGACACCGCACGGCATGGCCCTATTGCGGAACATTTGGCGGGAAGACATGGGAATCCCACCGATCCCCGTCCCCCCAACCACTCCAACCGCCCCAACCACTCCGACCGCCCCAACCGCCCCAACCGCCCCAAAGGAAAGCCGGGCTTCTGCCCAACTGAACCAGCAAATCGCCAACGCACTTCGGCCCATACTGCCCGCGGCGCCGCCGGCATCAGAGATCCCTGCGTCTCGACATACGCCCAGGGGGGCAACGCAAGCTGAGCATGATGCGATAGCCCTGTATTGGGATCAGCAGGACCCGCGCAGAAGGTACCAGGGGCCGAAAGATAAGAAACTCTATTGGGAGTATCGTGCGCGAGTATGCCAAGATTTCCGCGGCGTGCCCGAGGCACTTTGGTATAACATAACATACCCCAATCACACCGGGGGACTTATGCATCGTAAGAGCCCGGCTGTGCAAAAGGCATACCGAGAGGCACTGGAAAGGAGCGAGCGCATGTACGGTCCACTTGATGCCGCGAGTCAGGCATTACAGCCAGGCCAGACCGGTAACCAGCGTTCGGCTCAGCAGTCGGACCCGAGGGCTAGTCAGTATCAGCCTGCGCGACAAGATCGGTCGGCGTCACCCAAGGGCACTCCCAGTCCCGGGGGGCGCCGATGAGGGTCACCATCGGACAGGTCTTACACCTGGATCCGTCCACCACGACCGGCGCCTCCATCAGGCGCGGCTGACTTCGCATCAGCCCCTGACGAAGGCGTTCGGCGCATCGCGGCCCCACCACGTATGGCGTTTCATCGCCGGCAAGCCTAGCCTGACGCAGCGTCAGACCACGGTGAGGGAGGGCCATCATGCTGCGCGGCAGAACGGTCATCGTCTCCGGTGTCGGCCCCGGCCTCGGCCACCGCATCGCCACCGCCTGCCTGCGCGAGGGCGCCCATGTGGTCCTCGGCGCGCGCACCGGGGAGCGGCTGGCCGAGACCGCGAAGGAGCTGGACCCGGACGGCACGCGCACCGCCCACCGGGCCACCGACATCGCCGACGAGGCCCAGTGCGAGGCGCTGGCCGCGCTCGCCCTGGACCGCTTCGGCCGGATCGACGCCGTCGTCCATGTGGCCGCGCTGGACAGCCACTTCGGCGGCCTGGAGGACGCCGACTTCGCGTCCTGGGGCCGCGTGGTGGACGTCAACCTGTTCGGGACGCTGCGGATGACCCGGGCCTGCCTCCCCGCCCTCAAGCGGAACGGCGGCGCGGTGGTGCTCATCGGCACGCAGTCGTCGGTCGCCGCCCCCTCCGAGGTGCGGCAGGCGGCGTACGCGGCGTCCAAGGGGGCGCTCACCTCGGCCATGTACTCGCTCGCGCGCGAGCTGGGCCCGCACCGGATCCGGGTCAACACCGTGCAGCCCGGCTGGATGTGGGGGCCGCCGGTACAGGCGTACGTCCAGTTCGCCGCGCACACGGAGGGCGTACCCGAGGCCGAGATCGGGCAGCGGCTGGCGGGCCGGATGGCGCTGCCCGAGCTGGCGACGGACGGCGATGTGGCGGAGGCCGCGGTGTTCCTGGCCTCCGACCGGGCCCGGGCGATCACCGGGCAGTCGCTGCTGGTGAACGCCGGTGAAGTGATGCGGTAGCGCGACTCCTGTCCGGCCTTTCGGGATCCCGCTCCCGTACCGGCCCATCGATGCGTGGGCGTGCGTCTGGCGAAGTGCCCGCTCATGGTGGGTTCGCGGACGCGTGCACGACAACGCCCCGTCAGGTCAAGAAAGCGTAAAATCGTTCTTCTTTCTGATTTGTGTTCACACTCGTGACCTCTCGAACCCTTGACCGGCCGCCCGGACAAGCGGTTCAATCCCGGAAGTACCCCGCTCCCGCTCGGGGGAACCGCCCCAAGGAACGTCGCGGCGAAGTGCGCTCCCGTTCACAAGGCGGACCCCTGGGAGGGGACATGAACAGTCTCGACTGGGCTGTACTCATCGCATACTTCGGCGTCATGGTCGCCATCGGCGTCTGGTCCCACAAACGCGTGGACAACGTCAGCGACTTCTTCACCGCAGGCGGCAAAATGCCCTGGTGGCTGTCGGGCATCTCGCACCACATGTCCGGCTACAGCGCCGTGATGTTCACCGGTTACGCGGCCATCGCCTACCAATACGGCATCACCTCCTATGTCACCTGGTCCTTCCCCATCGCCATCGGCATCGCGATCGGCGCGAACCTCTTCGCGCCGCGCCTGAACCGGGTGCGCAGCAAACTGCGTGTCGCCTCGCCCCTCGAATACCTCAAGAACCGCTACAACCTGCCCACTCAGCAGGCGCTGGCCTGGTCCGGGGTGCTGCTGAAGATCGTGGACGTGGGCGCCAAGTGGGCGGCCATCGCCACCCTGCTCTCCATCTTCACCGGAGTCTCGCTCAACCAGGGCATCCTGATCACGGGCGCGGTCACCGCCGTCTACTGCACCGTGGGCGGGCTGTGGGCCGACGCGCTCACCGAACTCGGCCAGTTCGTCATCCAGTTCGTGGCGGGCATCGCGATGCTGATCGCCGTGCTGAACGAACTCGACGGCTTCAGCACGTTCTGGACCGTCTGGGACGACCTGCCCGAGAGCCACGCCGAGCCGACCGTCGGCCCGTACACGCTGATCTTCCTGCTCTCCTACCTCTTCATCAAGACGTTCGAGTACAACGGCGGCATGTGGAACCAGGCGCAGCGCTACATGGCCACCGACAGCGCCCACTCCGCCAAGCGCTCGGCCCGGCTGTCGGCCGTCCTGTGGTTCGTCTGGCCGCTGGTGCTGTTCTTCCCGATGTGGGTCGCGCCGCTGATCATCAAGACGGACAAGCCCGCCGACTCGTACGCGCAGATGGCCGAACACCTGCTGCCGCACGGTCTGCTGGGGCTGGTCATCGTCGGCTTCTTCTCGCACACCATGGCGATGTGCTCCTCGGACGCCAACGCGATCGCCGCCGTGGTGACCCGCGACATCATGCCCGCCATCTTCAAGTCCGTACGGCAGTGGAGCACCCGCACCGGGCTGCTCGCCGCCCGCTACACCACGCTGCTCTTCCTCGCCCTGTCGATGGCCATCGCCACCCAGGTGAACTCGCCCTTCTTCGGCGACATCATCACCGTGGTCATCAAATGGGTCGCCGGTCTGATGGGGCCGATCGCGATCCCGCTGATGCTCGGCATGCTGCGGGCCTTCCGCAAGTCCGGGCCGACTGCGGCGCTCACCAGCTGGGCGCTGGGCCTGATCGCCTTCTACCTGGTCAACTACCCGATCAACGACGCGGTCGAGGGCGGCGTCAACCTGGAGTACCAGGTCGCCGTCCCGCTCGCGGTCTCGCTCGTGCTCTTCATCGCCATCGGCTACCTGAAGCCGGAGGACACCCCCGAGCGCGACGCCATCCTCGACTCGCTCAACTCGGATGACGACGGGCCGGGCTCGGCGGGTGCCGCGCGGGCCGTTCCGGCGCCGAGCGCGAAGGGTCGTAAGACGGCGGCGGGCGCCTCCGACTGACGCCTTCGGGTACGACCCGGGCCCCGGTCACCCTCGCTCCAGGGGGTGGCCGGGGCCCATGTATGTGATCCGTGCAGGCAACCATTCCCCCAGGTGGGGCCATCATCCGGAATGAACTATCGTCGGCTGCCTGTGCCGTCCGCCGCCTCACGCACCTCTGGAGCGACCCCCGTGACCGCGACACAGATGATCACTCGGCGGCCCACGCTCTGCGCGGCGGTGTTCTGTCTGCTGTCCTTCACGGGCTTCTGGATCGCCCAGCGCGCCGCCCAGGTGTCCATGGTCGATCTGCTGGTCTACCAGGCCGAGGGGTGGACCGTACGGAACGCGGCGGACCTGTACGACATGCGGGCGACCGCGCACCATCTGCCCAATACCTATCCGCCGTTCGCGGCCATGCTGTTCACCCCGCTGACCCTCATGGGCACGGGCGTCCTGCGCACCTTCGGCACCGCCGCCAACCTGGCCCTGATGGTCGGCGTGGCCCATCTGTCGCTGCGGCTCGTGGGCCGCCCGCGCCGGGTGCCGCGCGCCGCCGCCGTGCTGGCCCTGGCCGGGGTCGCGGTGTGGTGCGAACCGGTGTGGACGACCCTGCGCTACGGCCAGATCAACTTGGCTGTCGCCGTCCTGGTGCTGTGGGACCTGACCCGCCGGGAGGGCCACCGCTGGGCCGGGTTCGGCACCGGCGTCGCGGCCGGGATCAAGCTGACCCCCGGGCTCTTCGTGGTCTTCCTCGCGGCCGCCGGACTGATCGACGCCATCCGGCGGCAGCGGGCCGGGCAGGGGGTGCGGGGCTTGCGGATCTTGGGGAGCTTGCGGAGCGACGATCTGCGGCGGGCGTTCGTCGCCACCGGCGCCTTCGTCTGGACGGTCGTCCTGTCGGTGGTGGCGCTGCCGTACGACTCGCACCGCTTCTGGACCCAGGTGCTGTTCGCCACCGACCGGCCCGGCGACGTCGAGGGCGCGGGCAACCAGAACCTGCGCGGCGCCCTCGCCCGCCTCCTCCACACCCCCGACCCCGGCCTGTGGTGGCTCGCCGCGGCGGCGCTGGTCGGCTGCGCCGGGCTGGCGACCGCCGTCGCCGCCCAGCTCGCCGACGACCGCGCCCTCCCGCACGCCCGCGCCTGGGCCGCCGTCAGCTGCGCCGTCACCGCGCTCCTGGTCAGCCCGGTCTCCTGGTCCCACCACTGGGTGTGGGCGGTCCCGATGGTGCTGCTGCTCGCCGTCGAGACGGTCCGCCGGGCGTCCCGGGCCTGGGCGGGCTGCACGGCGCTGACCGGGCTGCTCTTCTGCTCGTTCATGATCTGGTACGCGCCGCACAGCGTGAAAGCGCGCGTCGAGCTGCACCAGACGCCGCCCCAGATGCTGATGACCGCCGTCTACCCGCTCCTCGGCACCGCCTTCCTGGCGGTCGCGGCCTGCGTCACCTTCCGCGCCCTGCGCGACGGCGACGGCGGCAGGGGCTCAGGCGAACCAGGCCACCTGAAGGACAACGATGCGCTCGCCGCGCACATCCGTGAGGTACGTCAGCAACAGCCTGCCCCGGCGCTCGGTGCGCACTCCCGGTGAAGCACCGGTATAGGAGGCCCCGTCCAGGAAGACCATCGAGTCACGTACCGCGATCTCCCGGGCGAGCCGGTCGAGTTCCGCATGTGCCTCAGGTGGCAGGCCGTCGAGAAGGTCGTCCGGATCGTGCTCCCACGTCCACTCAGCCACCCTCGACCTCACGATGGGCGGCGCGGACGATTTCCCCGGCTTCGCGGATGGCCCGTGCCCGCACCTGGGGATCCTCGCTCGCCATGGCCCGCTCCGCCGCATGGAGCCGCCTGGCCACCTCGGGGTGCCGCTCGATGGCCACGACGACCCCCCACTGGCGGTAGAACATCTGGATGGGGACGACGCTGCCTTCCTCACCGGCCTGGACGAATGCCTTCTGCATGTCCTCGAACAGCTCCGGAAGACGGGACGGGGCGACGGCCGCCACAGCCTGGCGCAGCGCGGGGAGAGTCAGCTCGGGCATGGGGATGAGCGGCCCGTCGTACTCCGTGGGCTGGGTGGTCATGTCCTGGCCTTCCCGGGTGCGTGCTCCTCACGGGACAGGTTAGCCGTGATGCGGACGATGCGGGCGGGTTCCCACTGCCGGAGCCGCCCCAGGAGAACCGGCCCTACGCGCGCGGGTAGCGGCTGAGCCAGGCGGGGGCCGAGTTCTCGGGGCTGTGCAGGGCGGGGCCCTGGGTCATCTCCATCGCGAAGTCGTCTGCCAGCTCCAGGATCGTGCCGCGGCCCTCCACCTCGGCGAGCCACGCGGGCGGCAGCGCCGTCTCGCCGTGCAGCACGCCCAGCAGATTGCCGCAGACCGCCGCCGTGGAGTCGCTGTCCCCGCCGTGGTTGACGGCGAGCAGCAGACCGTGCCGTACGTCCTCGGCGACCAGGGCGCAGTACAGGCCCATGGCCAGCGCCTCCTCGCCGGTCCAGCCCTCGCCGAGCGATTCGACGCGCTCGGGCGTCGGCAGCCCCTGGCGTACGGCGCCGAGCGCGCGCCGCAGCGCGTCCGTGGTCTCCTCGTGCCCGGGGCGGCCGGACAGCTGGGCCAGGGCGCGCTGGACGGCGCCGTCCAGCGCCTCCCCGCGGGCCAGCCCGTGGACGATGAGGGCGAACGCGCCCGCCGCCAGGTATCCCGTGGGGTGGCCGTGGGTCTGGGCCGCGCACTCGATGGCCAGCTGGAACACCAGCTGCGGCTCCCAGCCCACCAGCAGCCCGAACGGCGCGGAGCGCATCACGGCGCCGCAGCCCTTGGAGTCGGGGTTCTTGGGCGCCTCCAGGGTGCCCATGGTCGCGTCCCCGAGCCCGGTCAGGCAGGCCCGCCCCGGGGCACGCTGGGCGTACAGCCACTCCTCGCGGGCCAGCCAGCCGTCGTCCTCGCGGCGCTCATCGGGGCCCCAGTCGCGCTGGGTGGCGTACCAGCGGCGGTGCGCGGAGTGGATGTCGGTGGGCGGATGCCAGGCGCCGGTGTCGCGGCGCACCTGGGCGCGTATCAGGCCGTCCACGGTGAACAGCGTCATCTGGGTGTCGTCGGTGACCGCGCCGCGCCGCCCGTACGCGGGCAGGAAGTCCGTCACGCCCTGCGGGCCGTGGTTGGCCCGGATGTCGGCCAGCGAGGAGAACTCCACGGCCGCCCCCAGGGCGTCCCCGATCGCTCCGCCGAGCAGACAGCCGCGTACCCGGCTGCGGAAGTCCTGCTGTTCGGCGCGGCCCCATATGCCGGTCGCTGCGCTGGCGGTTGCGGTCACGACCTTTCCCCTTTTCTTCGATACGTGTATGGCCCTGGAGTGCCTTTGAACTGTAATGGACACTCTTTGATCGCTTCCGGATGCCGTCCATGGCGCGGCCCATTGTGAAGGCGTCGTCACGAATGCTGCGGCGGACCACCTCATTCCGAACTCGTTCCGAAATGGTGCACCGGATAACGGACAGTGGACTGCGGATAAATTCGAGATCGTGAATGCCCGGCGCGGCAATGCGCTTACCGCACGCCTACCGCCCCGCATTGCGCATCGCGGCTTCGGCGTATCAGCCCGTATCAGTCGCATCGGCCGTATCGGCCGTATCAGCCGTATCGGCCGCCTCAGCCCGAGCAGACGAGGAGCCCGCAGCGGCTCGTCACCTCGAAGGCGCCCGTGGCGTCGATCTCGTGCCGCACCAGCCGTTCCGCGCGCCGCAGCACCTCCCCCGCGTCCCCGCCCCGGCCGTCCGCCCAGGTCTCGTACGACCCCATGTGCGCCATGACGGGCCCCGGCTCGCGGACCGTGATCGTCCCCGTCAGCTCGACGACCCGTACCTCGGCGAAGGCCGCCCCCAGCAGCGCGGGCGCCTCCTCCAGGGTGAACCGCCCGCCGAACGCCGGCCGCTCCTCGCCCGCCGCGCGCCGCCACACCTCGGTGATCTCGGCCTTGTCCCGGACGCCGTTCGTGGACACCAGCGCGACGCCGCCGGGCGCCAGCACCCGCCGCAGCTCGCGGATCGCGCGCGGGATGTCCGGCACGTGGTACAGCATGTGCATCGCCAGCACCGCCCCACAGCTGCCGTCCGCCAGCGGCAGCGCCTGCGCGTCCGCCACCGCCGCCCGCCCGGCGGCCGGGGCCAGCATCCCGGGCGACAGGTCGAGCGAGAGCACCGCCAGCTCCGGCCGCTCCGCCCGCAGCCGCGCCCCGTACGCCCCGTTCCCACACCCGACGTCCGCCACCGGGCCGCGTACGCCGCGCAGTTGGGCGGCGGCGAGGCCCGGCAGGTCGTGCCGTGGCTCCTGGTACGCGTACAGCGCCTGCCGTGCGGCGAGGTGGCGGTCGTCCCGGTATTCCTTCTCGGTCAGGATGCTGCGATCGATCACGGCGCGCCGCCTCTCCGCCCCCGGGGAGCCTCGGTGGACGACCAGTCTCACAGCCCGCGCGGACTTCCGGCAGGGGGCCCAATTCCCGTCCACAAGCTCCGCCCGGCGTTCGATGTCGACTTCGCCCGCGCCTGCCTCGACTGCGGCGCCCTGCTGTCGTTCCTCGGCGACGTGGACCTTCAGCGGCACAACGAGGACGCCGCCGAGGGCCTGACCGGCTACGACATCTGAGGCGCCGCCGGGGCGGTTCAGCCGACCGTGGGCGCCGGCGCCGATCTCGCGGTGGCGACACGCAGCCCCCGTAGGGCCACGCGGATACCGGCCGCGTGACGCTCAGCGTCGACAGCCGGAAGCCGGTTCTCCGTCCGGCGACGCCCGCCGCACTCGTGACACACACCGCCGGGCAGCGCCTCGGGCCGTCCCGGCGCGCGGCAGACCACGCACTCCATCAACAGGGGCACCGTCCGCCGCTCCGGGGCTTCCCGCACGGGCGGCATCTTCGCGGTGAGTCTCTTCTCGACGAAGCGGCGCGGATGGTAAACCGGTTCCGGCAACCCGGCGGTCAGGGCTGACGTGAGGCCCTGCTCGCTCGCGCCGCGCCGTAGCCACTCCTCGGCGACGCCTTGCAGCGCGGCGCAATCGGCGGCGGACAGGGTCAGCCGGGAGTCGGCCTCGCCGAGCCGCGCGAGGACCCGGTACGCCTGGCCGGTTCGCGGGCCCGGTTCCGCGGCGTTCGGCACGTCGGCCGCTTCGGGACCGTTCGGGACGCCTGGGGCATCGGCGGTGACGGCGGTGTCGGCGCCTTCGCCCGCCTGCCAGCGGTCCATGTCCCGTCCGGCGTGATAGGCCGCCCACCACGCGTCGCCGCGAGGAACGCGCGAGAAGTGCGTACGGGTGATCCACATGCCGCCCTCGACATGCTCCTTGAACAGGCGCAGATGTCCCGCCTCGGCAAGCCGCCGCAGCGCCGTACCCAACGCGCACTGGCCATACGGAAGTTGCGCGGCCAGCGCCTTGATGGCAATGCAAGCCCCGTCCGGCAGCCGGTCGATGTACGCGGCGATGGCCGACTCACGCTCGGGCAGATGAGCGAAGTCACCCCTGCGACGGGGGCCTTGGCCGGGCACGGACCGTTTTCCGAAGCCGGGGCGGGCCATGACGGGCGCGCTGGGACGCGCGGAAACGCTAAGGTCGGACGTAGCCACTGGATCGCCTCGCACGATCTTGTTGGTCAGACCCCCGGAGGTGCGCTAACACCTGTCGGGGGTCGTTTCTTGTTGCGCACGCTACACGCTTGCGGCGCTGTGTGGCGACTTGGTCACGAAAAGTCATCTCGTGCCCGGTACAGGGAGGGTGGGTGGGTTGAACCCACCGCCCGATCCATAGGAAGGGTCCCGGATACCGACCCCCGAATCCCGCACCCCGAGACCCGGGATCGGGAATTGAACGTCGTCTCCCTCATGCGCCGGTCAGCGACTTGAACAGGTGCACATCCGCGTGGCCTCCGGGGATACCGAGAGTCCTGCCGGTCTCGGCATAGCCATGGCGCTCGCAAAAACCGGGGGCTTGGAACGTGAACGAGGACACCGCGACGCGATCGCAGCCGCGCCGACGCGCCTCCGCCTCGGCCGCCCGCAAGATTCTGCTGCCCCACCCGCCACGACGGCTGTCATCGCGCACCCACAGCAGCTCGATACCGCACAGACCGCCCCACGTCCACGCGGAGAGCCCACCGACCAACCCTGCCTCATCACTGACCTTGACCGAGAACGCGCCCTGGTCGGCCGCGCCGGTAGCGGCCGCGTTGAAGGCGTCCAGCTCCTCACCCAGCCGCTTGTCCAACTCGGTGTCACCATCGCCAGTGGTCAGAGTGGGACCGGCGTCGTCGTCAGTCGTCATGGCGTGCAGCATGGCACTCCGCCATGCCCCACACCACGCGTTTTCCTGTCCGTCGACCTGGCCTAGGACTCCTCGCCCAAGGCGGCACGCAGCCAGTCGAGGGAGCCTTGCCCGAGAAGTTCGTCGGCGAGGCGCCGCCCGGTCTCGGTCACCAGCCGGGCGCGGCTGTTGTCGATCCAGCGCTGGGCGTTCTCGTACCCCTGGGACAGGTATTCGATCCCCTGGAGGAGGCATTCGAGCTTGTCCGCGTCCCGGGCGCAGACCGCTTCGGGTGACTCCTTGGCCTCGTACTCGGCCACCCATCCGCGCACGGCGGAGGCGAGGACGTCCGGCATGCCAGCGGTCTGGTCGGCGGTCACCGCCTCCGGGTCCGCGCTGGGCGTGTACTTCTTGCCGAGGTAGTTGACGTCTCCGGTACGCGTCTCCTGCGAGTCGTGCCAGACCGCCATGAGCGCGGCCCGCGCGGGGTCGGCGCCCTCCAGCTGTGCGATGACCGAAGCCATCAGCGAGGTGCGCCAGGCATGCTCGGCGACGCTTTCGGGGTCCCGCACCCCGGCCATCCACCAGCCGGTCCGCCGGGCCTGCTTCAGCGTCCCAGCCTCGAACAGCAAGCGGGCCACCGCCTGCAGATCTTCAGCCACCTGCGTCTCCTCTCACGCCTCGGTGAGGCGGATCGCGTACCGGATGCTCTCGAGTTCGCGGCGCGCGGTTACGGAAATCTCCTGGCTATCCAACATCACCGGCAGCCGTTCCTGGAGGGCGATCGCGGCACTTCCCGAGCGCACCAGCATGGGCTTCGCAGCGAGCAGCGCCCACAGCGTGTGGACGTTCAGGTCGACGTATCCATGGTGCGGCGCGAGTCCCTGCGCGAGGTGCTTCAGGAGCCGCGTCCCCGCCCAGGTACCGAGGCTGCGGGAGGCGATGAAACCGTCAGAGAGTTCTACGTGCTGCGTTTCACCGATCCAGTACGCCCAGTAGTTCAGGTTGGCCAGCTCACTGGTGTCGTCCTCACCCAATGTGCTGCTGATGAAGTACCGCATGCGCTCCCGGTCCCCTTGGCGCGCCGCAACAGCCGCCACCGAACGCTCGTTGAGCCAGTGGCTCAGCCAATCGGAGGGGCGCTCATTGCGCTGCTGGTGCACAAGCCAGTCACCAGTGGTCGCACAGTCGTCGTATCCGGAGAGGTAGAGGGACTGGCGCCGAAGGAGGAAGTTGTCCTCGCCGCGGGCCTCTTCAGCCATGCGTCGCACCTGCGCGAAGAATCGCTCACGCTCATCCGCGGACAGCTCCGGCCCTGAGGGAACGGGCCCCCTGCGCTGGCGGGAAGGGGCGGGGAGTTCTCGGACGAAGGTCGGTGCCTGCCCAGTGAGCGGCCAAGCCAGCACTTCCACCAAGTCGCGCTGCATGACCCAGGCACCGAGCGGGTTCTCGTGAACGGAGATCTCACCGTCAAGCACAGCGGCCAGCAAGACGTCTGCCTGCATGGCCCGCTCGAAGGCATGGAGAAGCTGTGGCGCGGCACCCATCTGCATCAGCCGGTGGCGGTGGCTGAGCATCTGCCCGACGGGCACCGCCGTGAGAGGGCGCCGCCCGCACTCCCATCCCGCGATGGTGTCGAGCGAGACCATGAACCGTTCCGCGAGAGCGTCCTGGGTGAGGTTCAGTTGCTCCCTTATCAGCCGGAAGACGTACCCGGAAACGATGCCCCCGCGCGATCGATCAGTCCTTCCCTGACCACGGGTCAGGGAAAGTGGGGCAGTCTTCTCCATGAGTCCCCCTAGCCGGGTCGTCCTGCCATCATCATCCCGTACTCGCAGTCCCTTTGTGCCCATTGCGCTGATTCATAACGTCATGACCGGCGAAGTACTCGCCGTTGAGACCGAGAGACCAAGGACTCACATGACGACGACCAGCAGGCCGTGGACACCGCCGAACGGCAGCGACATCACCGTCCTCCCGACCGGCAGATGGTGGGACGCCGTCCGCGCATCGGCAGCCGTCGGGGAGCACGCCTTACGGCTGCTAGGGCCCGAGTCCGGTGCCGTCATCCAGGACCGGCACGGTCCGTTGTACTGGCTGGTGCGGCCGGGGACGGCGGAGGGGTGGGATGTGCGGGACGTGCGGGTGCTCGGTACGGGCGCGGGTGCGGCGAGCTTCATCGGGGTGCCGCCCGTGCACCGGACCTCCCGGGCCGGTACGTACTGGCGCGTACCGGTCGGGCCCGGCCGCTACCTCACCGATGCCGCGCTGCTGCGGGGCGCGCTGGTGCGGGCCGCCGGTGCGGAATGCGGGACGGGCGGGGTGGCCCGGCGGTGATTCAGGTCTGCTATCGCTGCCAGCGGCCGACCGTCGAGCCGGTCGCCGTCGCGGAGGGCCACGGCGCAAGTGGGGGCGGGCATACCGTCTACGCCTGCCCTGCGCACGCTTCCAGCTTTCCGGCACCGCCGGACCCGCTCGCCGAGATCGATGCACTGCGCCGCGTGCGGCCGACAGACGGCCGGGTCAGTCCGTGACGCCCAGGCGGAGGTGTTCTACGTGGTGGAGGGCCTGGTCGAGGAGTTCCGCGACGTGGTTGTCGTGGAGGGAGTAGACGACCGAGCGGCCCTGGCGGGTGCCGGTGACCAGGCCGAGGTTGCGGAGCAGGCGTAGCTGGTGGGAGCAGGCGGACTGCTGCATTCCTACGGCTTCGGCGAGTTCGGTGGCGGGGCAGGGGCCCTCGCGGAGGCGGGCCAGGATCAGCAGGCGGGACGGGGTGGCGAGGGCCTGGAGAGTGGCGGCGACCGTCGGGGCGTTCTCGGGGGTGAGGCGGGCGCGCGGGGCGGTGGCGTCACCGGCGGGGGGTTGTGCTCCATGGCCCATGGGGTCATCCTACGGATCGACAGATGAATGAATACTTGTTCATGTGTTGGTGGTACCGTCTGCGGCCATGACCTCCACGCTCATCGACCGCTCCGCGCCGCCCACGGCCCGGCCCTCCGCCGTGCCCCGTCGCCGCACCCGGGTGCTCGCCCTGCCGGAGGCCCGCTGGGCGCTGTCGGCGCTGGTGCTGTTCCTGGTCGCGCTCGCGGGGCAGCTGCTCGGCGCGCCCGACTGGGTGTGGGAGCCGCTGTACATCGCCGTGTACGTCACCGGGGGGTGGGAGCCGGGGCTGGAGGGGTTGAAGGCCCTCAAGGACAAGACGCTGGACGTGGATCTGCTGATGGTGGTCGCGGCGGTCGGCGCGGCGGCCATCGGGCAGGTGCTGGACGGCGCGCTGCTGATCGTCATCTTCGCGACCTCCGGCGCCCTGGAGGCGGTCGCCACCGCGCGGACCGCCGACTCGGTGCGCGGGCTGCTGGACCTGGCGCCCGCGACCGCGACCCGGCTGCTGCCCGGCGGGGGCGAGGAGACGGTGGCCGCCGACGCGCTGGCGGTCGGGGACACGGTGCTGGTCCGGCCCGGGGAGCGGGTCGGGGCCGACGGGCGGGTGCTGGACGGGGCGAGCGAGGTCGATCAGGCCACCATCACGGGCGAGCCGCTGCCCGCCGCCAAGGCGCCCGGGGACGAGGTGTTCGCCGGGACCGTCAACGGCACCGGGTCGCTGCGGGTACGGGTCGAGCGCGATCCCTCGGACTCGGTGATCGCCCGCATCGTGCGGATGGTCGAGGAGGCGTCGGAGACCAAGGCGCCCACGCAGTTGTTCATCGAGCGGGTCGAACAGCGGTACTCGCTGGTGATGGTGGCCGCCACGCTCGCCCTGTTCGCGGTCCCGCTCGCGTTCGGTGCGGCGCTCCAGCCGACGCTGCTGCGCGCGATGACCTTCATGATCGTCGCGTCCCCGTGCGCGGTCGTGCTGGCCACCATGCCGCCGCTGCTGTCGGCGATCGCGAACGCCGGACGCCACGGCGTGCTGGTGAAGTCGGCCGTCGTGATGGAGCGGCTGGGGCAGGTGGACGCCGTCGCGCTGGACAAGACCGGCACCCTCACCGAGGGCACGCCCCGGGTGACCGAGGTGCGTCCGCTGCCCGGTTCGGGGCTGGACGAGGACGCGCTGCTGCGGCTCGCGGCCGCGGCGGAGCGGCCGAGCGAACACCCCCTGGCCCGCGCCGTCGTGGACGCCGCGCGCGCCCGGGGGCTGTCGCTGCCGGACGCCGAGGGGTTCTCCTCCGCGCCGGGGCTCGGCGTCACCGCGACGGTGGAGGGGCGCGAGGTGCGGGTGGGGGCGCCCGCCCGGCTCCTGGGGGACGACTCGGCGGCGTACGAAGAGGTGGAGGCGGAGGGCCGTACCGCCGTCGCCGTCCTCGCGGACGGCAGCCCGGCCGGGGTGCTCGGCCTCGCCGACCGGCTCCGCCCCGGCGCGGCGGAGGCGGTCGGCGGCCTCACCGCGCTGACCGGCACCGCGCCGGTGCTGCTCACCGGCGACAACCGGCGCGCGGCCGACCGCCTCGCCGCAGAGACCGGCATCGACGACGTACGCGCCGGACTGCTGCCGCAGGACAAGGTGGCCGCCGTACGGGAGTGGGCCGAGGCGGGGCGCCACGTCATGGTTGTCGGGGACGGCGTCAACGACGCCCCCGCCCTGGCGGCCGCCCACACCGGCGTCGCCATGGGCCGGGCGGGCTCCGACCTGGCGCTGGAGACGGCCGACGCGGTCGTCGTACGGGACGAACTCGCCGCCCTCCCCGCCGTCGTACGGCTCTCCCGCACCGCCCGGCGGCTGGTCGTCCAGAACCTGGCCATCGCCGGTGTCTGCATCACCGCGCTGGTCGTCTGGGACCTGGCCGGGCAGCTGCCGCTGCCGCTCGGCGTCGCCGGGCACGAGGGCTCCACCGTCCTCGTCGGCCTCAACGGGCTGCGGCTGCTGCGCGAATCCGCCTGGACGAGCGCGCGAAAGGGTTCAGTCGCCGAGCACCGGTAGCAGCTCCGGAAGGTGGCCGTCCGAGGCGAGGGCCGCCTTCTGCCGCTCCTCCGATACGTCCCCGTACGTCGTCGTCCGGGGACGGGCGGGGCGGCCCGCCAGGTCGGCGATGCCGATGAGGTCCTGGATGGAGCGGTACGAACCGTACGAGGAGCCCGCCATGCGGGAGATGGTCTCCTCCATGAGGGTGCCGCCCAGGTCGTTGGCGCCGGAGCGCAGCATCTCGGCCGCGCCCTCGGTGCCGAGCTTGACCCAGCTGGTCTGGATGTTGGGGATGTGGGGGTGGAGGAGGATCCGCGCCATGGCCGTCACCGCGCGGTTGTCGCGGGTGGTGGGCCCGGGGCGGGCGATACCGGCGAGGTAGACGGGGGCGTTGGTGTGGATGAAGGGGAGGGTGACGAACTCGGTGAAGCCGCCCGTCTCCTGCTGGATCTCCGCCAGCAGCCGCAGATGGCCCAGCCAGTGGCGCGGCTGGTCGACATGGCCGTACATCATCGTCGAGGACGAGCGGATGCCCAGCTCGTGCGCGGTCTTGACGACCTCCACCCAGGTCGCCGTCGGCAGCTTGCCCTTGGTGAGGATCCAGCGCACCTCGTCGTCCAGGATCTCGGCGGCGGTGCCGGGGATGGTGTCGAGGCCCGCCTCGCGCGCCGCGGTCAGCCATTCGCGGATGGACATCCCGGTGCGGCTGGCGCCGTTGACGACCTCCATCGGGGAGAACGCGTGGACGTGCATCCCGGGGACGCGCTCCTTCACCGTCCGGGCGACGTCGAAGTACGCCGTACCGGGCAGGTCCGGATGGATGCCGCCCTGCATGCACACCTCCACCGCGCCCACGTCCCACGCCTGCTGGGCGCGGTCGGCGACCTGGTTCATGGAGAGGGTGTAGGCGTCGGCGTCGGTGCGGCGCTGCGCGAAGGCGCAGAAGCGGCAGCCGGTGTAGCAGACGTTGGTGAAGTTGATGTTGCGGGTGACGATGTACGTGACGTCGTCGCCGACCGCCGACCGCCGCAGGTCGTCGGCGATGCGGGTGAGGGCGTCCAGCGCGGGCCCGTCGGCGTGCAGGAGGGCCAGCGCCTCGGGGTCGGTGAGCCGGGTGGGGTCCTCGGCGGCCTGCGACAGGGCGGCCTTCACGTCCGCGTCGATCCGGGAGGGCACCATGCCGGGCGCCGCGGCCTCGCGCAGCGCCTCCCAGTCGCCGTACACCTCGTCGAAGTCGTCGCGCCGGTCGCCGCTGCGGCCCTCGGTGTCGATCGTATGGTGCAGATCGGTGCGGCCGGAGCCGCTGAACGCCTCGTCCGGCTCCTGCCAGGGCAGCCCGGCGGGCCGGGCATCCGGGCGGGCGAGGCCCGTCTCCGGGTCGGCCAGCGCACGCACGTGCGGCAGCAGCCGCGGGTCCAGCCACGGCTCGCCGCGCGTCACGAACTCGGGGTAGACCGCGAGCCGTTCGCGCAGTTCGAACCCGGCGGCGGCGGACCGCTCGGCCAGCTCGTCCACCTGGGGCCAGGGGCGCTCGGGGTTGACGTGGTCCGGGGTGAGCGGGGAGACGCCGCCCCAGTCGTCGATCCCAGCACCGATGAGCCGCTCGTACTCCGCGTCGACCAGGTTCGGCGGCGCCTGGATGCAGCCGGAGGGGCCCAGGATGTGCCGCGCGACGGCGACGGTGGCGAGCAGGTCCTCCAGCTCCGCGTCCGGCATCCCGCGCATCGCCGTGTCCGGCTTGGCGCGGAAGTTCTGCACGATGACTTCCTGGACGCCGTGGTACGAGCGGGATACGCGGCGCAGCGCGAACAGCGAATCGGCGCGCTCCTCGTACGTCTCCCCGATGCCGATCAGCAGCCCGCTGGTGAACGGGACGGAGCTGCGGCCCGCGTCCTCCAGGACGCGCAGCCGGACGGCCGGTTCCTTGTCCGGCGAGCCGTAGTGCGGGCCGCCGGGCTCGCTCCACAGCCGCTCCGACGTGGTCTCCAGCATCATCCCCATGGAGGGCGCGACGGGCTTCAGCCGCTGGAAGTCCGTCCAGCTCATGACGCCGGGGTTGAGGTGCGGCAGCAGCCCCGTCTCCTCAAGGATGCGGATCGCCATGGCCCGTACGTACGCGATGGTGTCGTCGTACCCCTCGGCCTCCAGCCACTCGCGCGCCTCGGGCCACCGGTCCTCGGGGCGGTCGCCGAGCGTGATCAGCGCTTCCTTGCAGCCCATCTCGGCGCCGCGGCGGGCGATGTCCAGCACCTCGTCCGGCGACATGAACATGCCGTGGCCCTCGCGGCGCAGCTTGCCCGGCACGGTGGCGAACGTGCAGTAGTGACACCGGTCGCGACACAGCCGGGTGAGCGGGATGAAGACGCTGCGCGAGTAGGTGATGATCCCGGGACGGCCCGCGGCCTCCAGCCCGGCATCCCGCACGCGCGCGGCGGAAGCGGCCAGGTCCTTCAGGTCGTCCCCGCGCGCCTGGAGCAGCACCGCCGCCTCGGCGGTGTCCAGCGCCACGCCCTCGCGGGCCCGCTTGAGCGCACGGCGCATCGCGTTGGCGGTGGGGGCACTCGGTTCATTTCCCTGCGCGCTCGTGGTCATCCTCCGAGGATACGAGTGGTGTCCGACACCGCCAGACTGGCCGGGCCTGCGGTTTTGTGGGTCTGATCACGACAATTCGGCGCGGACGCCGGGAATACGGATGCGCGCTACAAGTACTGCGCGTAAGCGTCCAGGCTGTGCAGGATCTCCGTCTCGTCTCCGGAGGGGAGCTGGACGACGACCTCCTCGACGCCGAGCCCGGCGTAATGGGCGAGCTTGCCGGGCGAGGGGCGCACCGCGTACGGCACCACCTCCAGCGCCGCCGGATCCCGCCCCGCCGCCGCCCAGACGCGGCGCAGCTCCGGGATGGCTTCCGTCAGCCCACCGCCGCCGATCGGCAGCCAGCCGTCCGCGTACGCGGCGATGTGCGCGAACAGCCGCGGCCCGGCCGCCCCACCGATCAGGGTGCGCGGCCCGGTGAGGGGGGCGGTGAGGGGATCGCCGGGCGGGCGCTCCCGGATCACCGGTTTGGGGTACGCGAGGCTCGCCCGTACTGACGCGAACGGGCCCTGATGGGCCGTCGGCTCCTCCGCCCACAGCGCGCGCATCAGCGCCATCCGGTCGCGGACCAGCTCGCGGCGGTCCGCCCAGACGGTGCCGTGGTCGGCGGCCTCCTCGACGTTCCAGCCGTAGCCGATGCCGAAGGTGAAGCGCCCGCCGGACAGGAAGTCGAGGGTGGCGACGCTCTTCGCGAGGACGACCGGATCGTGCTGGGCGACCAGGCAGATGCCGGTGCCCAGCGCCAGCCGCTCGGTGACGGCGGCCGCCTGGCCTAGCGCCACGAACGGGTCGAGGGTGCGGCCGTACGGGCGCGGCAGCGGCTCGCCCATGGGGGCGGGGGTGTCACGGCTGACCGGGATGTGGGTGTGCTCGGGCAGATACAGCCCGGCGAATCCGCGCTGCTCCAGCTCGCGCGCGAGCCAGGCGGGGCGGAGGGTCTCGTCGGTGAGGAACACGGTGGTGGCGATGCGCATGAAGGGGCCGCTCCTCCGGGTTGGCCGGTGTGACTCGCCCATCTTCCCGCTGTTTCCGCACCGATACGGAGTTATCCACAGGCCTTTCCGCGGATGTCATCGACGCGTACAACAGTGGGACGCGGGTGACACGGACTCGACCGGGTGGGGGCAGGCATGCAGCGACGGGACGTACTCCGACTCTCCGCGGTCGCGGGCGCGGCGGGGGTGCTCACGCTCGACCCGGTGTCCTTCGCGCAGGCCGACGAGGCGGGCCCCGACCAGGATCGGTTCCGTACGATCACCGGCCATCTCCCCACCGGCTCCCCGGACTTCGTCTACGTACCGGTCGAGGTCCCGTCCGGGGTCCGCGAGATCGCCGTCTCGTACTCGTACGACAAACCGACCGTGCCCTCCGGCACGCAGGGGAACGCGTGCGACATCGGCATCTTCGACGAGCGCGGTACGGAGCTGGGCGGGCGCGGCTTCCGCGGCTGGTCGGGCGGTGCCCGTACGGAGTTCGCGATCAGCGCCGCGGAGGCGACCCCCGGCTATCTGGCGGGCCCGGTGCGGGCGGGCACCTGGCATATCGTCCTCGGCCCCTACACGGTCGCCCCGCAGGGCCTGGACTACAAGGTCACCGTCACGCTGCGGTTCGGCGCCCCCGGCAGCACCCCTCGGGCCGTTTACCCGCCGCAGCGGGCCAAGGGGCGGGGCAGGGCCTGGTACCGGGGGGACTCCCATCTGCACACCGTGCACTCCGACGGCAAGCGCACCCCGGCCGAACTGGTCGCCGCCGCCCGCGCCGCCGGGCTCGACTTCATCACCACCACCGAGCACAACACCACCTCCGCCCACGGCGCGTTCGAGGGCCTGTGGGGCGACGACCTGCTGATCATCACCGGTGAGGAGGTCACCACCCGGAACGGCCATGTGGTCGCCCTCGGCATCGCCCCCGGCACCTTCATCGACTGGCGCTACCGCGCCCGGGACAACCGCTTCGGCCAGTTCGCCCGCAAGATCCGGCAGGCGGGCGGCCTGGTCATCCCGGCCCACCCGCACGGCACCTGCGTCGGCTGCAACTGGAAGTTCGGCTTCAACGAGGCCGACGCGGTCGAGGTGTGGAACGCCGACTTCGGCCCGGACGACGAGGCGACCGTCCTGGAGTGGGACAACACCCTGGTCGCCGCCGCCCGAGGCGACGGCCGCTGGCTCCCCGCCGTCGGCAACAGCGACTCCCACCGCGAGCCGCAGCCCGTCGGCCTCCCCCAGACCGTCGTCCTCGCCGACGACCTGTCCCGCACCGCCCTCCAGGACGGCATCCGCTCCGGCCGCTGCTGGATCGCCGAGTCCTCCGAGGTCGACCTCACCTTCGAGGCGGTGGACGGCCGCGGCCGCCACGCGGGCATCGCCGACCGCCTCCCCGCCGCCCCCGACGCCGAGGTGACGGTCCGCCTCAAGGTCTCCGGCGCGGGCCCCGGCCGCCAGGTCCGCTTCATCACCGACCAGGGCCCCCTCTACACCACCACCCTGCCGGTCTCCGGCTCGGCCACCGTGGAGTGGAAAACCACCCCCTCCTACGCCGCCTACGTCCGCGCCGAGGTCCGCCACCCGGCATCGGACGGCGGCGCGGCGGGCACACCGGGTCCGATGGTCGCCCTGACCAACCCGATCTGGCTGGGGCCAACGCGACCAAGTTGATGAGTGAGTTGGAGGCGGCCTTGGGACGCCGCCGGCGTGCTCGCCCTCGGTGGGGAAAACCTTCGTCTGCCAGGTAGGCCCGAGGTGCTTGACGGGGACGGAGGGGAACAGCTCGCTCTGGCGGCTCTTGGCCAGGGTCCGCTCCAGTTTCGGCAGGAACGTCAACGCCTTCATCAGGGGGCCGGCCTCTTCGACGCCCTCCAGGCCGAGGTGCTTGGCCAGGCGCCGCAGCGGCTGGTTGATGGTGCGGTAGCGGACGGTGAGTTCTGCGGCGATGGTCTCGGCCTCGGGCCGGGCCAGTTGGCTGACGGTACGGGCGGCCTGGTGCATGGCGGTGATGTCGAGCAGGTCGAGGCCGGACCGGACGTCCTGTTCGGGGTCGGCGGCGGCGTGGCTGAGGGTGATCCACGCCTCGCGCGGCATCAGGGCGGCGGAGTCCAGGTCGCACAGGGTGCGCATGCGCTGCTTGGCGGCCAGGTTCGCGGAGGTGCGGGCGAGGTCGGACATCAGCATGTCGAAGACCTCGATCGCTTCGTCCGCGGAGCGGGTGTGCATCGCGGCGGCGAACGCCACCAGGGTGGCCATCCTGCGTGGCTCGGCGAGGTCGGCGACCGCGCGGGCGCGGACCGAGGAGGCGTAACGGGACAGCGCGTGCAGGCGGCCGGCCGGGATGGCGGCCAGATCCCAGGCGGCAGCGCCGAGCTTGTTGAGCTCGATGACCCGATCGATGGCCTTGCCCGCGCCGGGGCCAGTGATGTCGCGCGGGGAGCGGCGCAGCCGGTCGAGTTTGGAGGTGCGGCGGCAGTCCTCGACCGGCAGCAGCGCGGTCAGGGCGGCGCGCTGGGCGCCGTCCGGGTGGGTGGCCAGGGTGCGCCAGGTCTTGCGGTTGGTGTGCTCGCGGACGGAAGTGACCATGCGTTCGAGGACGGTGGCGCCGGGCAGCAGCACCTCGTTCTCGACCAGGTGCAGCGTGGCGAGGTCGAACAATGCGATGGGGCGCTCGTTGCCCGACCAGCAGCGGTCCCACAGCCAGCGGGCCAGCTTCCACCAGGCGTCGCCCTTCAGATCCCGGTAGCCGTAGGCGTCCTTGATGGCATCTCTGTGGTCCCAGCGGGTGCGCTCGGCCCCGTACCCGGCGAGCACCGACGCAGGGTGGCCGAGCTGCTCGGCGACGTATGCGATGACTTCGGCGGGCGCGTCCTCGGGGCTGTCCAGGAAGGTGCCTAGGAACCGTACGGTGCCCAGCTGGACGGCGTAGCCGAGCTGCGATCTCGCGCCCCGGCAGGCCATCGCCCGGCGCCGCGCGTCGCGGTCCAGCAGGAAGTAGCCGGCCAGCTGCCCGTCGTCCGGCACCTGCGTGAACGTTCCGTAGTTGCGGCGCTGTTCGTCGGTCAGGAACACCACCCGTCCCGCCCCCTCTTGCTGTGACGGCGCTCACCTGAAGTCACCTGATCGGCAGGGACGGAACCGGGTCAGCTCGGTGCTGACGGCGGTCACCAGCCCGCGTAGCGTAGCGAGAACCCGCTCATGCCGCGTCACCTCCCAGCCGCGGCTCTCACTTGCCGCCACGACTGGAGGAACGCCTAGACGACGAGTTCAGGTCCGGCGAACCCGAACGCCCCCGATAAGGCGACGTCACAGAATCCCCGCCGCTCCGCGAAGCCGTCCCTGACGGCAGATGCTCCGCAGCCGCCCCAGGAACGTACCGCCTGGACATCGAGGCCATGATGTGGGCAGCGCCCAGTCGATCCTGCAAAACAGCATTCGAATCGTTGTTCCGCTCCTGCACCTGGCTGGCAAAGTCTTCCGCTTTCGAACACACCGCCTTCACGATGCCAAGATTCTCGTAATACGCGTCGTGATTAAGCCAGGGGCGTCCGCTCCTGCGATCAGCATCGTAGCGCTCAACACCCACCCGCCATGCGTGTCGTAGTCTCGTACGCTCAAAAGCCTCGTGTTCCATCCGGGCGTTATCCGACGACAACCCGCCACCGCGATTTCTGGCCGCCATGGCCTCCCTCCACAGCCACTGCAGGTGCTGATCATGCCCCCGAAGCGTAGGCGGCGTCTCCTGCATCAGCTCGCCCCAGGGACAGTCCTCTTCCAGCGCCATCCGCTGCACGGCAGAAAGCTCCTCAAGCCTCCTCGGGAAACGGCTGACATCATCGGTCTCCGGCACGAGTTCCATCTCCTCAGGTAGGACGACACTCTCTGTCCACAGAAACGCGTCGCCTGCCCGAACGGTTCACAAGCCGACGAGACCACGATCCAGACCAACGGCTATTGCCGCCTTCCGTTCAAGCACCACGGACCTGCATCCGTGGAACCACAGCCCCGCTTACGCCAGGTCACGATCAGCCGAGGAAGCACAACAGCTTCTGATCCCGATCCTGGCCTGACATCCCGGTCGCGGACAAAACCGGCCGTCACTTCTACCTCATCGCCGCAGCGATCCGGTCGGCATACGCGCGGTACGCCTTGCGTCCGGCCGGGGTGGAGTCGTCGTCGGCAAGAGCGCCGCACTGCTCCAGCGCGGCCTGGTGGAGCGTGAGCGAAGCGGTGACGCGCACCGAGTAGCCCTTGCCCGCGGCGAATGGTCCGGCCGCAGCGCAGCGCCTCGTGGACGGTGGCGTCCCGGGTGTCTTGAAGGTGGTCGGCGAGCAGGCCGGGCACGTCGATGGTGTGCGGCTGCTCGGGCGCCTGCTCCTGGTCTTGGACCTCGCAGGCCACGCCGCCGAGTTCCTCCGGGACGCCGCGGGCGCCGGCCGCGTCGAGAACCCGGCGGACGGTTCTGGGCGCGTCGCCATACTGCCTGGCGAGCGCCTTCACCGCGGCGCCCTTGGCATACGCGCCGACGACGTCGGCCGCCTTGCTCTCGGCGAGCCCGGCCGGACGCCCCAACGTCTTGCCTGCGGCCTCGGCGGCGGCGCCTTCCTTGGTGTTCTCCGAGATCATGTCGCGCTGGAACTCCAGAGCCCCGGCGAGCATCGTGACGAACTCTTCGCTCGTCCGGCGGGGCGCCAGATCATGACCGTAAGGGGGCTAAATGGGGAGGCGCAAATAAGGAGCGAGCCCCGATTGGATCGACATGCTGATTTGCCCCGCTATACCAGGTCCCGGTCATTGGATCGGCGCGAGGGGGCGCAATCGACCGATTCCGCCTCCCGTCCGTCATTCGACGGGCGTCCAGACGATCACCGCCGCGGCAGCACAGGGGCGGAGTGTCAAATCATGTGACACCAAACTGCACTCTCTGCATGCTTCCTACTCGACCCCGCTGTCAGGGCTGTCGCTGGAGCCGAGGGCACGGCGGCGAACCGACGGGGCAGAGGCCCTGCCCCGGGTCCGCACAGGCTGATCCGAGATCGCTCATGGCGGCGCCTTCCGCATGTGTGTCAGCTCCCGATGAACCAAACCGGCGGACAAGCCGTAGAGGCAGTGACATGCGAGCGTCACATACTCGCAGCTTTACGGGAGTTGCCTGTGAGTGCACCACCTTCACCATCGCGCGAACCTTCGGGGCGCCGGCCTGGCTGGAACCGCAGGTCCGGAGCCATCCTCGGTTTGACCTTGACCACCTCGTTACGGGGCGGGCCCGACAGTGCCTGGGAAACGCCCAGCGGGCCTTGTGCGACGCGGAGAAGGACAAGGCCCGTGCCCGCCTGATGATCACGCTGTGCGATCACGCCGGGTGATCGCACGTACCGCGCGATCTGATGCGGCGCCGTGCATGCAAGGCCCGTATGACACGTCTCTGGGGGGCAACCATGAGTGCGCGTACCTGCCCTGACATCGCGCCACCCCCACTCGCACAGCCCCTCGTGGAGTCAACCGCCCATGCAGCTCTCCCAGTTACTCAGTTCCATCCAGTACCCGATGGACCTCTTCGCCGTCTTCGCCTGCGCGATCTGCGGAGCGTTCCTCGCCGTACGCAAGGATTTCGACCTCATCGCGACCGTGCTCCTCGCCGAGGTCGCCACCCTGGGGGGCGGGCTGTTCCGCGACCTGGTGATCGGCGTCAAGCCGATCTCCTTCACCGACCCCGCCTACTACCTCACCCCGGTCGGGGCGGCGGTCATCGTGTACTTCAGCACCACGCTCCAGCAGCACGAGAAGGCGGTCGACGTCTTCGACGCGATCGCCCTGGGCCTGCTCAGCGTGACCGGGACGACCAAGGGCCTCGTCCACGGCTTCGACCCGGCCCCCGCCGCCGCCCTGGGTCTGGCCACAGCGATCGGCGGCGGCATCATGGCACACCTAGTGGCTCGCGAGGTCCCGCCGGTGCTGCGCTGGGACCAGGATCTGTACTCCCTGCCCGCCCTTCTGGGCGCGGGCGCCACGTCCCTACTGCACATGGCGAAGTGGCTGACCGTCCCCAGCGCCGCCGGCGCGGCCGTACTCGCCATCGGGGTCCGCCTCCTCGCCCTCCACCATGGCTGGCGCACCCCGCGCTCCCTCACCTGGCGCCGCCGCACCGCCCAGCAGCCGACCGCGACACCCCCCGTCCCGGCACCGACCCCGGCCTTCCCCTCCTTCGAGGACACGATGCGCATCCGGTTCGCCGAGCGCCTGGACGACACCATCCGCATACGCCGCCCCGTCTTCCCCGCCGCCGAGCCGGCCGCGCAGCCCTTCACCGACCCGCGCGTCCCCTACGCCCACGCCCCCCGCCCGCATGCCACCAGTCACCGACAGGTGCCCTGAGCCATCCAGCTTCTCCCCCTGCCGCGCGGGAATTCGGGCCGCACGCGGTGCGGGGACGCGGCCGGGCCTGGTACCGGGGCGAATCGGGCGGTGGACGGCCGCGGCCGCCACCCGACGGCGGACGGCGGAGCGTCGGGCATACCGGGCCCGATGGCCGCCCTGACGAACCCGATCTGGCTCGGCAAGCGCGAGCGCTGACGGGAGCACTGACCGGACGCGCAGATCAGCGGCAGGCGGCCAGTGCCGGATCCTGCCCCGACCGGCTCAGCGCCTCGGCGACAAATCCGGACGCCGCCAAGTCAGCCACCGTCTCGCTCAGGAACCGCACCGTCTCCGGCTGCCGCGCCTTCGTCGTCCCGACGGCCTGCCGGATGGTCATGAACGCGGGCTCGACCAAGCGCAGTTCGGGCCGCTCGGCGAGATGCGCGGTCAGCGGCTGCCGGATTCCCGCCGCGACCTCCAGTTCCTCGGCGTGGAACACGTCCACCCCCTCCGGCCCCCGGACCACGGTGGCGTGGCGCAGGGTGCGCGTCAGGTACAGGTCGTAGGCGGAGCCCTGCTTCACCCCGATACGGACGCCCGCGCGATCCACGTCTTCGGCCGTCCGCAGCGTGGACTCGGCCGGAACGGCGTACACGCCCTCGATGTGCACGTACGGAGCGGTGAACGCGACCTCCGCCGCACGGGCCGGGTCGACGGCGAGGAAGCAGAGGTCGGCACGGCCGGTGGTCATCGCCTCAAAGGACTTGCGGGCCGCGTCGAAGCAGAGGAACTCCACAGGCAGGCCGAGCCGTCGGGCGATCTCACCGGCGAGATCGACGGTGACGCCGCGGGGCGCGTCCGGGGTGCCCTGGGCGAGGACGGGGTTGCCGAGGTTGACGGAGGCGCGGAGCACTCCGGCGGGGGCGAGGTCGCGGGCGAGCGCGGTGGTGTCAGGGGTCTCCATGGCCGGAGTCTAGATACGGGCCGGAACCCCTCGGACCGAGATCGTTCCCGGCCGTGTTCCTTCGTGGCTCGACGGACATCCATCCGCCACTATGAGTGGAAACATCCGTTTTGCCTGGAGGTCTCGCATGCACCGTGACGGTTTCCCTGCCCCGGATTCCGGACTCCTCCTCACCCACTTTCTGACGGTGGCCGACGTGGCCCGATCGCGCGCCTTCTACACCGACGTCCTCGGCGGCGAGGTGGTGCTCGAGGAGAACCCCTGCACCATCAAGCTCGCGAACGGGTGGATCATCATGAACCCGGGCGGTGGCCCCACCCCGGACAAGCCGGACATCACCCTGCGCCCGCCCACCGACCCGAGCACGGTCAGCAGCTTCCTCAACCTCCGCGTCGCCGACATCGAGGCATGCCACCGGGAGTGGAGCGCGAAGGGCGCCGAATTCCTCACGCCACCCATCGACCGCAAGGCCGAGGTGCGGTGCTACCTGCGCGACCCGGACGGCTACCTCATCGAAGTCGGGCAGGCCACCGGCATGATGCACGGCACCTACGCCGACCCACCCGCTGGCACGCGCTAGGCGCCGCCGTCCGCGTCGACGACGCAGCTGATCTCGACGACCTGGCCGGGGAAGGTCAGTTCGGTGACGCCCACGACCGTGCTGACCGGGCGGTGGTCGCCGAAGTACGCCCGATTGCCCTCCGCCGCCGCCGAGGCGTTCTGCAGCAGGTTCACCACGTACAGGGTCTGCGAGACGACCTGGCTCCGGGTGACACCGTAGTGGTCCAGGACCTTGTCCAGGTTGGCGTAGGTCTGCTTGAGCTGGGCGGCGAAGTCGTCCGCGTGGACGAACTCGCCCGCCTCGTCGAGCGCGAGCTGTCCGGAGACGTGGATCAGCTCGCCGGACTTGATCGCCTGCGAGTAGCCGAAGTCGCTTTCGGCGGGCACGTTGTGGTTGAAGACATCGATGGTGGTCAAGGGTGATCGCCCTTCTGGCGTGCTCTCCTGTAGTTACTCGGAAACTGTAGGAGAGTGCGCACTGACCTGGAAGAACGCACTTTTCGGTGACTGAGGAACGTGACGGTGACCGTGGGGGTATGCCCGCTACCCGCGGGGGTGGTGGATCGAACGGACCCGCGCGAAGGTCGGGTCGTACGCCTCCGCGATCGCCGCCGCCTCGGCGATGTGCTCGCGGACGTCGGGGCGCCGCATCGCTTCCTTGTACTGCTGCTCACTGGCCCACTGCGCGTAGTTGACGACGCGGTTGCCGTCCAGGCTGACGTGCAGGTTCGCGGAGACGAAGCCGGGCACGGTCAGGAACACCTCGCTGGTCGCCCGGTCGAGAGCGTCGGCGAGTTCGATCTGCCGTTCCGGGGCGACGGTGAAGACGTTGACCATAGTGATCACGTCGGAGTCTACGGAGATCGTCGTGGTGGGGGTGCTCATGGCTGGTGCCTCCAGCGATCGGTCACGCGGTTTGGATGTCAGGACTTTGACATCCAGAAACGTAAACTCGCCCCACCCCTATGTCAAACTCCTGACATGGAAGACCAGAAGCCCACCCCACCGCCCCACCCCGCCGATGACGTCACGGAACACGTGGGATACCGCCTCAAACGCGCCGCCGCGGCCTTGCGCGGCGCCATGGACACGGCGCTGCGCGAGCACCAGCTGACCGTGCCGCAGTACGCCTGCCTCGAACTCCTGGACCAGCGGCCCGGCCTGTCCAACGCCGAACTCGCCCGCAGCACGTTCGTCACCCGGCAGTCCGTGAACGTCGTCCTGCGCAACCTCCAGGACGCGGGACTCGTCTCCCGCCCCGCCACCACCGAACACGGCCGCGCCCTGCCCACCCACCTCACCCCCGACGGCCGCGCCCGGCTCGACGCGGTCCGGTCCGCCGTCTACGCCATCGAGCGACGGATGATCGCCACCATCCCCGAACACCGCCTGGCCGACCTCCTCACCGACCTCGACCGCATGGCCGCCGCCCTCGACACCTGACCCGCCCTTCCCTTGAGGGCAGCGGGGGTTATCCCCAGGTGAGGGGGTCGAGGTGGAGGTAGAAGCGTTCCCGGGTGCGGTCCAGAGGAGTGCCGTAGTGGGTGGCGAACCGGGCTTCCGCCGTGGCCGCCTGGTGTGCGTCGGGCCAGGTTTCGCGGGCGGTGGCCAGGAGGAGGGCGATGTCGGCGTAGGGGTCGGCGCGGCCCAGGCGGCCCACGTCGATGAAGCCCGTCACGGTCAGGGTCACCGGGTCGAGGACGATGTTGGGCAGACACAAGTCCCCGTGGCAGACGACCATTTCGGCCGCTTCCTGGGCCAGGCGGGCTTCGAGCTGCGGGGCGAGGCGGGCGAGGAGTTCGCCGGGTGGGGTGTGCTGTTGGTCGACGGGGAGGAAGTCCGGGTTGACCGCGCCGCGCGCCACGACCTCGCGGGCGGTGGCGTACATCTGGCGGAGGTCGCGGCTGAAGGGGCAGTGCTGGGGCGGGAGATCGTGCAGCCGTCGTACGGCGTCGGCGATCGGCTCCCACGCCGCGTGGAGCGTGGCGGCCGGGACGCGGTCCGCGGGGACGCCCGGGACGGCGCTCGTCACCAGGCAGCTGCCCGCAGCGGTGGCGCGCCAGTCGAGTGCCCGGGCGCCGGGCGCGCCCTGGGCGTGAAGCCATCCGACACGGTCCCGCTCCGCCTCCAGCGCGGCCACCTGGCGCGGGGGCACGCATTTCGCGTACCGCGCGCCGTCATCGGAGCGGAAGACCGCGGCCCCGGACTCGCCGGAGGTGACGGGCTCCCACCCGCCACGGTCCGCGGGCAGGAGGGTTCGTAGTGCCTCGGCATCGGTCACGGCACCAGGCTACGAGCGGCGGTTCAGCTGGCCGGGCCGGTCGTCACGCTCCACGCGGCGTTTCAGTAGCGGACCTTGCCGTAGTCGACCGGCTGCTCGGGATACGTGGCGGCCCGGCGGGCGAGGGCTCGCATCCGGGCCCTCATCTCGTCGGCGGGGAGGTGGTGGTAGCTGCCGTGGCCGGGGAGGACCCATGCGAAGGTCAGCTCCTCCGCGCCGCGCGCCACGGACGCGGCCAGGGTCGTGATCGAGTCGTAGACGACGCTGTCGGCCACCTCCAGGTCCTGTTGGGAGTGCGACCAGAAGAAGGCGTCGCCGGTGAAGCAGAACGTGTCGTCCGCGACGAAGACCGTGCTGCCCGCCGTGTGGCCGGGAAACGGGTGCGCGATCACTCCTGGGCCGATCTCTACCGGGTCCTGACCGCGGATGACCGAGTCGGCGTCGGGCCGGGAGTGGAGGTCGCCCTCGTGGATCCACAGCCGGGCGCCGAACGCGTCGGCATACTGGCGGCCGTGGGCCACATGGTCGAGGTGGGTGAGCAGCACGTCGGTGATCTTCCCCGCCCTCTCCTCGTAGCGGCGGGCGAGCGCGGGCCGCCAGTGCGGGGTGTCGATCATCATCGCGGTGGCGTCGGGGCGGCGCAGCAGATAGGAGGCGGCGCCGTAGGTCTTCGGCGAGGCGTGCCCGCACAGCAGGACGGTGCCGTCCTCGTCCAGGGGCAGGGGGTACGGGTCCGAGCCCGGCGCCCAGTCGTTGGCGGGCGGGTGCACGGAACGGGTCGGGCAGGCGTGGGCGGCCAGGTAGAGCTGGCGGACCTCGTCGTCGTTCTCGGGCTGGCGCAGAACGACCGACAGGCCACCGTAGTCGCCGCCGGGCGTGTAGCCGATGAGGCCGGGGGCGGACTGGCGGGCGAGGTTGCAGTTCAGGCAGCGGCCGTCTACGTACCAGCCAGGTGCGTTGTCGGTCTGGGGCGTGCTCATGAATCCCCTCCTGAGGATGCGGCGCACCCACGTCGTCGGGCGTGCGGTCCGGGGCGCGGGTATGACGCTGGTGCGAATCAGGTCATGGAAGGCGCGACGGAAGGCGATGCGACGGACGACGTTTCCGCCGCGAATCTTAACGGATAGGAGCACGCCGTGACGGCGACAGTGACCGTGGACTTCTGGTTCGATCCCGCCTGCCCCTACAGCTGGCTCACCTCGCGGTGGGTGGTGGAGGCGGCCAAGGTCCGGCCCCTGGAGGTGCGGTGGCGGATCATGAGCTTGGCGGTGCTCAACGAGGGGCGCGATGACGATCCTGAGGGTGACCCCGAGGGCTACCTGTGGATTCCCGTACGTATCTGCGCCGCCGTGCTGCGGCGGTACGGGCAGGAAGCGCTGGGCGCGTTCTACGCCGCCCTCTGGGCCGATCGCGGCGGCGACGGTGACGGCGGCGGCGCCAAGCGGTGGATGAACGATCCCTCGGTGGCGCTGGCCGATGTCGGGCTGCCTCCGGAGCTTGCCGAGGCCGCCCGGTTCCGCGGCGGCTACGACGACGCGGTGCGCGCCTCGCACGCCGAGGGCATCGCGCTCCTCGGCCCACACGTCGGCACGCCGGTCGTCGCCGTCCCGGCCCCGGGCGGTGACGACGGCGCGCGGATCGCCTTCTTCGGGCCGGTGCTGTCCCAGGTCCCGCGCGGCGAGGACGCCGGTCGGCTCTGGGACGCCACCTTGCTGGTCGCGGGCGCCCCCGGTTTCCACGAACTCAAGGGCGCACCGGCCGACCCGTCCCCCGATGTGAGCGGCTACTGCGCGCGTTCGATCCACTCGCTGCCGCCCAGCGGGTAGTCGTAGCCGGGGCGGCCGGTGTTGGCGCTGGTGCGGAAGGGGGTGCCGTTGTTGTCGATGTGCACGGTGCCGTGGCGGTCGCCGCTGGACCATTTCAGGGCGAGGTCCCAGCGGACGTCGTGCGCCTTGGTGCGGGCGGTGACGTAGAAGACCTCCGGGTCGGACTCGCTGACCTTGTAGGGGAAGTCGCGCTGTCCGTTCTTGACGGTGACGGTGGGGCTGCCGTTGTCGAGGTCGACGTCGAACGACTTGGTGCCGACGCCTCCGCCGCAGCCGACGCCCATCGAGTAGTCGTTCCAGGGGAGCGGGGCGCCCTTCGCGACGACGCGGATGTGCAGCGCCTCCAGGACGACGGTGTCCTCGCCGGTGCCCTGCACGGTGAGCGCGACGCGCTGCTGGTCCGAGGAGACCGCGTTGTTGGCGGCCGCCCAGCGGGGGGCGTCCTGCTCAGGGGCGGGCGGGCCGACCTGTTCGGGCTCGGCGTTCACGAGGAAGGTCTGGCTGCACGGGCTCTCGTAGGTGTACGGGCGGGTGGCGACGTTGAGCGGTACGCCGCGGGGACGCTTGGCGGCGCCCCCGCCCCCACCGCCACGGGCGCCCCCGCCGTCGCGCGCGGCGGGCTTCGACGCCGGTGCGGAGGGTTCGCCGGGCTTCGCGCTCCGGGAGGAGGACGGGGAGGAGGACGAAGAGGGCGACGCGGACCGGCGCTTGCCGTCCGCCCGGTCGGTGGTTTCGGGTGCGGTGGTCGGGACGGTGACATCGCCCGCCCTCCGGTCCTCGCCGTCGTCCCCGGAGGACGGCAGATTCACGGCGACCACGAGGGCGCCCAGCACGGCGGCCGTCGCGACGGAGGCGATGAGCGCGGTACGGCGCCGACCGAGCCGTACGGGCTCGGGGCGCCGCGCGGGAGCGGGCGGAGCGGTGTCGCCGACGACGGGTTCCTCGCTGGCCGGTTCCTCGCTGGCCGGTTCGCGCCCGCCGGGTTCGGCGAGTTCGGCCCGTTCAGCGTCCACGGACGGCGGCTCGGGCGGGCCGTCATCCGGGGCGGCGGCGGGCGCCGGTTCTTCGGGCCCCGCGCTCTTACGCTTCCGTGCCTCGTCCGCCAGGATCCACCGCCGGTGCAGCTCGACCAGTTCGTCCGGCGTCGCCCGGCACACCCGGGCGATCCGTTCGGCCGGTGCGTAATCGGGCGGAACCGCGCTGCCGTTGCAGTAACGATGCAGCGTGGACGTGCTCATATGTAACCGCTTGGCGAGCGCCCCGTAGCTCAGCCCCGAGCGTTCCTTGAGCCCCCGCAGCAGCTCCGCGAACGCCCCCGCGTCCGCCCCGGTGGCCCCTGTTGCCCCTGACACCCGTTCCTCCCCATCCCTGTGCGGCCCGGCGCGTCCCATTTCCGCGTCCCAAGCCGCTGACGTTCCCCCTGGTCACAGCCCGTTTTCGCGTTCCACTGTCCCCAACTGCCCGGATTTCGTTGCGGCTGGGACGGATCACCCCACAAGCTCCGGTCATCCAAGCACCACACGCACCGCACCGCCGAAAGGGCTCACCCATATGTCGAGCATCCGCAACTCCCGCACCCGTGTCCGGACCGCCGCCGCGTCCGTCGCGGTCGCCGCGTTCTCCCTGGCCGCGTTCGGCAGCGGAGCGATGGCCCACGCCGAGGGCGCGCGGGCCGCGGGGGCGGCGAAGGCCAAGGCAACCGTCACCTGCCAGGGGTCCAACACCAAGACGGTCGCGACGCTCCTGAACCGCCCCATCAACCACATGCTGCTGACGGTCACCAACACCGGCAAGGTCCCCTGCAACCTGTACCAGTACCCGGCCGTCCAGTTCGGCGAGGCCCAGTCGGTGCCGCCGGTCATCGAGGAGTCGAAGCCGCAGGCCGTCGTCACGCTCGCGCCGAAGGAGTCCGGCTACGCCTCGGTGAACCTGTCGGCCGCCGACGGCAGCGGCGGGAACGGCCACACCGAGAAGTCCCTCACCGTCTGGTTCCAGGGCCGCACCGCCGACGAGGACGTCCCCTCGGCCGCCCGCCCGGCGCTGCCCGCCAAGGGCGTCTGGATCGACGACTCCCTCAAGGTCACCTACTGGCAGCAGAACCTGGACGACGCCATCATCTGGTAGCACCGGGCGGGCGGTAGGCCGCCCGGACGCGGCGACCGCCGTCCACCACCAGGTCCGTGCCGGTGATCCAGGACGCCTCGTCGGAGACGAGCCAGCGCACCGCGCGGGCCACGTCCTCCGGTTCGCCGATGCGGCCCAGCGGGAGGGTGGCGGCGATCGACGGTTCGTCGGGCTCCCAGACGAAGCGGGCCATCTCGGTACGGGTCAGCCCCGGGGAGACCGCGTTGACGCGGACGGACGGGGCGAGTTCGGCGGCGAGCTGGCGGGTGAGGCGCAGCAGGGCGGTCTTGCTGGCGCCGTAGGCACCGACGCCCGGGCCCACGCCATGGGTGCCCTCGGTGCAGATGTTGACCACCGCACCGCCGTGGTCACGCATCCAGGCGTGCCAGGCAGCCTGGGTCAGCCGCAGCGGGGCCTCCACGTTGACCGTGAAGGCCCGGCGCCAGGCGAGCGGGTCGGCGTCGATCAGCGGCCCCAGCGGGGCGTTGGTGGCGGCGTTGTTGACGAGGATGTCGAGGCGGCCGAAGGCGGCGACCGTGCGCCCCACGGCCGCCTCGACGTGCGACGCGTCCGCCACGTCCCCCTGGCAGGCGATCGCGTGCGGGCCCAGGGCGCGGACGGCCTCGGTGAGGCCGTCCGCGTCCCGTGCCGTCAGGCACACCGCCACCCCGTCCGCCGCCAGCGCCGCCGCCACGGCCAGGCCGATGCCGCGCGAGGCGCCCGTGACCAGGGCGGCGCGCCGCACCGGTTCAGCCACGCGTCGACACGCTGCGGGTGTCGCGGCCCGAGCGCAGCACCCGGCCCGGGATCGCGCCGGTGATCTCGTCGTCGCGGATCGTCTCGACGCCGCCGACCCGGACGCTCACCACGCCCGTCGCCCGGGAGTCCAGGCGGGGGCTGTCGCCGGGGAGGTCGTGGACGAGCTTCGCCTGTCCCGCGTCGATCCGTTCGGGGTCGAAGAGGACGAGGTCGGCGTGGTAGCTCTCGGTGATACGGCCCCGGTCGCGCAGCCCGAACAGCCGGGCCGGGTCGTCGGTGAGCATCCGGACGGCCCGCTCCAGGGGGAGCAGCTTCCGGCCGCGCAGACAGTCGCCGAGGAAGCGCGTGGTGTACGGGGCGCCGCACATGCGGTCCAGATGGGCGCCCGCGTCGGAGCCGCCCAGCATGACGTCCTCGTGCTCCCAGGTCTGCCGCCGCAGCTCCCAGCTGGCCGGGTCGTTGTCGGTCGGCATCGGCCACAGGACCGTACGCATCTCGTCGGCCGCGCAGATCTCCACCAGGGTGTGGAAGGCGTCCTGTCCGCGCTCGGCGGCGATGTCGCGGACGACGCGGCCGGTGAGCCCGGCGTTGGCCTCGCTGTACGTATCGCCGATGACGTACCGCTCGAAGTCGGCGAGGCGGCGGAAGACCCCGGCCTCGGGGCTGGTCGCGCGGCGCAGCATCTCCGAACGTACGGCGCCGTCGCGGAGCTTGGCGATGCGCTCCGGGATGGGCAGGCCCAGGATGTCGCCCCAGCCGGGGATGAGGTTGAGCGCGCAGAACGTGCCGAGCGACATGTTCATGGGAGTGAGGATCGGCATGGTGAGGGCGACGATGCGGGCGCCCGCCTTACGGGCCCGTTCGCTGGCCTCCAGCTGACGCGGCACGCGCTCCGGCACGGCGGCGTCGATGGTCAGGACGTTCCAGTTGAGGGGGCGTCCGGCGGCGGCGCTCATCTCCACCAGCAGGTCGATCTCCTCGTCCGCGAACCGGTCGAGGCAGCCCGCCACGATGGCCTCGATCTGGGTGCCCTCGTGCTCGCCGACGGCCCGGCAGAGGGCGAGGAGTTCGTCGGGCCCCGCGTGCCGGGAGGCGACCGGCTGCCCGTCCCCGTCGGCGTGGGTGGAGGACTGGGTGGTGGACAGCCCCCACGCCCCCGCGTCCATCGCCTCGCGCAGCAGCCGCACCATCCGCTCCAGCTGGGCGGGGGTGGGGCGGCCGCCGATCGCGTCGGGGCCCATGACGTGGCGGCGCAGCGCGCAGTGCCCCACCATGAAGCCCGCGTTGACGGCGATGCGCCCCTCCAGGGCGTCGAGGTATTCGCCGAAGCTGTGCCAGTTCCAGGGCGCGCCCTCCTCCAGGGCGACGAGCGACATGCCCTCGACCCGGCTCATCATGCGCCGTGTGTAGTCGGCGTCGGCGGGGCGCTCGGGGTTGAGCGGAGCGAGGGTGAAGCCGCAGTTGCCGCCCGCGATGGTGGTGACGCCGTGGTTCATGGAGGGGGTGGCGTACGGATCCCAGAAGAGCTGCGCGTCGTAGTGGGTGTGCGGGTCGACGAAGCCGGGGGCCAGGACGAGACCGGTCGCGTCCTCGCTGGTGCGGGCCGGTTCGGTGACGGATCCCGGCTCGGCGATGGCCGCGATCCGTCCGTCCCGCAGGCCGACGTCGGCGGTGTACGAGGGGGCGCCCGTGCCGTCCACGACGGTCGCGCCCTTGATGAGGTGGTCGAGCACGGGTGGGGTCCCTTCTGACGCCTGCCGTTAGCTGCCTGACAACAACTGATATCTGTCAGCTGTTCGCTGCCACCTGTCAGCTGCTATCCGTCACCTGATCGCTGTCACCTGTCAGCTGATATCTGTCAGCTGCTATCCGTCAGCTGTTCGCTGTCCGGCGGAAGCGGGTCGTGCGGTGCACCGGGTCGGTGTCGATCTTCGGGATGACGTGCTCGCCGATGAGCTTGATGGTGTTCAGGGTGTCCTCGTAGCCGATGCCGATCGGCAGCCCGAAGGAGAGCTGATCGGCCCCGGCCTGTTCCCACCGCTTGCACTGCTGGAAGACCTCGTCCGGGTCGCCGCAGATCATCAGCTCCTCGGCGATGAGCAGCTCGATGATCTCCTCGGTGTAGTCGGGGAGGAGCTCGGGCCACTCCGGGATGCCGTCCGGGCGCGGGAACGTGTCGTGGTAGCGGAAGAGGAGCGACTGGAGGTAGTTGAGGCCGCCGCCGAGGGCGATCTCGACCGCCTTGGCGTGGGTCTCGGCGCAGATCGCGGTCGAGGTCACCATGACGTTGTCGTTGACGAAGCCGCCGACCGGTTCGGCGTCCTTGACGGCGTTCTTGTAGGAGTCGAGGACCCACTCCATGTCGGAGACCTTCTGGACGGAGAAGCCGAGGACACCGAGGCCCTTGCGGCCCGCCATCGCGTACGAGGACGGGGACCCGGCCGCGTACCACATGGCCGGGTGGCCGGTGCCGTACGGCTTGGGCAGCACCTTGCGGGGCGGGAGCGACCAGTGCTTGCCCTGGAAGCCCGGGTACTCGTCCTGGAGCCACATCTTGGCGAACTCGCCGATGGTCTCTTCCCAGATCTCCTTGGTGTGGTTCATGTCGGTGACGCCCGGGATGAACCCCAGGATCTCGTGGCTGCCTGCCCCGCGCCCCGACCCGAACTCGAACCGGCCGCCGGAGAGGTGGTCGAGCATGGCCACCTTCTCGGCGACCTTGACGGGGTGGTTGACCTGCGGGAGGGGGTTGAAGATGCCGGAGCCGAGGTGGATGCGCTCGGTGGCGTGGGCGAGGTAGCCGAGGAAGACGTCGTTCGCGGAGAGGTGGGAGTACTCCTCCAGGAAGTGGTGCTCGGAGGCCCACGCGTACTTGAAGCCGGACCGGTCGGCCTGGATGACGTACTCGGTCTCCTCGATGAGGGCGTGGTGCTCGGCCTCGGGGTCGGTGCGGCGTCGGCGCTCCGGCACGTATCCCTGTACGAACAGTCCGAATTCCAAGGGGTTCACCGCCTCCAGTCACAAGAATCTGACGTACCGTCAGATTCGATTCCGAACCATGGCACCGGGAGGGTGGACCGTCAAGGGCCAGGCTTCAGATCGACGCCTCAGAAGGACGCTTCAGACAGACGCTTTCAGAAGACCGAGACACCGCTCAGCCAGCCGCCGTCGGCGACGATCGGCTGGCCGGTGATGTACGACGAGTCGTCCGAGGTGAGGAAGAGCGCCAGCCGGGCGACCTCCTCGGGGCGGCCGATGCGGCCCATCGGGATCAGCTTGCGGTAGAGGCCGTTCACCGCGTCCGACGCCTCGGCGACATCCGTCGCCTCCGCCGCCGGGTCGAGACGGGCCGGGTTGCTCATGGGGGTGTCGACCGCGCCGGGGCACACCGCGTTGACCCGGATCCCCTTGCCCGCCAGCTCCATCGCGGCCACCCGGGTCATCCCGACGATGGCCGCCTTGGTGGCGGCGTACGAGGTCAGCAGGGCCATACCGGAGAGGGCGACGTACGAGGCGGTGTTGACGATCGTGCCGCCGCCCGCCGCCGCCAGCTCGGGCGCGACCGCGCGCATGCCGAGGAACGCGCCGACCTGGTTGACCTGGACGACGGTCAGGTACTCCTCCAGCGGCGTGCTGGTCAGCTCGTTGAAGCGGAGGATGCCCGCGTTGTTGACCAGCCCGCTTACCGTGCCGAAGGTCTCTTTCGCGAACGCCACGGCGGCCGCCCAGTCGTCCTCGCGGCTCACATCCAGGTGGACGTACGCGGCGGACTCCTCCCCCAGCTCCTTGGCGACGGCCGCGCCCTGCTCGTCGAGGACGTCCGCGAGCACCACCTTCGCGCCCTCGGCGGCGAACAGCCGCGCCTCCTGCTCGCCCTGCCCGCGCGCCGCGCCCGTGACGATCACGACGCGTCCGTCCAGCTTGCCCATGGCGATCTCCTCAAGGGTTGGAGTCAAGGGTTCGGGTCAACGGTTCGGGTCAAGGGTTGAGATGGGGAGCGACACCGGCCGCGAAGGCGGCCATCTGATCGGTCAGTTCGGCGCGGCTGCGGCTGCGGAACCGCACCTGGATCTGGTCCACGCCCATGGCCGCGTACGCGCGCAGCGACTCGGCCAGTCGCTCCGGCTCCCCGGTGAGCGTGCGCCGCCCCACGCGCCAGGACGGGTCGCCTACGTACAGCGGCTCGGCGATGGCGCCGATCTCGGCGGGCTCCCCGACACCCGCCGCCTCGCGCAGCGCGCGCAGCCGGGCGATCTGGGCGGGGAGCCGGTCGCGCGGATCGCCCTGCGGCAGCCAGCCGTCGCCGCGCACCGCCGCCCGGCGCAGCGCGGCGGGCGACGAGCCGCCCACCCACAGCGGGGGGCGCGGCGTCTGGGCGGGGCGCGGGGCCTGGCCGAGGTCTCGATACGCGAAGTACTCACCGTGGAAGTCGGCGTACTCCTGCGGCCCCAGCGCCGCCTTCAGCGCGTCGACCGTCTCGTCGAGCAGCGGCCCGCGCGCGTCGAAGTCGACGCCGAGCGCGTCGAACTCCTCGCGTACGTGCCCGGCGCCGACCCCGAGGATCAGCCGCCCGCCGGAGAGGTGGTCGAGCGTCGCGTACTGCTTGGCGGTGAGCAGGGGGTGCCGGAGCGCGGCGACGGCGACATGGCTGAGCAGCCGCACCCGCTCGGTGGCGGCGGCCAGATAGCCGAGGGTGGCGACCGGGTCGTACCAGACGGTGCCCATGGCATCGGCCAGCCGCCTCGGGATCGCGACGTGGTCGCAGACGGCGACGTAGGCGAAGCCGTACCGGTCGGCGGCGCGGGCGATGGCCACGAGGTCGGCCGGACCGGCGGCCTCCTCCCACGGTTCGGCGTAGAGGGTGCTCTGTGACTGGATGGGCAGCTGCATGCCGTAGCTCAACCGGCCCCGGGGCAGGACGCGCATGCCGGGCCTCCTTGTCGGTGGACCGCGGTGGACCGCCATCGTCATACCTGACGGTCCATCAGACAAGGCCGGTGTTATCGTACGACTGACGCGAACCCCAGGCCTCCCCCCAAGGCCGCCGAGGGCCGCGCGCGTCCTTCCCCGCATGAGGGCAAAAATGATCGAGACAGTGTTCCGGTGCGACGACCTCCCCAAGGCGGACCGGTTCGACTACTGGCGCGAGCAGATGACGAACCTCATCGCGCCCATGGAAATGAGCAGTGACCACACCCGCGACTTCCAGGGCGAGGCACGCGTCCTCGAACTCGGCGCCGCCCATGTGTGGCCCACGAAGTTCCACCCGATGCGCTTCCGGCGGACGCCGAAGCTGATCCGGCAGTCGGATCCCGAGCTGTACCACTTCTCGTTCCTCCAGCGGGGGAACCTCCAGGTCTCCCAGGCCCGCCAGGAGACCGCGTACGGCCAGAACGGCCTGTACGTCGTCGACACCTCACGCCCCTACGAATGCGTGGCGTACGGCGACGCCCCCATCGGGGTGGGCCTGGAGATACCGAAGGCGCTGATCCCCCTCCCCGGCGACCGGATCGACCCGCTGCTCGCCCGCCCCATCCCCGGACACGAGGGGATCGGCGCCCTGCTGGGCGGCTTCCTCACCCGGCTGGCCTCGGACAACGGCACGTACCGCCCCTCCGACGGGCCGCGCCTGGGGACCGTGCTGATCGACCTCGCGGCCAGCCTGCTCGCCCACACCATCGAGGCCGAGAGCGCCCTGGCGCCCGAAACCCACCGGCACACCCTGATCCTGCGGGTGCAGAACTTCATCCAGCGGAATCTGCACGACCCGGAGCTGACCCCGGCCGATGTCGCCGCCGCGCACCACATCTCCGTCAGCTATCTGCACCGGATCTTCCGCGCCCAGGACACCACCGTCTCCCGGTGGATCCGGCAGCAGCGCCTGGACCGCGCCCGGCGGGACCTCGCCGACCCCGGGCTGGCCACCGCCCCGCTCCACGAGATCGCCGCCCGCCAGGGCTTCGCCCACGCCGCCGTCTTCAGCCGCGCCTTCCGCGCCGCGTACGGCATGCCGCCGAGCGACTACCGGCAGCTGGCGCTCGGGGGGTGTCTTCCGGATCAGGCCGGGCTCCCGGCCTGATCCGATGACACCCCCTAGGTCCGTGTGTGCCGGACGCACCCCCGTGACGTCCGGCACACACGGACAGCGTCCGCAGGCCAGCAGCTGGCCCGCGCTCCCCCCGACAGAGCGGGACGCCGTGCCTCCAGCGTGCCGTAGTGCCGCACGGGTGTCATTGACCGACAGTGGCCTCTTCCTTGGTCCTGAGTGAACCGCCCGCCGTGTGGCGACCCGGGGCTCAGGCCCCCGGTCCGGGCCAGAGCCCCTCGGCGGTGAGCCCCAGCAGCTCGATCGCGTTGCCCCGGACGATCCGCTCCACCACGTCCGGCGCCAGGTGCCCCATCTGCGCCTCGCCGACCTCGCGGGACTTCGGCCAGGTCGAGTCGGAGTGCGGGTAGTCCGTCTCGTACAGGACGTTGCCCACCCCGATCGCGTCGAGGTTCCGCAGCCCGAACGCGTCGTCGAAGAAGCAGCCGTAGACGTGCTCGGCGAACAGCTCGGACGGCGGGCGCAGCACCTTGTCCGCGACGCCGCCCCAGCCCCGGTTCTCCTCCCAGACCACGTCGGCGCGCTCCAGGATGTACGGGATCCAGCCGATCTGGCCCTCCGCGTACATGATCTTGAGGTTGGGGAAGCGCTCGAACGTGCCGCTCATCAGCCAGTCGACCATCGAGAAGCAGCAGTTGGCGAAGGTGATGGTGGAACCGACCGCCGGGGGCGCGTCGGCGGAGGTCGAGGGCATCTTGGACGACGAGCCGATGTGCATGGCGATGACCGTGCCGGTCTCGTCGCACGCCGCGAAGAAGGGGTCCCAGGCGTCGGTGTGGATGGAGGGGAGCCCGAGGTTCGGCGGGATCTCCGAGAAGCAGACGGCGCGCACCCCGCGCGCGGCGTTGCGCCGCACCTCGGCGGCGGCCAGCTCCGGGTCCCACAGCGGGATGATGATCAGCGGTATGAGGCGGCCGCGCGCCTCGGGGCCGCACCACTCCTCCACCATCCAGTCGTTGTACGCGCGCACCCCGAGCAGCCCCAGCTCGCGGTCGGACGCCTCGGTGAAGGTCTGCCCGCAGAAGCGGGGGAAGGTCGGGAAGCAGAGCGCGGACTGGACGTGGTTGACGTCCATGTCGGCCAGCCGGTCGGGCACCGCGTAGGAGCCGGGCCGCATCTGCTCGTACGTGATGGCCTCCAGCCGGACCTCGTCGCGGGCGTAGCCGACGGCGGTGTCGAGCCGGGTCAGCGGGCGGTGCAGATCCTCGTACACCCACCAGTCGGCGATCGGCCCGTCGTCGCCGGGCGCGCCCATCTTGGGGGCGAACTTGCCGCCGATGAAGGTCATCTCCTTCACCGGCGCCCGGACGATGCGCGGACCGATGTCGTGGTACTTCGACGGGAGGCGGTCCCGCCAGACGTGAGGGGGCTCAACCGTGTGGTCGTCCACCGAGATGATCTTCGGGAAGCTCTCCATGCCGTTCACGGTAGCGCCGATCTGACGGAGTGTCAGTTATCGGGGCTGTTATCGGGGATGGCTGTTATCGGGAACGGCAGTTATCGCGAGACAGGTTCGCCTTGTTGTCGGAAGCGGGTTCGCCGCGGCTTCCCCGCATCGTCGCCGCGCGTTCTCCCGCGCCCCAGCGATCACCGTGGCAACGCATACACCGCGCCACACACCATGGGCACTTCGGACAACTATGGCGGGCTTGTGGAGGACGCGGGGGCCCTACTGACGCGGAAGGCGTTGACAAGGCAAACTGGCCCGTGCGACGGGGAAGGACAGGCGAGGGGGAGACCATGGACGGCGAAAGGGAGCGAGTGCCGGGACAGCACTTGTACTTCACCGTGCTGGGCCCTGTCCGGGCCTGGCGGGGCGACGAGCAGATCAGCACCGGTTCGCCGCAGCAGCGCGCCCTGCTCGCCGCGCTGCTGCTGCGCGGCGGGCGCACCGCGACCGCGCCCGAGCTGGTCGACGGCCTGTGGGGCACCGAGCCGCCGGAGGCCGCGATCGCCGCGCTGCGCACGTACGCCTCGCGGCTGCGCAAGGCGTTCGGGCCGGACTCGGAGATCCTGGTGAGCGAGTCGGGGGGCTACGCGATCCGGATCGGCCTGGCCGCCCTGGACACCGATGTGGCCGAGCAGCTGACGGCCGAGGCGGAGAAGGCGCAGCACTCCGGGGACCGCACCCGGGCGCGCGACCTGTTCAACCGGGTCCTCGACCTGTGGGACGGCGAACCGCTGGCCGGAGTGCCGGGCCCGTACGCGGAGACCCAGCGCACTCGCCTCGACGAGTGGCACCGCTCCCTGATCGAGACCCGGCTCGACCTGGACCTGGAGCTGGGCCACCACTCCGAGGCGGTCTCCGAACTGACCGCGCTGACCGCCTCGTACCCGCTGCGCGAGCGGCTGCGGGAGCTGCTGATGCTGGCGCTGTACCGCAGCGGGCGGCAGGCGGAGGCGCTGGCCGTCTACGCCGACACCCGGCGGCTGCTCGCCGACGAGCTGGGCGTGGACCCGCGCCCCGAACTGTCCGCGCTGCACCAGCGGATCCTGGAGGCCGACGCGGAGCTGGCGGTCGCCGCGCACGCCGCCGACGAGCCGAGCGGCGGCACCGCGAGCTTCGTACGCCCCGCCCAGCTGCCCGCGACGGTCTCGGACTTCACCGGGCGGGCCCCCTTCATCAAGGAGCTGAGCGACCAGCTCGCCACCGCCGAAGGGCGTGTCATGGCCGTGTCAGCGGTCGCGGGCATCGGCGGCGTCGGCAAGACCACCCTGGCCGTGCACGTCGCGCACGCCGCGCGCCACCAGTTCCCGGACGGCCAGCTCTACGTCGACCTGCAGGGCTCCGGCCCCCTGGTCGCCGACCCCGGCGCGGTGCTGGGCTCCTTCCTGCGCGCCCTGGGCACCGCCGACAACGCCATCCCGGACGGCGTCGAGGAGCGCTCCGCGCTCTTCCGCTCCCTCCTGGACGGCCGCCGCGTCCTGACGCTGCTGGACAACGCCCGCGACGCCGCCCAGGTGCGCCCCCTGCTGCCCGGCACCCCGGGCTGCGCGGCACTGATCACCAGCCGCCACCGGATGGTCGACCTGGAGAGCGCCCACCTGGTCGACCTCGACGTGATGAGCCCCGAAGAGGCGCTCGTCCTGTTCACCCGCATCGTCGGCGAGGAGCGGGTCGGCTCCGAGCGGGACGCCGCCATGGACGTCGTAGCGGCCTGTGGCTTCCTGCCGCTGGCCATCCGTATCGCCGCCTCCCGGCTGGCCTCCCGCCGCACCTGGACCGTCTCCGCCCTGGCGGGCAAGCTCGGCGACGAGCGGCGGCGGCTGGACGAGCTGCGCGCGGGTGACCTCGCGGTCAAGGCCACGTTCGAACTCGGCTACGGCCAGCTGGAGCCGCAGCAGGCCCGCGCGTTCCGGCTGCTGGGCCTGGCCGACGGGCCGGACATCTCGCTCGCCGCGGCGACGGCCGTGCTCGACATGGACGTCGACGACGCGGAGGACCTGCTGGAGGGCCTGGTCGACACCAGCCTCCTGGAGTCCGCCTCCCCCGGCCGCTACCGCTTCCACGACCTCGTCCGGCTCTTCGCGCGCGCCTGCGCGGAACGGGACGAGATGCCGCCCGCCGAGCGCGACGCGGCGCTGTCCCGGCTGCTGGACTTCTACCTGGCCTCCGCGGCCCGCGTCTTCGCCCTGGCCCGCCCCGGGGACCGGCTGGTCGACCACCTGGAGCCGACACGCTACCCGGGGCTGGACTTCCAGGACCCGGCGGCCGCGCTCGACTGGATCTTCACCGAGGCGCACTGCCTGCTGGCCTGCATCCAGCAGTCGGCGACGGGGGACACGCTGCGGCGCGCGGCCGATCTCCTGCTGGCCACGAAGGATGTCGGCGAGTCGGGCGCCAACTCGTACCAGTACGAAGTCGCCGCCCGCACCGTGTGCGAGGCCGCGGTCGCCGCGCGGGACACCCACGCGGAAGCCCGTGCCCGCATGATGCTGACCCACATGTACCGGATGGCCAGCAAGTTCGACCGGGCCGACGCGGAGGCACGGCAGGCCATCGACCTCGCCGACGACGACCCCGTCCCCGGCTGTGAGGCGCCCAACGACCGCGGGATCATCGCGCTGTACCAGGGTCGCTACCAGGACGCCGAGGACCACTTCCGCCGGGCGCTGTCGGCCTTCCAGGCCGATGACAACCTCCCCGGGATCGCCGGGGCGCTGTGCAACGTCTCCCGGGCGCACGCCGCGATGGACCTGACCGACAGCGCCATCGACCTCGCCTCCCAGGGCATCGAGATCTACAGCGGCCTGGGCCTCTCCCTGCGGGTGGCGAACGGCAAGTTCGCCCTGGGCATCGCGCTCCACCACGCGGACCGCCACGCCGAGGCACTGGAGCAGCTGACCAGCGCCCTCGAACTGTTCCGCGAGAACCGGCAGCGGCTGTGGGAAGGCTCCACCCACGCACGGCTCGCCGAGGTCCACCTGTCCGCCCACCGGCCGAGGGAAGCCGCCCTCCACGCCGAACAGGCCCTCGCGCTGCGCTTCGTCGGCGGCGAGTTCCGCCGCGGCACGGTGCTCAAGGTCCTCGGCCAGGCCCTGGACCTGATGGGCCAGACGGACCGGGCCCGGGCCTGCTGGCAGGACGCCCTGACCATCTACGAACAGCTGGGCGACACGACCCACGCGGACGAGGTGCGCGGGCTGTTGAAGCCCTCGGTGGTGGCGTAGCGGTCCTGGTTCAGGACGTTCATCAATCGTTTATCACGGACCGGCAGTCTTATTGCTGTCGATCCGTCCCCGCGGGGGGCAGACGGGTCGGTGAAGAGGCCACTTCTTGCCTCGTTAGGGTGAGCGGCCTTGCGTGCCCGTCCGGCGACCCACGGGGGAGTCGCCGGACGGGCGTTGTGCACCCCAATGAACCGAGCCCGATGGAGTTGATCCTGTTGAGCCAGGACAAGAAGCCCACGTCTGACGCCTTCCGGCCGCTCGACAACCATCCGGACAGCGCGACCCTCACCACGATGGACAACCATCCGGACAGCCCGTCGCCGCTGACCACCATGGACAACCACCCGGACAGCACGACCAAGAAGGCCAAGGCCGTCACGGCGGACAACCACCCGGACAGCCCGGCTCCGGTGACCACCATGGACAACCACCCGGACAGCACCACCGCGTAGCACATCCCGGTCACAACCCCACGGGGGACGCGGGGAGAACGGGGAGAACGGGGAGAACGGGGACCGGCCACGGCGGCACGGAGGGGAAGCCACCGCCGGCCGGTCTCCGGCATCAGCGAGCTGCCAATGCCTCTGGTCGCGCCAATCTTCGATCGCTTCAAGACAGAGCGTCGAACAATTGCACCATTTTTCACCGGCTGGGATATGAACCAGCGATTACCACCTTTTGCTCGTCACGGAGGTCCTGACATGACTCGCTCCACCAAGGCTGTCCTCGCCATAGCCTTTACGGCCGCCCTCGCCGCGGGCACGGCGGCCCCGGCGATGGCCGAGAACCACCCGGACAACGCGCGCACGGTCGTTCAGGACCACTTCCCGGACAGCGCGAACCCGGTCGTTCAGGAGAACCACCCGGACAGCCCCGCCCCGCTGGCTCCGGCCTTCGGGACGAGCGAGGCCGGTCGCTGACGATCGGTTCCGGACGGACCACGACGTGGGGCCCAGCCATAGCGGCTCGGCCCCACGTCGCCGTGTTCAGCGCGCACGCCCCCGCAGGCTGCGCTTGAGGACCTTGCCGCTCGCGTTGCGCGGCAGTTCCGGCAGGAACTCGACCTGGCGCGGCACCTTGTAGTTGGCCATCTCGCGGCGCGCCCAGGCGATCAGGCCGTCGGCCGTCACGGCGGAGTCCGGGCGGCGGACCGCGTACGCCTTGGCGACCTCGCCGAGGCGGGCGTCCGGGACGCCGACGACGGCGACATCGGCGATGTCCGGGTGACGGGCGAGGAGTTGCTCGATCTCGGCGGGATAGGCGTTGAAGCCCCCGACGATGAACATGTCCTTGATCCGGTCGGTGATCCGCAGATTGCCCTCCGCGTCGAGGACACCGATGTCACCTGTCCGCAGCCAGCCGTCCGGCGTGATGGCGCGGGCGGTGGCGACCGGGTCCTCGAAGTAGCCGCGCATCACATGGAAGCCACGGACCAGCACCTCGCCGGGGGTGCCCGGCGGGCGCGGGCCGCCCAGCGGGCTCACCACCTTGACCTCGGTGTCCGGGATGGCGCGGCCGGAGGTGGCGGCGATGGTCTCCGGCGGATCGCCCCGGCGGCACATGGTGACGGTGCCGGACGCCTCCGTCAGTCCGTACGCCGTCAGCACGGTGGCGACGCGCAGTTCGGAGCGCAGCCGCTCCACCAGCTCCAGCGGGACGACGGCGGCGCCGGTGACGACCAGGCGCAGCGTGGACAGGTCGTGGGCGTCGCGCGCCGGGTGGTCGAGGATCGCCTGGTGCAGCGTCGGCGGCCCGGGCAGCACGCTGACGCGCTCGGCGGCGATGCGGGCGAGCGCGGTGTCCGCGTCGAAGACCGGCTGCGGCACCATCGTCGCGCCGCGCGTCAGACAGGCGAGGACGCCCGCCTTGTAACCGAAGGTGTGGAAGAAGGGGTTGACGATGAGATAGCGGTCCCCGTGCGCCAGCCCCGTCACCTCGCTCCAGGTGTCGTAGACCCGCAGCGTCTGCCCATGCGTGATGACCACGCCCTTGGGGTCGCCCGTGGTGCCGGAGGTGAAGGTGATGTCGGAGGGGTCGGACGGGCGTACGGAGTCGGCCCGGGCCCGTACGGCGTCCGGCGGTACGGACTCGCCCGCCGCCAGGAAGTCCTTCCAGGTGCGGAAGTCGTCGGGCGCGTCCCCGGCGAGGACGATCACCTCGCGCAGATACGGCAGCCCCGGCAGCGGAACCCCCTGGCCGGGCCCCTGCTCCGCCGCCCGCCGCAGCGCCGCCACGTAGGAGGCGCCCAGGAAGGTGCCGGTGATGAACAGGTGGGTGGCCCGGGTGCGCCGCAGGACGTACGCCGCCTCGGCGCCCTTGAAGCGGGTGTTGACCGGGACGAGGACGCCGCCCGCGGTGACCGCGCCGAGGGCCGCCACGATCCAGTCGGTGGTGTTGGGCGCCCAGATCGCGACCCGGTCGCCGCGCTCGACGCCGGAGGCGACGCAGGCGGCCGCGGCGCGTTCGATACGGGCGCCGAGTTCGGCGTACGAGATCCGCGCGCGGCCCTCGACAACGGCCTCCGTCGCCTCGCCGTAAGCCCGCGCCGCGTCGCGTATCAGCGCCGGGATGGTCTGCCACTGAGCCATGAGACGCCTCCGCACCCGGATCCCACTAGCTGACTGTCCGTCAGATTAGCGGTAGCCTTCCCCGCTGTCAGCACCGGTGACCGCGACGTACGGAGGTGGCCATGGGCCTGAAGGACGCGACGGCGATCGTCGGTATCGGCCAGACCCCGTTCGCCAAACGCCTCCCCGAATCCGAGAAGGCCCTCGCCTGCCGGGCGATCCTGGCCGCCCTCGACGACGCCGGAATCGCCCCCTCCGAGGTGGACGCCTTCGCCTCGTACACCATGGAGGAGACCGACGAGGTCGAGGTCGCCAAGGCGATCGGCGCGGGCGACGTCACGTTCTTCAGCAAGGTCGGCTACGGAGGCGGCGGTTCCTGCGCGACCGTCGCGCATCTGGCCGCCGCGATCGCCACCGGGCAGGCGGGCGTCGGGGTGGCCTGGCGCTCCCGTAAGCGCGGCAGCGGGCCCCGGCCCTGGTCCAACACCCGCGTCCAGCTGCCCACCCCCGCCCAGTGGACCCGGCCGTACGGACTGCTGCGGCCCGCCGACGAGATCGGGCTGCTCGCGCGGCGCTATATGCACGAGTACGGCGCCACCCGCGACCACTTCTTCAACGTCGCGCTGGCCTGCCGCAACCGCGCCAACCAGAACCCCGCCGCGATGATGTACGAACGCCCGCTGACCCGCGAGATGTACATGACCGCCCGCTGGATCAGCGAACCCCTGTGCCTGTTCGACAACTGCCTGGAGACGGACGGCGCGCTGGCCTGCGTCGTCGTCTCCGCCGAGCGGGCCCGCGACTGCGCCCGCCCGCCCGTGTACGTCCACTCCGCCGCCCAGGGGCTGCCCGCCCAGCACCACGGGATGGTCAACTACTGGAACGACGACCCACTGACCGGGCCCGCCTGGACCGCCGCCCGACACCTGTGGAAAACCGCCGACTTCGGCCCGCAGGACGTGAACGTGGCGCAGATCTACGACGCGTTCACCCCGCTGATCCCGCTGTCCCTGGAGGGCTACGGCTTCTGCGGGCGCGGCGAGGGCGCCGCGTTCACGGAGGGCGGCGCACTGGAGGTCGGCGGGCGACTGCCGCTCAACACGGGCGGCGGCGGGCTGAGCGAGGCGTATGTGCACGGCTTCAACCTCATCACCGAGGGGGTCAGACAGCTGCGCGGAACCAGCACCGCCCAGGTCCCCGACGCCCGGACCTGCCTGGTCACGGCGGGCGAAGGGGTTCCCACATCAGCCCTGCTGCTGAGGAGTTGACCCATGACCACCGAACCACCGCTGGAGCTGCTCCGGCCCGTACCCGACGAGGACGGCGCCCCCTTCTTCGACTACGCGGCGCGCGGGGAGCTGCGCGTCCAGACCTGCACCGGCTGCGGCGAACCGCGCTTCCCGCCCCGGCCCTGCTGCCCGCACTGCCAGTCCTTCGACAGCCTGTGGACGAGGACGAGCGGGCGTGGCCGGATCTGGTCGTACGTCCTGCCGCATCCGCCCCTGCTGCCCGCCTACGCGGCCCAGGCCCCGTACAACGTGATCCTCGTCGAGCTGGCCGAGGCCCCCCGGATCCGGCTGGTGGGCAACCTGGTCGACTCCCCCGGCGCCGCGCTCAACTCCGTCGACCCGGCGCGGATACGCATCGGCGCGCCCGTACGGGCCGTCTTCCACCCCCTTCCGGGCGGGCCCACGGTGGTGCGCTGGCTGCTGGAGCGGCCATGACGGTCACGAAGGAGATCCGGGACGACGGGGTCGCGGTCGTCACCCTGGACCGGCCCGAGCGCCACAACGCCATCGACCTGGCGACCGCCGCCGAACTGGCCTCCGTATGGCGGGAGCTGCGCCGGGACGAGTCGGTGCGGGCGGTGGTGCTCACCGGGGCGGGCGAGCGGGCGTTCTGCACCGGGATCGACCGCACGGTGACCGTCCCGCAGCCGCCGTCCCCGTACGCGATGGACGATCCCCTGCGGGACATCGGGCCCAAGGCGAACGACCTGTGGAAGCCGGTCGTGGCGGCGGTGGGCGGGATGGCGTGCGGCGGGGCGTTCTATCTGCTGGGCGAGGCCGAGTTCATCGTCGCCGACGAGACCGCCACCTTCTTCGACCCGCACACCTCCTACGGGATGGTCAGCGCGTACGAGGCCGTCTACATGGCGCAGCGCATGCCCGCCGGGGAGGTCGCGCGGATGGCGCTGATGGGGACCGCCGAGCGGGTCTCGGCCGGGCGGGCCTATGAGACGGGGCTGGTCAGCGAGGTGGTGCCGCCGGGCGAGGCGGTGGCCGCGGCGGTACGGGCCGCAGCGGTCATCGCGGCATACCCCACGGAGGCGGTCCAGGGCACCGTACGGGCGCTGTGGGCGGCCAAGGAGGCGGCGCTGTCCCAGGCGCTCGCCCGGGCCCCGGAGCTGATCACCCTGGGGAACCTGCCGCCGGACGCGCAGGCCGCGCTCTTCGCGGCCCGCACGCCCGGCTTCCGTACGCGGTGAGTCGGCGCCCGGTGAGTCGCCGCCCGCCGAGTCAGGTCGTGTACTTGGAGGAGAGGCTGATCTGGCAGGTGTACTGGGTGCGCTTGGTGATGGTGTAGCTCGCGGTGGCCGTGAACGTCTCGCTCTGGCCGGGCAGCACGGTCACGTCCTGGCTGTCGTAGCCGAGCAGCCCGTCGCTCCCGTACTCGTTCCACTTGGTGCTGACCGAGTAGCGGAAGCTGCGGGTGGTGTCGGTGTTGGTGACCGTGATGTCGTACTTGAACTGGCTGGTCGACTGGTCGTAGCGGCAGTTGGTGCCGCTCGTCTCGCTGGTCGCGTCCGGGTTGTAGGTGGGCGGCGCGGAGTAGGTGTACGAGTCCGAGGGCGTCGGGGCGCCGTAGGACGGCAGGTCCGAGGGCCCGCTCGGCAGATCGGTGGGGATGTCGGTGGACACGCCACTGGGGTCGGACGCGGGCTCGTTGCCGCCGCTCGTACCACCGGAGACGAATCCGTTGTCGCCACCGCCGAGGCCGCTGCTCTTCTTCTTTCCGCATCCGGTGAGCGATCCGGTGAGCGCGAGAAGCCCGACCAGGGAGACGGCGAGCAGGCGTGAGGAACGGCTTTGCATGGAATTACCCCCGTGGAAAAGCTGTAATCAAGCCAATCCGCGATGGATTGACAAGTGCACGCCACCCTAGCCAACGGGTGCCCCTACCCCAAAGTCACCTCGGCGGATCGTGACTCAGTAGACGGACGCGACCTCGCACCGCACGACGTTCCGGGCCTCCAGCGGATCGTCGAGCGGTACCCGGACGGCCTCGGTCCGCCCTGCGGGGACGCGTACGTTCTCGCTGCCCCGGGTCACCTCGGCACCGTTCTTGTCGAGGAAGGTCATGTCGACGATGTACAGCTCGGACGAGCCCGAGCGGTTGCGCACCTTGACCGTGGCGGCCGGGTCGCCGTCCTTGTCCCGCCCGGCGCAGGTGACGACGGTCGTCTCCGGCTCCTTGGGCGACGCGCTCGCCGTACCACCGGCGGACGGGGTGGAGCCGTAGCGGTTGGTGTCGCGGTAGCGGGTGCCGCCGGAACCGGAACCGTAGTCAGAGTCGGAATCGGAGTCGGAGTAGCCGCCGGAGTTCGAACCGGAACCGGACTGATGCGAGCTGGAACTGGAGCAGCCGCCTCCGCCGCCCCCGCCGCTCCCCCGGCTTCCGCGCGACTTGCCCTTGAACCCGGTGAGCGCCACCAGCACCACCATGAGCACGGCCGTGAGCCGCAGACCTCTCCGCATGACGAACCACTTCCCCCGTGTCAGTGAACGCGGATCACCGTAGCAGGGGTTGTCAGGGACACCGCCGTTATGGGCGCGCCGAGGGGCGGGACTGGCCGGTGCCCTTGACCGCGTCCAGGGCGTAGACACAGCGGTCCTTGCTGCACGCGTACACCACACCGCCCGCCGCCACCGGCGAGCCGGTGATCTCGCCGCCCGTGGCCAGCTTCCAGCGGAGCTGGCCGCCCGCCGCGTCGACCGTGTACAGGCAGTGGTCGGCAGAGCCGAAGTGGACGCGGCCGTCCGCGACCACCGGGGAGCCGATGACCTCGCCGCCCGCCGCGAAGCGCCACTTGGGGGTGCCCGTGACCGCGTCGAGGGTGTACAGGGCGCTGCCGCTGCCCAGATGGACGGAGCCATCGGCCACCAGGACCGGTTCGACCGAGCCGCGCGCCTCGGTGGCGATGCGCCAGCGGTCGCGGCCGTTCGACGCGTCGAGGGCGTAGACCGTGCCCAGGTAGTCGGCGACGTAGATACCGCCGCCGGTCACCGCGGGCCCCGGCGCGTACGCCGGGGGGCTCAGGAAGACGGCGGGCGCCTCGAAACGCCACCGCACCTCCCCGCGCGCGATGTCGATCGCCAGCACCCGGGTACCGGCCGAGACGTACACGACCCCGTCGGGCGCCGGGAGCAGCCGCAGCGGCACGCCGCCGCAGGACGCCGTGTCGCCGACCGGGTACGACCAGCGCTCATGGCCCGTACGCGCCTCCAGGGCGCGCAGCCGGGCGTCCTGCCACACGTAGACCGTGCCGTCGTGGACGGCCGGACCGGACTCGGGCGTCTCGAAGTCGGTCTGGATGCCCTGCATCTCCCACAGCAGCTCGCCGTTGGCCGCCTCCCAGGCCTGGACGCCGCCGCCACGGGTGCCGGTGACGACCGTGCCCCGGTCGACCTTGAGCGAGTAGACCCAGCCGTCCGTGGACAGCCGCCACCGCTCGGAGCCGTCCGTCGCGTCCAGCGCGTACAGGGTGGGGCCGTCGGAGGCATGGATACGGCCGCCCTCGACGGCCATCGCCCACGCCACGTCGCGGGTCTTGAACTGCCGCCGACCGGTGGCCACATCGAGCGCGTGCACCTCGAACGAGGTGACGTAGAGCAGGTCCCCGGCGACGGCCGGGGTGCCCCACACGTCGTTCGACATACGGAACCGCCAGGGCCGCCAGCGGCCGTGGCCCGCCGCGCCCGGCTGCTCGGCCGCGTCGGTGGCCGGGGAGTGGGAGGGCGGCGGGACAGCGCCCGCGGCCTCGCCACCGCTCACCCCACCGGTCGTCAGACCGGTCGGCGGCCGCACCCAGCCCGTGGCCGGGCCGGTGTCGTGCCTCGGCTGCGGGTCGCGCGTGACGGACGCGTGCAGCCCGGGACCGATGGCCACCTGGGAGTTGTGCAGCCGGACCGGCCCGTCGGTCCCGGTGGGCATGGGCCCGGGCGCCGGAGCGGGCGCGGGTGCGGAAGGCACCGGAGCGGAAGGCACAGGTGCGGACGGGCCGGGCGAGGACGGCTGCGCGGGCGGCGCCGCGTGCCGCCCGGGGCCGATGGCGCCCAGCGCGTTCGACGGACCGGCCGCCTGGTCCGCGCGCAGGCCGCCGCGCGGATCGCCCGCGCCCACCGGCTCCCAGCCGCCCGCTCCGGCGGGCGCACCGTGCCGACCGCCGCCGCGCCCGTCGGCCCCGGCAGGGGCGTACGAGGGCGGTGTGGGCGGCCGCTCGGGCGGCAGCGGCACGGACGGGCGGCTCCCGGCCCCGCCGCTCCCGGCGGGGCGGGAGGAGCCGGACGGCGGCCGCGCACCACGGGCCACCTGGTTGCGTCCGCTGCGCTTGCGCTCGATGAGCGCGACCGCGCCGCCCGGCAGCCAGGCCGAGGCCGTACCGCTGTCGTCGGCGTTGGACGCGAAGAGATGCGGGGCCAGCTGCGACTGCAAATCCGCCGGGGACGGCCGCCGGTCGGCCTCCATCTGCATGCACGACTCGATGAGCGGCCGCAGCTCGTCCGGCAGCCCGAGCAGGTCCGGACCCTCGCGCAGCAGCATGAACACGGTCTCAACCGGGTTCGCGCCGTGGAAGGGGGCGTGCCCGGTGGCCGCGAAGGTCAGGGTCGAGCCGAGCGAGAAGATGTCGCTGGCGCCCGTCACACTGCGCGAGTCGCGCGCCTGCTCGGGCGACATATAGGCGGGCGTGCCCACGGCGACGTTGGTCATCGTCAGCCGGGTGTTGGAGACGCCCGAGGCGATACCGAAGTCGATGACGCGCGGGCCGTCCTCGACGACCAGCACGTTCGACGGCTTCAGATCCCGGTGGACCAGGCCCGCGCCATGGATGGACTGCAGCGCCTCGGCGACCCCGGCCGCCAGCCAGCGCACCGCCTGGGCGGGCATCGGCCCGCACTCATTGACTATTTCCTCAAGGGACGGCGCGGGGACGTAGGCCGTGGCCAGCCAGGGCACCGCGGCGCGCGGATCGGCGTCCACGACGGCGGCCGTATAGAAGCCGCTGACCGCGCGGGCCGCCTCCACCTCACGGGTGAAACGGACGCGGAACAGCTGGTCCTCGGCCAGCTCGGTCCGGACCGTCTTGATCGCGACCCGTCGGCCGGACGCCGAACGTGCCAGATAGACGAGCCCCATGCCGCCCGCGCCAAGCCGGCCCAGCACCTCGAAGGGACCGATCCGCCTCGGATCGTGCTGCGTCAGCTGCTCCACCACTTGCCTGCCACCTCCCCGTGGGGGCCCCAAAAAATACAGCCCCGTGCAGCGTCTCACCGACAAACCAACCGGCGGCACGCATCCTGCATTCTCTCTGGCGAAGGCGGCGGTTGCGAACCCGGGGGCGATTCGTCGTGTCATCGGGCGATACGGAGCCGGAGCCCATCCGGTTCGACCGACCGGCCGCCGGACCGCTCTCAGCCCCGCCCCGCCCCGTTCTCCGTTGTTCCGGAGTCCGCCGACGAGGTGTCGATGACCGCGAAAACCGCGCCCTGATTGTCCGCTAGGACCGCGAAACGCCCGTACGGCGTATCTTCGGGCCCATTGAGGACCCGCCCGCCCAGCCGTTGGGCCGTACGCGACACATGATCGCAGTCCGCCACCACAAAGTACGTCAGGAAGTGCGCGGGCAGTTCGGCCGGGTGCCCTTCACCCATCACGACCCGTGCGGCGACGGCGTGACCGGGGTCGGCGGGCTCGCCGCGCGGCGACCACAGCACGCCGACGCCGGGCACCGGAGTCGCCTCGTACTCGAAGACCGTCCGGTAGAAGGCGTCCACCACCCGCGGCTCCCGGGTGTGGACCTCGGTCCAGCCGTACGCGCCGGGTTCGTCCCGGCGGGCGAAGCCGGGGTGGCTGCCGGTCTGCCAGAGCCCGAAGACCGCGCCGCCCGGGTCGGCGGCCGTGGCCATCACGCCCAGGTCGTCGATCCACCGGGGCGCGACGATCACCCGGCCGCCCGCCTCCCGGATCCGGGCGGTGGCCTCGGCGGCGTCCCCGGTGGCGAGGTAGACGTTCCAGACGGTGGGCATCCGGCCGTCGGACTTGGGGACCAGCGCCGCGACGTCCTTCCCGCCGAGCCGGGCCCAGGTGTACGGGCGGTAGCCCGCGGTGCCCTCGGTGAAGGTCCAGCCGAACAGCTCGCCGTAGAAGCGGCGGCCCGCCGCGAGGTCCGGCAGCATCACATCCGCCCAGCAGGGCACGCCTTCCGCGCAAGCGACCATGGCCCGAGTCCTCCCGCGTCCCGCGTATGCGCGGCCTTTGCCGCATTTGCCACGCTAACGGGGGATCGCCCCGTCTGCCCGCTCCGAAAGTCGAAATATTTGGCCAATCCTTGGCCGTTTCCGCCAGGCTCCGACCGGGTCATCCACGCTTCTTATCCACAGCCTGTTGATAACACGATTCACCCGCATGGCTGAGCGGTGATTGACGGCTTGACGGCCTCCGAGCGGCCCTCGGATGGGGCCGGAATCAGCCATTCCGAGCTGCGGCGGAGGGCTCACAAACCCCCTCATCCCGCACGAACCCCATTTGCACGCAGTCGAATCGCGCTTCGATCACCCCTCGGTAAGCTGACGGCATGACAGGACAAGTACGCACCGTCGACGGTCGGGTGGCCGGTCGTCGCGGGCAGGCGACGCGGCAGAAGCTGCTCGACTGCCTCGGCGAGATGCTCAGCACATCCCCGTACCGAGACGTCAAAGTCATCGATGTCGCCCGCAAGGCAGGCACCTCACCGGCGACGTTCTACCAGTACTTCCCCGATGTGGAGGGCGCCGTCCTCGAGATCGCCGAGGAGATGGCGAAGGAGGGCGCGGGCCTGACCGATCTGGTCGCCGGGCGCTCCTGGGCGGGCAAGTCCGGCGCCACGGCCGCCGACGAGCTGGTCGACGGCTTCCTCTCCTTCTGGCGCAAACACGACGCCATCCTGCGCGTGGTCGACCTCGGCGCGGCCGAGGGAGACAAGCGGTTCTACAAGATCCGCATGAAGATCCTCAACGCCGTCACCAACTCCCTGACGGACGCGATCAAGGAGCTTCAGTCCAAGGGCCGGTACGACAAGGACGTCCAGCCGGCCGCCGTGGCGGGCTCGCTCGTCGCGATGCTGGCGGCGGTCTCCGCCCACCAGAAGGGGTTCCAGAGCTGGGGGGTCAAGCAGGCCGACCTGAAGCCGAGCCTGGCCCTGCTGGTGCACCTGGGGATCACCGGTCGCAAGCCACCGAAGTAGCGCCTCGGCGCTCACCACGGCGCCCCCGTGCCCGTACGCGCCCCCGCGCGCATCCGCGCGCCGACGCCGGCCGGGCCCGGTCGGCGGGCCAGCACGTCCTGTCATGTCACGGCGGACCACTCGACCCGAGTGGTCCGCCGTGGCCGTTTCCGCGCGGGCGCTCGCCGCTGCCGGGGCTCCGCCCCGGACCCCGCTCCTCAATCGCCGGAGGGGCTTGGTTTCGCGTACCCGGAACGGGGTGCGGGTGCGCGGTTCGTCCGGTGGGTGGTGCCGGGGCGGGGCCTCCGGGGCAGGGCCCTGGACCGTCTATTTACGGCGCCGGAGCCGTGGAGCGTTGGGTGGGCCGGAAGTCCACGGCGCCACAAATACACGTGGTGTCCAGGACCCCACCCCTGCGACCCCACCCCTGCGCATCGTCGGCGTCTGCACCCCGGTGGCCCCGCCCCCACCCGTTTGTGGGCAATCGTTCCGCCGGGGGCACCTCCCAGCGGTAGCTGGGGGAGGAACGGGTGGGCACAACCCGGCCACCGGCCCGCACCCGGCGGCGAAACCTACGGCTCCCGCCCGGGCGCCGGTTCCAGGCGGAAGAGGCGGATCTGGCGGGATACGCGGGCCTGGTAGCTCGCGTACGGCGGCCAGAAGGCCACCACCGCCGACCAGGCCCGGTCGCGCTCCGGGCCCTCCAGCAGGCGGGCCCGGACGCGGATGTCGCGGCCCTGCCAGCTGATCTCCGCGTCCGGGTGGCGCAGCAGGTTGGCGGTCCAGGCCGGATGGCCGGGGCGGCCGAAGTTGCTGCCGACCAGGAGCCAGCCGCCGTCCTCCTGCGGCATGCACGCCAGCGGCGTACGGCGGGGCAGCCCGGACTTCGCGCCGCGCGCCGTGAGGATCACCCCCGGCAGCATCCGCGCGCTCGGCAGCACCCGGCCCCGGGTCAGCCGGTGGACGGCGCGGTCGAGGGCCGGGACGACGTGCGGGGCGAGCCGCGCGAAGGTGCGCCCCGAGGACACCTTCTGGACGAGCCGCGTCATCCGCATCAGGCCGTCACCGCCGTGGCGAAGAGCCCGTCCCGGTCGGCCGCCCGCGCCCGCAGCCGGTGCGCGGGGCCGAACAGCAGCTCGTCGGAGGCGGCCCGCTTGAGGTACAGCTGCGCGTCGTGCTCCCAGGTGATGCCGATGCCGCCGTGCAGCTGCACGGCCTCGCCCGCGGCCGCCCGCTGCGCCTCCAGGGCCGCCGCGAGCGCCAGCGGGCCCGCGACCCGGCCCTCCTGCCCGTCGGCCGCCCACGCCGCGTAGTACGCCGCCGAGCGGGCCGACTGGACCATCACGTACACATCGGCCAGCCGGTGCTTGACCGCCTGGAAGGAGCCGATCGGGCGGCCGAACTGCTCCCGGGTCCGCACGTGGTCGACCGTACGGGCGAGGGCCGCGTCCGCCGCGCCCACCGCCTCGGCGGCGAGGGCGGCCGCCGCCGGTCCGCCCAGCGCGGCCAGCGCGCCCGCCACGTCGGCGCTGTCTTCGCCCAGCAGCTCGGCCGGGACGTCCCGCAGCTCGATACGGGCCTGCGGCCGGGTCTCGTCCAGCGCGGTCAGCCGGGTGCGGACCAGCCCGGGCGCGTTCCCCCGTACGGCGAAGACCAGGACGCGGCCGCGCGTATAGCCCCCGGTGCGGGCGGCGACCAGCAGCAGCCGCGCGCTGTGCCCGTCGAGCACCTGCTCCACCTGCCCGTACAGCCGCCAGCCGCCATCCCGGACCCGGGCCTGGACACCCCCCGCGCGCCCGCCACCCGCCCACTCCGCCGCGTCCAGGGCCGCTCCCCAGGGCCCCGCCGGGACGGCGACGCCCGGCGTGCTCCCCCGGCTACCGCACGCTTCCCCTGACGCCACGGGCTGGTCCGGCGCCACCCCGTGGACCAGCCCCAGCACCGCGGGCAGCGCCCGGCCCGGGACCGCGAGGGCCGCCGTCAGGGCGCCGTCCGCGATGCGCGGCAGCAGTTCGGCGCGCTGGGCGGCGGTCCCGAGGGCGGCGAGCAGGGGCGCGGCGAACACGGCGGTGGCCAGCAGCGGCGAGGGCAGCAGCGCGCGCCCGGTCTCCTCGCAGGCGAGCGCCAGCTCGACGGGACCGCAGCCGACGCCGCCGTACGCGGTGGGCAGGGCGAGCCCGGGCAGGCCCAGCCGCCTGGCGAGAGCGCCCCACAGCGCCTCGTCGTATCCGGCGGCGGTGCGGACGGCGGCCCTGACCTCGTCGCCGCCGCACCGCCCCCGCAGCAGCTCGCGCAGGGTGCGCCGGATCTCCTCCTGCTCCTCGCTGAGCGCGGCATCCATCGGACCTCCCGTTGCTGACGACCCGTCATAATAGCGTCAGATCTGATGTACCGTCAGATGCATGACGCCTGCTCCCCGCAAGGTCGCCGTCGTCGGCGTCGCCCTCGCCGACTGCGGGCGCGTCGACGGCCCCACCCCCTTCGCCCTGCACGCCCAGGCCGCCCGCCGCGCGCTCGCCGACTCCGGTCTCGACCGGTCCGTGGTGGACGGCTTCGCCTCGGCGGGGCTCGGCACCCTCGCCCCCGTGGAGGTGGCCGAGTACCTGGGGCTGCGGCCCGGCTGGACCGACTCGACGGCCGTCGGCGGCGCCACCTGGGAGGTCATGGCGGCGCACGCGGCGGACGCCATCGCCGCCGGGCACGCCCGCGCCGTCCTCCTCGTCTACGGCTCGACCGCCCGCGCCGACATCCGGGCGGGCCGCCGGACCGCGAACCTCTCCTTCGGGGCGCGCGGACCACTCCAGTTCGAGGTGGCGTACGGCCACACCCTGATCGCCAAGTACGCGATGGCCGCGCGCCGCCATATGTACGAGTACGGCACCACGCTCGAACAGCTCGCGGACATCGCCGTTCAGGCACGCGCCAACGCCGCGCACAATCCGGACGCGATGTTCCGGGATCCGATCACGGTCGACGACGTACTGAGCGGGCCGATGATCGCCGACCCGTTCACCAAACTGCACTGCTGCATCCGCTCGGACGGCGGCTGCGCGGTGCTGCTCGCGGACGGGGAACTGGTGGCGGACACGGCCCGGCCGCCGGTGTGGGTGCTGGGCTCGGGCACCGCCGTCTCGCACTCCGCCATGTCGGAGTGGGACGACTTCACCGTCTCGCCCGCTGCGGCCTCCGGCCGGGCGGCCTTCGCGCGGGCGGGGGTGCGGCCGTCGGAGATCGATGTGGCGGAGCTGTACGACGCGTTCACCTATATGACGCTGGTGACCCTGGAGGACCTCGGCTTCTGCGCCAAGGGCGAGGGCGGCGCGTTCGCGGCGGACGGGCGGCTGACGCTCGGCGGCGCGCTCCCGGTCAACACCGACGGCGGCGGCCTGTCCGCCTGCCACCCCGGGATGCGCGGGCTGTTCCTGCTGGTCGAGGCGGTACGGCAGCTGCGCGGCGAGGCGGGTGAACGGCAGGTGCGCAAGGCGGGCGGGCGGCTGCCGGAGCTGGCCGTGGCGTCGGGGACGGGCGGCTGGTTCTGCTCGTCGGGGACGGTCGTGCTCGGGCGCGGCTGATCCGCTTGCCCTGCCCGGCGCCGGGTGATCGGATGGTGCTCCCATGAGCGACGCACACGACGACGAGGCCTTCCGGGAGCTGCTGCGGGGCCTGCGCGTCCCGCACGCGGCCGAACTGCCCGTATTCGAACCCGCCCAGGCCCCGGACGCGCCGCTTCCGCTGTTCCGGCGGTGGCTGCGCGAGGCCGCCGAGGGCGGCGAACCGGGCCCGCACACGATGATGCTCGCCACGGCCGGAGCGGACGGCCGCCCGTCCCTGCGCACCGTGATGCTGCGCGGCGCCGACGCCCACGGCTGGCACTTCGGCACCCATCGCACCAGCCGCAAGGGGAGCGAGCTGGCCGAGCACCCGTACGCGTCGCTGGGCTTCCACTGGATGCGCGCCGGACGCCAGGTCCGCATCAGCGGCCGCGTCACGCAGGCCCCGCCCGAGGAGAGCGCGGCGGACCTGCGCGGCCGCTCCCCCGCCGCTCTGGCGGCCGCGCTGGCCGGGTCGGGGCGGCAGAGCGCGGTGCTCGGTTCGTCCGAGGAGCTGGAGACGGCCTTCGCGGACGCGTACGAGCGGGCCGGGCGCGAACCGGACGCCACCGCCCCCACCTGGACGCTGTACGCCCTGGAGCCGGACGAGGTGGAGTTCTACCAGGAGGAGGCGCGGCGGCGGCACGTACGGCTCCGCTACCGCCGCGCCCCGGAGGAACGCGGCGGCTGGCGGCGCGAACTGCTCTGGCCGTAGGGCCCCTCGTACCGCCTGAGGTCAGCTCAGCCGCACCGGCAGCGCCCGGTGGCCATTGACGATGACCGACGGGGAGCGCTCCAGCGGCCCGTCCGGGTCGGCGAGCCGCAGACCGGGGAAGCGGGCGAAGAGTTCGCGCAGCGCGATCGTGGTCTCCAGGCGGGCGAGCGAGGAGCCCGGGCAGCTGTGCGGGCCATGGCCGAACGAGGAGTGCCGGGGGCGGCGCGCGATGTCGAAGCGGTCGGCGTCCGCGCCGTGCTGGACGCGGTCGCGGCCCATGCCCCCGTAAGAGATGACCACGCCCTCCCCCGCGCGCACGAGGGTTCCGGCGACGTCGATGTCCTCGGTGGCGAAGCGGAACAGGAAGTTCAGCGCCGGGGCGTCCAGCCGCAGGCTCTCCTCGACCACGTCGTCCCAGCTGTAGCGGCCGGTGCGGATGAGGTCGAGCTGCGCGGGGTCGTCCAGCAGCGCCCGTACGGCGTTCACGATCACATGGACGCTGGTCTCGTGCCCGGCCGTGATCATCACCTGGATGGTGGCGATCAGCTCCTCGACGGCCTCCTGTGACGGTTCGTCGCCGAGTTCGGAGAGCAGCGCGCTGGTGAGGTCGGCGCCGGGCTCGTCGCGCTTGAGCTGGACGAGCCGCGCGATGTAGTCGTACAGCGCCTGGATGGTGGCGAGGACGGTCTCGGGGGCTGCCTTGTCGTCGAAGAAGCTGTCGTACAGCTTCCGCAGCGGCCGGTGCCATTCGGTCGGCATGCCGAACAGCTCGCCGACCACGGTGATGGGCAGCGGGAACGCGAACGTGTCCTTGAGGTCCACCACCCCGCCCGCCCCCTCGGCCGAGGCGGCCTCCGCCGTGCGGTCGAGCAGCTCACGGGTGATCTCCTCGACGCGGCCGCGCAGCGCCTCCACCCGCTGCGGGGTGAACTCCCGGGCGACCGGGCGGCGCAGCCGCCGGTGCTCGGGGCCGTCCGTGCTGACCATGGAGGGCCCCAGGTCGACCAAGCCGATCAGCGGCCAGTCCGGGGGGATCTCCCCGCGCGTCCAGGCGCCCCACTGGCCGATGTCCTTCACGAAGCGGCTGTCGCGCATCACCTCGCGGGCGGGCGCGTCATGGGTGACGGCCCAGGCGGGCACCCCGCCCGGCAGCTCCACCCGGACCACGGGCCCGGCTTCGTAGAGGAGTTCGCTCTCCTCGGCGGACGTACGGATCGTCGGGTCGAGCAGGAAGGGCCGTTCCCCTGTCAGTTTTTCTGTCAGGTCCTCTGTCAGTCCCAACCGAAGCCTCCGGTGTATGAGTGGGCGGGCGTATAGGTGACGGGCAGCGAGGTCAGGCCGCGCAGCCACGGCGAGGGGCGCCACCGCAACGCGTCGGCGGGCACGGCCAGTTCCACGTCCGGCAGGTGCTCCAGCAGCGTCTCGACGGCGGTGTGGGCGACGACCTCGGCGATCCACTGGCCCGCGTACGGGCACCGGTGCTCGCCGTGGCTGTACGACATATAGGCGTTGTGGCCCTCCGGCCCGGCCGCCCCGGCCATCCCGGCCATCCCGGCCATCCCGGCCGCCTGGGGGCGTACGTACGGGTCGGTGTTGGCGCCCGCGAGCCCGAGCAGCACCAGGTCCCCGGCCGGGATGCGGGTCGCGCCGAGGACGGTGTCCTGGGTGGTGAACCGGCCCGCGAAGATCTGCACCGGGGTGTGGTCGCGCAGCACCTGGTGCATGGCCTGGCGGACCGAGCGGCGGCCGCCGCCCATGTCGGCGGCGTAGTCGTGGTCGGTGAGCAGCAGCCACAGGGTCATGCCGATCCAGTCCATGCAGGGCTGGTGTCCGGCGAGGGTGAGGACCATCAGGTCCTCGACCACCTCCTGGTCGGTGAGACCGGCGCGGTCGGCGAGCATCCGGGAGGTGGCGTCCGGGCCCGGCGTCTTCCGTTTACGGGCCACCAGCCGCTCCATGGTGCCGCGCACCTCGATCTGCCCGCTCAGGGCGTCGGGGCCGCCGTCGACCATGTCGTTGATGGGCTTCACCAGGGCGACGCCCTCGGAGTCGGACAGGCCGAGGACGCGGCTGAGGGCGAGCACGGGCAGCGGATGGGCGTAGTCGGCGATCAGGTCGGCCCGGCTGCCCTCGCTCAGCTTCTCGATCAGACCCTGCGCGAAGGTCTGGGTCGCGTCCTGTATCTGATTGAGGTCGACCGTTTCGAGGGAGGACCCGACCGCTCCGGCGCGCCTGCGGTGTTCATCGCCCTCCCGGTAGAGCAGCGACCCGTTGTCCTCGACCATGGGGCGCAGCGGCCAGTCCGGCGGGATCTGCGGCCACAGCTTCCAGCGGGCCGAACCGCGCCCGAACACCTTGGTGTTCTCGGTGACGCGCAGCAGTTCGCGGTAGCCGAGGACGAGCCAGGCGGGGACGCCGCCGGGGAGCAGCACGGGGGCGACGGGGCCGTAGGTGTTCCGCAGCTCCCGGTACACCTCGGCGGGCGTGTCCTGGAAGCGCGGGCCGAACAGCTCGGGGGCGTCGTGGTGGGACGCGGGCTGCTCGATGGGCGCGGCCTGTGGTGCGAAGGGGGCGCCGGGTTCGTCGCGTAAACCCGGCCCGTCTGGTGCGGCGGGTTCGTCGGACGGTGAGGTCGGCTGGGTCACGAAGCGGCCTCCTGGGCGGCGGACAGGGTGTGGAGATGGTCGAGCAGCGCCACCAGGACGTCCTTGCCCGAGGTGTGGGAGCGGGCGTCGCAGGCGACCAGCGGTATGCCGTCCGCGAGGTCGAGCGCGCCGCGTATGGCGTCGAGGCTGTGGTCCGGACTGTCGTCGAAGCGGTTGTGGGCGACGACGAACGGCATCCCCTTGCGCTCCAGGTGGTCGATGACGGGGAACGAGTCCGCCAGCCGCCGGGTGTCCACCAGGACCACCGCGCCCCAGGCGCCGACGAACAGGTTGTCCCACAGGAACCGGAAGCGGCTCTGCCCGGGGGCGCCGAACAGATACGTCACGATCCGCTCCGTGACGCTGATCCGGCCGAAGTCGAAGGCGACCGTGGTGGCCGACTTGCCCTCCACCCCGCCCACGTCGTCGACGCCCACGCCCGTCTCGGTCATCACGGCCTCGGTCGTCAGCGGGTCGATCTCGCTGACGGCCCGCACGAACGTCGTCTTGCCGACGCCGAAGCCGCCGGAGATCACGATCTTCACCGCGTCCCGGGCCGTATCGCTCAACGGCGCCTCGACGTCGGCCAAGGGGGCCTCGGCCTTCTCAGAGATTTTTGAGTGCAACGAGAACCTCTCGGACCAGGCCGGTATCGGGCAGCCGCGCCGGGGCGGGTTCCGGGGCGGCGTCCGCTCCCCGAGAGGACGCCGCCCGGGGGGATGCCTCCCGAGGGGCCGCCCCGCTGCTGGGGTGACGGACCGAGATCCGGCCCTCGGCGAGCAGATCGGACAGCAGGATCGCGACGACGCCCACAGGCATGCGTAACCGCGCGGAGACCTCCACCAGCGCCATCGGATGGCGGCACAGCCTCAGAATCTGAACCGTCTCCGGGGCCATGCCCGCGGCCGGTTCGGACTCGCTGACGACCAGTGACACCAGATCGAATTCCGTATACGCGCGGCTACGTCCTCCCGTCGCGGCGAACAGCCGGTCCGGCTCTTCATGGACGTCCCAGCGCATCATGCCGTCGCGCCGCCCTCCTCCCCGGGCATGCGCTGCGGCGAGGTGAGGTACGAGAGAAGCCCGTCGACCAGCACGGACATGCTGTTGCCGACGATCCCCGGGTCGGCGTCCTCCCGGGCGAGCACCGCGAGATGGGCGCCCTCGCCCGCCTCGACGGTCATCAGCACCGCGCCGCCGACCGCGACCAGGGAGTGCTCCACGCTGCCGGTGCCGTCACCGAACTTGGTCGACACCGTTCTGGCCAGGCTCTGGATGCCGGAGGCGATGGCGGCCAGCGTCTCCGCCTCCGACTGGGTCAGATCGGAGGAGTGGGTGATCACCAGCCCGTCGTTGGACACCGCGAGCGCGTGCCGCGCCCCCGGGGTCTTCGCCAGCAGCGCGTCGAGCTTCCAGTCGAGGTCATGCGGGTTCATGAGGTCGTGCCTTCCGAGCGTGGTGTCGTGCGAGTGCGGTCCTGCTTGACGGCGGTGTGGAACGAACCGAACCGGTTCCCCGCCTCCGCGGGCTTCTTCCGTACGGGAGGCGGCGGCGCCGTTGGCGCGGCACCCCGCTCGGCGCCGGTCTCGACCTGCTTACGGCGTCGCCTGGGCAGCCCCTCGGGGGTGAGCGGATGGTCGCCGGACCGCTCCTCGGGCGGCTCCTCCCGCGGCGGTCGGCGGGAGGGGAGCACGGGCGCGGCGGTGCGGCGTTCCGGAGTGTGGGAGACCGGTGCGCGGTGGGCCGGTGCGTGGTGGCCCGGTGCGTGCTGCTCGGCTCGGGGCTCGGCTCGGGGCTCGGCTCGGGGCTCGGCTCGGGGCTCGGTGAGCAGCTGCTGCGGGATCAGTACGGTGACCGCCGTACCGCCCGTCGCGGACGACTGATACGTGACGCGCAGCCCGAACTTACGGGCGATCATGCCCACCACCAGCAGCCCCTGCCGGGTGCCGGACAGCTTCAGCATGCTCGACGGGTCGTCGGTGACCGCCTGCTGCGCCCGGGCGAGCATGTCGGGCTGCATGGCCAGGCCGCTGTCCGCGATCTCCACGGCGATCCCGCGCGGGACCTCCTGGACGTAGACGTTCACGGCGGTGGACGGCGGCGAGAAGCTCACGGCGTTGTCGATCAGCTCGGCGAGGAGCGTGATCACCTTCTCGGCCGCGGCGCCGACCACGGCCTGTTCGCTGGAGCAGCGGATCTCCACCCGCTCCAGCCCCTCGATACGGGAGGTGGCCGCCCGCAGCACCCGCCAGATGACGATGGGCCGGGGCCAGTGCTTACCGGACAGCGCGCCGGTGAGGACGGCGACGCGGTCGGCCATCCGGCCGGTCTGCGAGGCGGTGCTGTCGAGCTGGAAGAGGTCGTCGAGGGCATCGGCCTCGTAGCGGTCCTGCATCTCCCGCAGCCGGGCGAGGTTGCCCGCGACCAGCGCCTGGAGGCGACCGGCGATGCTGCGGAACGCGGCCACCATCTCGGTGCGTTTCTGCCGCTCCCGGGACAGCTCACCGCCCACGGTCTCCAGCAGGGCGCGCAGCGGGCCGGTCGCGGGCCGCTCGGTCCCGGCAAGGGCCTGATCGACCGGGACCCGGCCGCGCAGCTGCCCGACGAGGGCGGGTAACGCGGTGCCGACGGTGTGGTCGAGGTCCCGTGCCGCGTCGGCGGCGCGCTGCTCGCTGGCGGCGGCCCGCCGCTCCGCGGCCGCGACCCGCTGCTCGGTGGCGGCGACCTGGTCCCTCAGCTCGCGGACCTCGGCTTCGGCGCGCTCGGCGGTCAGCCGGTTCGTTTCGGCGATGGCCCCGGCCTCGGCGGCCCGGGCATCGGCCTGCGCGGCCCGGAACTCCAGCGCCCGTACGGCCGATTGGGCGCGCGCGAGGGCCGCGCCGCGGTGGGCGGCGGCCGCGACGGCGGCGCTCACCAGCGCCCCGGCCACGACCGCGCACCCGATCACCGCGGGTCTCGCCGCTCCGGGGGCGGCTGCCGCCGCCGCCCAACCGGCGATGCCGAGCACGGGGACGGTCGCCAGGAGGCCGAGGAAGGCCCGCTTGGCGGGGGAGTCCCACCGGCGGGCGCGCGACCGCTGACGCTGATCGGGGTGTATCGGAGTCATCGATTCCTCGCGGCCGGGGTCGAGCGGGCAACAGCCGCCGGGCGCCCTTGGGTCTAGCTCGGAAGAGTAAGTCCTCGGTAAAAGGCGGAAGTTAGGCGGTCAGTCTAGGCATCCGGCCGAGTGATTGTTCAAGATTGATCATCGAATTTCTTCGTCGGCGGGATGCGAATTCGGCCTGATCAATCGGACGCCGTCATGCGGGCGCATGCGGGCACCGTCACGCGGGCAGCGTCACGTGGGCGGCGCCACGCGGGCGGCGTCACGCGAGCAGCGGCCGGAAGACGGGAACGGCCGGGGCGCCCTCCCCCAGCACGCGGAAGACGACACTCAGCCGCATCCCGGCGCGCAGCCCGTGCGCGGGGTGGTCGACGATCCGGGTCATCATCCGCGGCCCCTCGGCCAGGTCCACGACGGCCGCGGTGTACGGGACCTGGGCGCCGAAGGGCGGGAGGTCGTTGCGGTGCACCTCGGACCAGGCGTAGAGGGCGGCGTCACCGCTCGCCTCCTCCCAGGCGACGTCCTCGCTCCAGCAGTGCGGGCAGAACTCGCGGGGGTAGTGATGGGCCCGGCCGCAGGAGCCGCAGCGGCGGATCAGCAGCCTGCCCTGGGCGGCGGCGTCCCAGTAGGGGCGGGTGAACGGGTCGGGCTCGGGCAGGTCGAAGCGGGGCGCCTCGGGGGCGCCGGAGGTGTCGGGGCCGCTCATGGGCACGCTCCCTTCCGGCCCGCCTTTCCTGACGACACATCAGTTTCGGGGGTCGGGCGGAGGCGCGCAAGGGGCGCCCGGAGACCCCCGTGACCGATCCGCAACCGATTCGGAATTCCTTTGACCGAAACCCGTCAAGCAGCGGACTACGCTCGCCACCATGGCCGATAGTCTCCCTGCGAGATCCCCTTCACCCGTCTATGTGATCGGCGGCGGACCGGGCGGGCTCGCCACCGCCGCCGCACTGGGCAAGCGCGGCATTCACGCCGTCGTCCTGGAGAAGTCCGACACGGTCGCCGCCTCCTGGCGGGGCCACTACGACCGGCTGCACCTGCACACCACCCGCCGTCTCTCCGCGCTGCCCGGGCTGCCGATCCCGCGCGCGTACGGGCGCTGGGTCGCCCGGGACGACGTGGTGCGCTACCTGGAGCGCTACGCCGAGCACCACCGTCTGGAGATCGCCACGGGCGTGGAGGTGACCCGGATCGACCGGTCCGGCGACGACACCGGCTGGGTGCTGCGGGCCGGTGGCGGACGCGAACTGTTCTCGCCGGTGGCCGTCGTCGCGACCGGCTACAACCACACCCCGCGACTACCGGACTGGCCGGGCCGGGACACCTACACCGGTGAGCTGCTGCACGCCCACCGCTACCGCAGTGCCCGGCCGTACGAGGGCCGGGACGTGCTGGTGGTCGGGGTCGGCAACACGGGCGCGGAGATCGCGGTCGACCTGGTCGAGGGCGGCGCGGCGCGGGTGCGGCTGGCGGTCCGTACGGCGCCGCACATCCTGCGCCGTTCGACGGCGGGCTGGCCCGCCCAGCGCACCGGCATCCTGGTGCGGCGGCTGCCACGGGGCGCGGTGGACCGGGCGGCGCGGGTGATGTGCCGGGTGAGCATGCCGGACCTGTCCGAGCGGGGGCTGCCGTGGCCGGAGGCCGGGCTCTACACCCGGGTACGGGAGGGCGCGATCCCCGTGCAGGACGTGGGGCTGGTCGACGCGGTACGGACGGGGCGGGTGGAGGTGGTCGCCGCGGTCGCGTCGCTGGACGGCGACAAGGTGGCGCTGGCCGACGGCTCGCGCATCGGCCCCGAGGCGGTGATAGCGGCGACCGGCTACCGGCGCGGGCTGGAGGACCTGGTCGGGCATCTGGACGTGCTGGACGGCCGGGGGCACCCGCTCGCCCACGGCAGGCGGACCCTGCCCAGCGCACCGGGCCTGTACTTCACGGGCTACACGAACCCGATCAGCGGCATGCTGCGCGAGCTGGCCCTCGACGCGAGGAAGATCGCCGCGATGGTGTCCCGCACGACGGCTTGATTTCGCCGCCCGCGCGGCGGCGTGAGCACGCCACCGCGCGGGCACTCTCTTGTTGCCGTCGCGCCGTACCGCCGGTAACGGCGCGCCGTCACCCTGCGTGTTCTCCGCGCACCGAGCATTCCTGACAGCCCGTCAGCTCTGTAGCCTGACTACTCAGTAATGTGACTGGGCGTCAGTTACCTGGTTATTGGCCAACGAGCAGGAGTGGCGGATACCCAATGCTTGGATCGACTCACGGCACCCTCACCACCAACTCCCGTCACGCCCGCGCCGTCGCCTGCGGGCAGCCCCCCGGGCCCGCCGTCCAGGTCCACAGCAGCACCTCGGCCCTCGGCGACACCGAGGACCTGGACGTCAGCGGCCGCCCGCTGCACGCCGACGTCCCCGACCTGGACCGCTTCTTCCGCCCCGAGGCGGTGGCCCTCATCGGCGCCTCCGACACCGAGGGCCGCCCCGGCACCGGCATCACCCGGCAGCTCCTCGCCTGGGCGGAGCGCGTCGGCGCCCGGCTGCACCCCGTGCACCCCTCCCGTCCGGCCGTGTTCGGCCTCCCGTGCGTCCCGTCCGTCGCCGAGCTGCCCGAACCCGTCGACCTCGCCGTCCTCCTCGTCCGCGACCCCCTCCCGGTCATCGAGGAACTCGCCCAGATCAAGGTCAAGTTCGCCGTCGTCTTCGCCTCCGGCTTCGCCGAGACCGGCGACGAGGGCGCCGCCGCCCAGGCCCGGCTGACCGCCGCGGCCCGCCGCGCCGGGCTGCGGCTGCTCGGCCCCAACACCAACCTCAACGCCTTCGAGGAGTTCCGCGACGACCTCGAAGGGCCCGCCATCGCCCTCATCACCCAGTCAGGCCACCAGGGACGCCCCCTCTACACCCTCCAGGAACTGGGCATCCGGCTCAGCCACTGGGCTCCCACCGGCAACGAGGCCGACCTGGAGAGCGCCGACTTCCTCTCCTACTTCGCCACCCGCCCCGAGGTCGGTGCCATCGCCCTGTACGCGGAGGGGCTCAAGGACGGCCGCGGCTTCCTCCTCGCCGCCGACCGGGCCGCCCGCGCCAAGGTGCCCGTCGTCGCCGTCAAGGTCGGCCGCACCGAGACCGGCGCCCGCACCGCCGCCTCCCACACCGGCAAACTGACCGGCGCGGATACGGTCGTGGACGCGGCCATGCGCCAGTTCGGCGTGATCCGCGTGGACGGCCTGGACGAACTCCAGGACACGGCCGCCCTGCTCGCCCGCGCCCGGCCCCCGCGCGCCGAGGGCGTCGTCGTGTATTCGATCTCCGGGGGCACCGGCGCCCACGTCGCCGACCTCGCCACCGCGGCCGGGCTCCCGATGCCCGCCCTCTCCGCCGAGAAGCAGGCCGAACTCCACCAGTGGATACCCGGCGACCTCTCCGTCGCCAACCCGGTCGACAACGGCGGCCACCCCGTGGGCGACTGGCGCGGCCCGAAGATCATCGACGCGATCCTCGCCGATCCGGCCGTGGGCGTCCTGATCTGTCCCATCACGGGCCCCTTCCCGCCGATGAGCGACAAGCTCGCCCACGACCTGGTCGACGCGGCGGAACGCACCGACAAACTCGTCTGCGTGGTGTGGGGCTCGCCCGTCGGCACCGAGGACGCCTACCGCACCACCCTCCTCGGCTCCTCCCGCGTCGCCACCTTCCGCACCGTCGGCAACTGCCTCACCGCCGTCCGCGCCTATCTGGGCCACCACCGCTTCACCGCCGCCTACCGCTCCCCCTTCGACGACGCCCCGCGCACCCCCTCCCCGTCGATGCGCAAGGCGAGCGGGCTGCTCCGCCCCGGCCAGCGCCTCAGCGAACACGCCGCCAAGCAGCTGCTGCGCGCCTACGGCATCCGGGTGCCGCGCGAACAGCTCGTCACCAGCGCCGCCGCGGCCGTCCGCGCCGCCGGGCTGGTCGGCTACCCCGTCGTCATGAAGGCGTCCGCGCCCCAGCTCGCCCACAAGACCGAACTCGGCCTGGTCCGCCTCGGCCTCACCTCCGCCAGCCAGGTCCGCGACACCTACCGCGAACTCACCGACATCGCCCGCTACGAAGGCGTCGAACTGGACGGCGTCCTGGTGTGCCAGATGGTCGAGCGCGGCGTCGAGATGGTCGTCGGCGTCACCCACGACAGCCTCTTCGGGCCCACCGTGACCGTCGGCCTCGGCGGCGTGCTCGTCGAGGTGCTGCGCGACACCGCCGTCCGCGTCCCCCCGTTCGGTGAGGACCAGGCCCGCGCCATGCTCGGCGAACTGCGCGGCCACGCCCTCCTCGACGGCGTACGCGGCGCGCCGCCGTCCGACGTGGACGCCCTGGTCGAAGTCGTACTGCGGGTGCAGCGCATGGCCCTGGAACTCGGCGACCAGCTCGCCGAACTCGACGTCAACCCCCTGATGGTGCTGCCCCGTGGCCAGGGCGCCGTGGCCCTGGACGCGCTGGCCATCTGCCGCTGAGCGCACGCCTCGCGCACCGCCGCCGCGCCCCCGACGCCGCGCCCACAGCCAGAGCGGCCCGAGCAGCCCGAGCAGCCCGAGGACCCTGAGGAGCCTTCCCATGACGTCTCCCTCCCCCGAAGAAGTGCTCGATTCCGTTGTACGGCACGCCACTGACAACGGGGTCGCCTGGATCACCCTCGACCGGCCCTCCGCGCTCAACGCCCTCACCCCTGACCAGCGGGAACGCCTGATTTTCCGGCTCGATCAGGCCTCCGCCGACCCGGCCGTGCGGGCCGTCGTGCTCACCGCCACCGGCAAGGGCTTCTGCGCGGGCGCCGATCTGCGCGGCACCCCCGCCGCCCCCGCCGAGCGGATCGCGGGCGATGTCGCGCGGCTGATCCGCGGCGGAGCGCAGCGGCTCATCACCGCCGTACTCGACTGCGAGAAGCCCGTCATCGCCGCCGTCAACGGCACCGCCGCCGGGCTCGGCGCGCATCTCGCGCTCGCCTGCGATCTGGTCCTGGCCGCCGAATCGGCCACCTTCACCGAGGTCTTCGTACGCCGAGGACTCGTCCCCGACGGCGGCGGCGCCTACCTCCTCCCCCGGCTGATCGGCCCCCAGCGGGCGAAGGAGCTGCTGTTCTTCGGCGACGCGCTGCCCGCCGCCGACGCCGAGCGGCTGGGGCTGGTCAACCGCGTCGTACCGGACGGCGAACTCGCGAAGACCGCCCGCGCCTGGGCCGAACGCCTGGCCGCGGGCCCCACGCGCGCACTCGCCGCCACCAAGGCGCTGGTCAACGCCTCGCTGGAGTCCGGCCGGGCGGCGGCCTTCGCCGCCGAGGCGGCCGCGCAGGAGACCAACATGACCACGGCCGACGCGAACGAGGGCGTCCGTGCCTTCGTCGAACGCCGCACCCCGGTCTACCGGGGCCGCTGACCACACCACACCCCACGAACAGGAGAGACGCGGAACCATGATGGGACACGCCGGAATGGCCGCCACCGCCGTCCGCTATCTGCGCTCGGCGGGCTCGCCCACCACCGCCGGGCCACCGCCACCGCCCCCGCCCAGCGCGCGCCGCGCACTGCGCGCCGTACAGGAGGATGAGCGCCCGCCGCTGTCCCCGGGGGAATTCCGCCGGGTGCTGGGCCACTTCGCGAGCGGCGTCACCGTGATCGCGACCACCGACGAGGCGGGCCCGACCGGCTTCGCCTGCCAGTCGTTCACCTCGCTGTCCCTCGACCCGCCGCTGATCGCCTTCATGGTGGCCCGTACGTCCACGACCTGGCCGCGCATCGCCCGCAGCGGCGTCTTCTGCGTCAGCGTCCTGGGCGCGGCGCAGGCCGGGCTGTGCCGGTCCTTCGCGGTCAGCTCGGCCGAGCGCCCGGACAAGTTCGCCGGTGTCCCCTATACCGCGTGCCCGGTGACCGGTTCGCCCCGCCTCACGGGCGCCCCCGCCTGGATCGACTGCACCGTCCACACGGTCCACACCGGCGGCGACCATCTGGTGGTGGTGGGCCGGGTGTGCGCCCTGGACACCGACGAGCGGGCGGCGGCCGACGGTCCGCTGCTCTTCCACCGGGGCGCGTTCACAGGGCTGGCGCCGGGTCTTTAGCGGCACCCCGCCGGATCATCAGCGACATGAGCGCCGCGACCGCGCACAGTCCGCCCGCCCCGATCCAGACGAGGTCGTACGAGCCGAAGGCGTCCCGCGCCAGGCCCCCGACGAACGCCACGAGCCCCGCGCCCACCTGGTGCGACGCCAGGACCCAGCCGAACACGATGGCGCTGTCCTCGCCGTACCACTCCCGGCACAGCGCGATCGTCGGCGGCACCGTGGCGACCCAGTCGAGCCCGTAGAAGACGATGAAGAAGATCATCGGCGGGTGCACCGTGTCGTCCAGCAGCAGCGGCAGAACCATCAGGGACAGCCCGCGCAGCGCGTAGTACAGGGCCAGCAGCCGCCGCGCGTCGAAGCGGTCGGTGAACCAGCCGGAGGCGATCGTCCCCACGATGTCGAAGACGCCGATCACGGCGAGCAGGCCCGCGGCCGCCGTCACCGCCATGCCGTGGTCGTGCGCGGCGGGTACGAAATGGGTCTTGACCAGGCCGTTCGTCGAGGCGCCGCAGACCGCGAACGTCCCCGCGAGTAGCCAGAACGTACCGGTCCTGGAGGCCGAGACGAGGGCCGTCACCGCGCGCCGGGCGGCGCCGCGGTGCGGAGCGGGCCGGGGCGCGGGCGGGCCGTCGGCCCCGTACGCGGCGAGCCCCACGTCGGACGGGTAGTCGCGCAGGAGCAGCCATACGCAGGGCACGATGGCGAGCGCGGCGAGCGTGACGGTCATGGCGGCGGGCCGCCAGTCGTGCTGCCGCTCGATGATCCATGAGAGCAGCGGCAGGAAGACGAGCTGCCCGGACGCCCCGCCCGCGGTGAGGATGCCGGTGACCAGGCCGCGCCGGGCGGTGAACCACCGGTTGGTGACGGTCGCGGCGAAGGCGAACGCCATGGACCCGCTGCCGAGGCCGACGAGCACGCCCCAGCACAGGATGAGCTGCCAGGGGGCGGTCATGAAGACGGTGAGACCGCCACCGATCGCGATGACCATCAGCGCGGCGACGACGACCTTGCGGACGCCGAAACGGTCCATCAGGGCGGCGGCGAACGGCGCGGTGAGCCCGTAGAGCGCGAGGTTGACGGAGACGGCGAACCCGATGGTGCCGCGCGACCAGCCGAACTCCTCATGGAGCGGGTCGATCAGCAGTCCGGGCAGGGAGGCGAATCCGCCCGCCGCGACGATCGTCACGAAGGTGACGGCGGCGACCAGCCAGGCCCGGTGCGGACGGCGTCGGCGGGTCCGCGGCTTCTCGTCCTGTCCGGGGGCTTGGAGAGATGTGGTTGTCTGCGTCACCTGACCAGCATCGGGCGGCGGTTTTCCCCAGGCGAGTGGCCCGTGGGACAGTGTTCGCTAGGATCGGGCCACACCGCTGCGACGGGAGGCCGGATCCATGACCCCGCTGGGGATGACCGAAAAGCTCCACCGTGTCGTCGTGCTCGCCCTGCCCGGCGTGATCCCCTTCGAACTGGGCATCCCCTACCGGATCTTCGGCAAGGCCCGTTCCACCGCCGGACGACCGCTGTACGAGGTGGCGACCTGCACCGCTGAACCCGGCCCCCTGGCCACCGAGGCCGACTTCCCGATCCTGGTCGAGCGGGGCCCGGAAGCCCTGGCAGAGGCGGACACCATCGTGGTGCCCGCCTCGTACGGGCTCGGGCCGGTGAAGGAGGACGGCCGACTGACCGCACCCCTCGCCGCCGCCCTGGCCCACGCCCGCCCCGGCGTCCGCTGGGTGTCCATCTGCACCGGCTCGTACGTGCTCGCCGCCGCCGGACTGCTCGACGGCCGCCCCGCCACCACCCACTGGTCCTCCGCCGACCACTTCCAGCGGCTCTTTCCGGCCATCGCGGTCGACCCGGATGTGCTGTTCGTCGACGACGGCGACGTCCTCACCTCGGCCGGAGTCGCCTCGGGCATCGACCTGTGTCTGCACCTCGTACGGCGCGACCACGGCACCGCCGTCGCCAACGAGGTCGCCCGGAACAGCCTGGTGCCGCCGCACCGCGACGGCGGCCAGGCCCAGTACATCCGGCGTCCGGTGCCCGCGCCCCATCAGGCCACCACCACCGCCGCCCGCGCCTGGGCGCTGGGCCGCCTCGACCGTCCCCTCACCCTGCGCGACCTGGCCGCACAGGAGTCGATGAGCGTGCGCACCTTCACCCGCCGCTTCCGCGAGGAGGTCGGCGTCAGCCCCGGCCAGTGGCTGGCCCAGCAGCGGGTGGAGCGGGCCCGGCAGCTGCTGGAGGACACGGATCTGTCGGTGGACCAGGTCGCGCGGGACGCGGGCTTCGGCACGCCCGCGTCGATGCGGCAGCATCTGCAGACCGCGCTCGGGGTCTCCCCCACCGCGTACCGGCGCACCTTCCGGACCTGCGCTTCCGCCTCCGGCTCGGGGGACGGGCCCGTTCAGCCGGAGGGCGGGCCCGTTCAGAACGTGAGCACGGCACGCGCCACCCGTCCGCCGCGTGCGTCGTCCACGGCCTTGGGGAAGTCCTCCACCGGGTAGACGCGGGTGACGAGTTCGTCCAGCAGCAGCCTGCCTTGCTGGTACAGCTCCGCGTACAGGGCGATGTCGCGCTGTGGGCGGGAGGATCCGTAGCGGCAGCCCAGTATGGACTTGTCCAGATAGAGGGTGGAGACCCGGAAGGCCGCCTCGGCGTCTGCGGGCGGAACCCCGAGCAGCACCGCCTGGCCGTGCCGGTCGAGAAGGTCGACGGCCTGCCGGATGAGCCGGGTGGAGCCGACGCATTCGAAGGCGTGGTCGGCGCCGGTGGGCAGGATCTCCCGTACGGCGTCGGGGTCACCGGCGAAGTGGGTGGCGCCGAAGCGCCGGGCCAGCGGCTCCTTGGCCGGGTTGTTGTCGACGGCGACGATGGTGGTCGCCCCGGCGATCCGGGCCCCTTGGAGGACGTTGAGTCCGATGCCGCCGGTGCCGATGACGACGACCGACTCGCCGCGGTCCACCCGGGCCCGGTTGAGGACGGCGCCGACGCCTGTGAGGACGCCGCAGCCGATGAGGGCGGCCGAGGTGAGCGGGATCTCGTCCGGGATCTTCACCGCCTGGACGGCCGTGACCAGGGTGCGCTGCGCGAACGCCGAGTTGGAGGCGAAGTTGAACAGCCGCTCGCCGCCTTCACGGCGGAAGGGGCGGCCCGGTCTGCCGATCGCGGCACGGCACATGGTGGGGCGGCCTCGGTCGCAGTCGGCGCAGGTACCGCAGTTGGCGAGGGTGGAGAGGGCGACGTGGTCGCCGGGGGCGACATGGGCGACGCCGGGCCCGACCGCCTCGACCACGCCCGCGCCCTCGTGGCCGAGCACCACCGGCACGGGAAACGGAATGGTGCCGTCGATGACGGACAGATCGCTGTGGCACAGCCCGGCGGCGGCCACGGCCACCAGCACCTCGCCCGGCCCCGGGTCGCGTACCTCCAGGTCATCGACCACCCGTGGCCCCACGCCGTCGAACACGACACCTCGCATGCCGCCCTCCCCCTCTCCCTCTCCCTCATCACTCGGGCACTCGGGTACTCGGACACTCGGGCCTTGTTGGTTCGGTCAGGAGGCCCAGACCACCGACTGGAGTTCGCTGTACGCGTGCAGCCCGAACGAGCCGCCGTCGCGGCCGACTCCGCTGTGCTTGAAGCCGCCGAACGGGGTTTCGGGGTGGCGCTGAACGGTGTTGATGCCGACGTTTCCGCTGCGCAGCCGGGCGGCCAGGGCCCAGGCGCGGCCCGCGTCGGCGCTGAAGACGTAGTCGTAGAGGCCGTACGAGGTGCCATTGGCGATCCGCACCGCCTCGTCCTCGTCGTCGAAGGGCAGGGCCACGACGACGGGGCCGAACAGCTCCTCGCGGGCCACGGCCATGCCGGGCTCGGCGTCGGCGACGAGGGTCGGCGCGACGTAGAACCCGGGCTTGACGGCGGGGCGTTCACCGCCGGTGACGATGCGGGCGCCCTGCTCACGGGCCCCCGCGAGGTACGCCTCGACCCGGTCGCGCTGCGCCGCGGAGATCAGCGGACCCACCACCGTGGAGTTATCCACAGGGTCCCCCACGGTCAGTGACTTTGCGTAATCTGTGAGTGCGGCGACCACCCGCTCGTACAGCGATCGATGTACGAGCACCCGAGTCGGCGCCGTGCAGATCTGCCCGCTGTGGAAGGAGAAGGTCGAACCGACCGCCCCGACCGCCGACGCGATCACTCGCTTGTCGGCGTCCCCAAGGACGATGGCCGCACCCTTGCCCCCCAGTTCCATCAGGGTGCGTTTCATCGAGTGGCCTGCGGATTCGGCGATCTTCTTCCCCACGGCGGTGGATCCGGTGAAGCTGACCATGTCGACACCGGGGTGCGCTACCAGCGCCTCGCCGACGGCCGCGCGCGAGCCGGTGACGACATTGAAGACACCGTCCGGGAGACCGGCCTCGGCCAGCAGCGGGCCGAGTTCGAGACAGGCCAGCGGGTCCTGCGGGGCCGGTTTGGCGACGACCGTATTGCCCATGGCGAGCGCCGGGGCGACCTTGCCCGCGAGATTGGCGAGGGGAAAGTTGTAGGAGGTGATACAGGCGACGACACCCACCGGACGGCGGACCGCCGCCGCGCCGATCAGCCCGCCGGGCGCCAGCGGGCTGGCGGCGACCGGCAGCGGGGCGAGCGGGATGGTGTCCGGTTCCATGGCGCCGCGCGCGTAGCGGCGGAAGCGGTCGGCCGCGGGGGGCACTTGGAGGGCCGCGGTGACCCGCAGTGTCGCGCCCGTCTCCGCCTGGACGAGGGGCACCAGGTCGGGGGCGCGCTCGGCGAGCAGGTCGGCCGCGCGGTCGAGTACGGCGGCGCGCTCCCGGGGGGCGGTGCGCGACCAGCCGTCGTACGCGGCCCGCGCGGCCCGCACCGCGGCGTCGGCGTCGGCCTCGTCGGCCTCGGGCGCCCGGCCGACGGTCTCCTCGGTGGCCGGGTTGACGACCGCGTAGTGCCCGGCCCCGGGCGCCCGCCAGGAGCCGCCGATCCAGTGCCCGTACGTCTTCCGCTCGTACGTTGTCATCGGGGCTCCCTCGGGAGGTGGAGTACGCGCTCGGCGATGATGTTGCGCTGGATCTCGTCCGAGCCGCCGTAGATGGTGTCGGCGCGGGAGAAGAGGAAGAGGCGCTGCGCGGCGTCGAGTTCATACGGCCGCCCCTCGGTCCAGCGCAGCGGCCCGAGCGCGGCCGCGGTGCCCCGCACCCGTACGGCCAGCTCGCCGAGCCGCCGGTGCCAGCCGCCCCACAGCAGCTTGGCCACACTGGGCGCCCCGGCGTCATGCGGCGCGGGCCGGTGCGGCGTGGATCGATGGGGAGGGCAGGCGGAGGAGGTGGGAGGGGAGGGGGTGGGGGTGGGGCCCCCGGGGGTGGGATTCCGGGCGGCGCCCAGCGTGCGCAGCGCGTTCCAGCGCATGACCTTCAGCTCGGCCCACTGCTGGATCAGCTGGTCGCGCAGGACGGGTTCGCGGGCGGCGCCGGTGTCCAGGGCCTGCCGTATGACGCGGTCGAGTTCCTGGGCGAAGCCGATCTGCTGGACCAGGGTGGAGACTCCGCGTTCCACGGCGAGCAGGCTCATGGCCACGCTCCAGCCCCGGCCCGGGCCGCCGACGAGGTGGTCGGGGTGGGCGAGGGCGCCGTCGAAGAACACCTCGTTGAACTCCGCGGTGCCGGTGAGCTGCCGGATCGGCCGGACCTCGATGCGCCCTGGCTGGTCCATCGGCACCAGCAGGAAGGAGAGGCCGTGGTGGCGTTGTGAGCCCTCCTCGGTGCGGGCCAGGACGAAGCACCAGTCGGCTTCGCGGGCGTGGGAGGTCCAGATCTTCTGGCCGGTGACGCGGTAGGTTCCGTCGCCCGGGTCGCGGACGGCGCGGGTGCGCAGTCCGGCGAGGTCGGAGCCCGCGTCGGGTTCGCTGTAGCCCTGGCACCAGAGTTCCTCGCCGCGGGCGATGGGGGGCAGGAAGCGGGCGCGCTGGGCGGGGTCGCCGTGGGCGAGCAGGGTGGGGGCGAGCAGGTTCTCGCCGATGTGGCCGAGCCGGGCGGGGGCTCCGGCGCGGGCGTATTCCTCGGCCCAGACGACCTGTTGGGTGAGGGTGGCGGCCCGGTTTCCGTAGGTGCCGTGGGTGCGGTCCCAGCCGAGCCCGATCCAGCCGCCGTCGCCCAGTTCGCGTTCCCAGGCGCGCTGGGCGGTGGCGTCGGCGGCGACATCAGCGGGGGCGGCTGCGGCGTTCGCGGGTTCGGTGACGCGGCCGGTCAGCTGGGCGTCGAGCCAGGCGCGGGCCTCGTCTCGGAAGTCTTCGTCACCGGGCCCGAAGGCGAAGTCCACGGCCTCTCCCCTTCCTCACATCGCACGGTGGGCGCGCGGATCACGCGTTGGGGCGCTGGTCGGCCGCGGCGGCCCGGGCCATGGCTTCGAGCTGGGCCAGCAGCGGCATGGGGTCGGTGCCGACCGTGCCGGGCAGGAAGTCGGCGATCTTCTCCGGGGTCCAGGCGCCCTCGGCGTACCCGGCGCGCAGTTCCCTGGGCTGGGCCCAGACCGCGATCTTGGGGCCCGCGATCGTATAGACCTGTCCGGTGATCTGCTCCGCGCGGGCCTGTTCGCTCAGCAGGTAGACGACCAGGGCGGCGACGTCCTCCGGTTCGCCGATCTCCTTCAGTTCCATCGGCACGTTGGCGGACATGCGGGTACGGGCGACCGGGGCGACGCAGTTGGCGGTGACGCCGTATTTGTGCAGGCCGAGGGCCGCGCTGCGGACCAGCGAGATGATGCCGCCCTTGGCCGAGGCGTAGTTGGCCTGCGCGACGCTGCCCTGGTGGTTGCCGCTGGTGAAGCCGATCAGGGTGCCGGAGCGCTGCCGCCGCATCACCGCGGACGCGGCGCGGAAGACGGTGAAGGTGCCCTTGAGGTGGGTGGCGACGACCGGGTCCCACTCCTCCTCGGTCATGTTGAAGAGCATCCGCTCGCGCAGGATTCCGGCCACGCACACCACACCGTCGAGCCGTCCGAACCGGTCGACGGCGGTGTCCACGATGCGCTGGCCACCGGCCATGGTGGAGACGTCGTCGGCGACCGCGACCGCCTCCGCGCCCGCCGCCGCGATCTCCTTGACCACCGCTTCGGCGATCTCGCTGGTGGGTTCGCCGCCTTCGATCGAGACCCCGTAGTCGTTGACGACGACCTTCGCGCCCTCGGCCGCGCAGGCGAGGGCCACGGCGCGTCCGATGCCGCGCCCGGCCCCGGTGACGGCGATCACCTTGCCGTCCAAGAAGTTGGCCACGTCGCGTCCCCTCCCGGAGTTTCTGACGGACCGTTAGATTTTTGAGCAGACCCGCCCCGAGTACAAGCCCTGGAACGGAACCGACCGAACGGATCCTCCCGAGGAGGCGTCATGCCGCTGCCGCCCGAGTTCCACGACATCGCCCAGCGCGTCAACAACTGGGGGCGCTGGGGCGCCGACGATGAGATCGGCACGCTCAACCTGATCACCGACGCGGTGGTCCGGGACGCCGCCGCGACGGTGCGCACCGGCCGCCGCGTCCCGCTCGCGGTTCCGCTGCGCCAGGACGGCATCCAGACCGGGCTGATCCCCGGACGGGTCAACCCGCTGCACACCATGGTCGCCGTGAACGCCGAGATGTTCGGCCCGGATACGGTCGCCACCAGCGACGACGCCGTGACGATGGGGCTGCAGGCCGGTACCCACTGGGACGGTCTCGCCCATGTCTCGCACTCCGGCCGGATCTACAACGGCCGCCCCGCCGCCTCCGTCACCGCCCATGGCCGCGCGGCCTTCAGCGGCATCGACACGGCGCGGCACATCGTCTCGCGCGGGGTGCTGCTCGATGTCGCGCGCGCCCGGGGAGCGGACCGGCTGCCCGAGGCGCACGCCGTCACCCCCGAAGACCTCGCCGCCGCCGAGGAACTGGCCCGGGTCACGGTCCGGCCCGGCGACATCGCGCTCGTACGGACCGGGCACATGCGGCGCTATCTGGCGGGCGAGCGGGAGGCGTACGCGTTTCCGTCGCCGGGTCTGTCGATCCGCACGCCCGAGTGGTTCCACGCCCGTGACGTGGCCGCGGTCGCCAACGACACGCTCGCCTTCGAGATCTACCCACCGGAGATCGAGAACCTGTGGCTGCCCGTCCACGCCCTCGACCTGGTCGAGATGGGCATGCCGCAGGGCCAGAACTGGAACCTGGAGGAGCTGTCGGCGGCCTGCGCCGAGGAGGGCCGCTACACCTTCCTGCTGTCGGCCACGCCCGAGCCGTTCACCGGCGGGACCGGCGCCCCGGTCGCGCCCGTGGCGATCCTCTGAGATCAGCGAGGGGACGGGCGGGGGCGGACGGGCGGGCTGGGCCTATCGGGCGGCGGTGCGCTCATGCACACCCCGAGCACGGCATCGCGCACCGCCACCCGGCTCCGGCGCCGAGCCCTGATCAGGCGCCGGGCCGCGACCCGCACTCGCCAAGGTACGGCCGCGTGAACACATGGTTCACACAGACCACATAGCCCTCGGCGTCCCCTCGCGACGAATCGCTGATCCTAGAGTGATCACTCGGCCACGTCACGTCAACACCTGGTCTGGACTTTGTGGGGTCCGACCCAGATGTGAGGGAGCGCGGGAGGCGCCATGCCCCGTCAGAAGGGGCTTATCGCGCGCCCCGTGATCGTCGCGCTCGGCGCGCTCCGCGCCGTCCGCGCACTCGTCCCGCCGATCGCGGTCGATCTCGCACCAGATGCGCTTGCCCGCGCCCTCGGGCTGCCAGCCCCAGCGGTCCGCGAGGCCGTCGACCAGCTCCAGCCCGCGGCCGTTGGTGGCCTCCTCGTCGGCGCGGCGCTGCCGCGGTGCGCGGGCGCTGGCGTCCGCGACCTCGATCCGCACCGCGCCCACCTCGGGCCCCTTGTCCGTGGGGGGCTCGGCCGAGCCCTCACCGTCGCTACCGCCACCCGTGCCGGTCTGCGCGGGAAAGCGCATGCGCAGCACGGCCGGACAGCCGGTGTGCACCACGGCGTTGGTGACGAGTTCGGAGATGAGCAGGATCAACGTCTCGGCGAGCGGCTCATCGGCCCCGATACCGGACCCGGCGAGCCGCGAACGCGCCCACCGACGGGCGCGGCTCACCTCCGCGGGGTCGGGCCGGACCTCCATCTGCATCTGAAGCACCTGCACCGCTCACACCATCCGAACCGGCGGACACATCGCCTCATACCTCCAAGAGGTCCTCCAGGAGGTCACGGAACGTGACTCTCCCCCGGCTGCCGCCGGGAGGTACCCCCTTGCGAGAGAGCATGGTTGACGTACAGTCACCCCAACAAGCGCTTCGGTCATATTCCAGCGCCAAGGAGTATGCGTGGGGCATACTGTGCGACGCACGCCCCGGGGACTCGAACAGCGAGGCCTCGCCGGAGCGAGCCCCGTACGAGCGGGGCACATCGGTGTGCCCGGAGTCGCCCCACGGGCCACGCCGGGTTCGTTGTACCCCAAAACCGCTCGCACCCAACGGAGAGTACCCGAGCCGGAGCCCGACTCCCCCCTGTGACGAGTCACGCCTAGGAAACAACCCGATATCAACGCTCGGTCACCTCAAAGCCTCGGGGGATCTCCCCCAGAGAATGCGACATCCCAACAATTCAGGCGTATCCATGGAGCCCGGTTACAAACCTGTTTCGCCGGTCAACAGGAGTCCGGCGGCGAGTTCCTCCTCGGCCGCGGCCGCCGTCTGCCACTGTTCGGCGCGCACCCAGGCCCGTTTGAGGTGCAGATGGACATCGGCTTCCCAGGTGAAACCCATCCCACCGTGCACCTGAAGGCAATCGCGGGCGTTACGGACGGCCGCCTCGTCGGCGAGCAGGGTGGCGGCGGCGATGTCACCCGCCTCTTCTGTGACCGCGGCGGCGTACACCACACTTCTGGCTGATTCGGCGCGCACGAGCATCCGCGCGCACAGATGCTGTACGGCCTGGAAGGCGCCGATCGGACGGCCGAACTGCGAGCGCGCCGTGGCGTGGTCGACCGCCATCCGGACCGTACGGGAGGCGCTGCCGAGCTGCTGGGCGGCGGTCAGCAGGGCCGCCTCGCGGCGCAGCCGGGCGGCCACCCCGCCGACCGCGATGCCGCCCGTGCTCGCGGCCACTCCGTCCACCCGGTGCAGCGGTGTGGCCGGGTCCACGGAACGTATCGGCCGTGCCGCGTCCGCGAGCGCGGCCGCCGGACGCACCCCGGCGTCCTCGCCGTTCAGCACCAGCACGGCGTCCGCCGAGGCCAGATGCTCCACCAACCCATCCCCGGCACCCCGGTCCAGCGCGGTGACCACGGCGGCCCCCTCGGCGGCGTCGACGGCGCCCAGCCCCGCCGCGAGCTGGGTGGCGACCAGTGGCCCCGGGAGCAGGGCCCGGCCCGCCTCCTCCATGGCGAGCACCGCCTCCGGCAGTCCGAGCCCCACCCCGCCCGCCGCCTCGGGCAGCCGCAGCGCGAAGAACCCGGCCGTGCCCAGCTCCCGCCACAGGGCACGGTCCAGCGGCCCCGCGCCCGCCCCGGGGCCGTCCGCCACCGCCCGTAACCGGGCGCGGGGGAAGCGCCGTTCCAGCAGTTCGCGCATCCCGTCCCGCAGCGCCCGCTGGTCGTCGTCAAGCCGAAAGTCCACGGTCATCGCCCCTTCGGCAGGCCGAGGATGCGCTCGGCGACGATGTTGCGCTGGATCTGCGAGGTTCCGGCCGCGATGGTGTACGAGAGGGATGACAGCCGGTCCGCGACCCATGCGTGCCCGGCGTCCAGCGCGTCCGGGCCCAGCACCTCGGCGGCCGCCTCGTACAGCTCCTGCCGTACCTCCGAGAAGCGGAGCTTGAAGACCGAGCCGCCGACGCCCGGCACCCCGCCGGTGCGCTGCGCCTCGCTCACGTTCCACTGGGTGAGCCGCCACAGCGCCGCGCAGTCGGCCGCGAGCCGCCCCAGCCGCCGCCGCAGTACCGGGTCGTCCCAGCGCCCGTTGGCCTTGGCGGTACGGGCCAGCGCCGCCAGGACCCGTCGGCAGGCGACGACCTCGCCGACGAAGGCCGTGCCGCGCTCGAAGGAGAGGGTCACCATGGTCACCCGCCAGCCGTCGTTCTCGTCCCCGATCCGGTGGTCGACGGGCACCCGCACCTCGTCCAGGAAAACCTCGGCGAACTCGGCGGTCCCGGCGAGGGTGCGCAGCGGCCGTACGGTCACGCCGGGCGCGTCCATCGGCAGCGCGAGCCAGGTGATGCCCCGGTGTTTCGGCGTGTCGGGGTTTACGGGCGTGGTGCGCACCAATAGTTCGCACCAGTCGGCGATCTCGGCGTGCGAGGTCCAGATCTTGCTGCCGCTGACGATGTAGCTGTCGCCGTCCCGTACGGCCCGGGTGCGTAGGGCGGCGAGGTCGGATCCGGCGTCGGGTTCGGAGAAGCCCTGGCACCAGACCTGGTCGCCGCGGAGGATCGGCGGCAGCCAGCGGGCCCGCTGGGCGGGCGTGCCCTCGGCGGCGATGGTGGGGCCCGCGTGCAGCAGGCCGACGAAGTTGGCGCCGACGTAGGGCGCGCCCGCGCGTTCGGTCTCCTCCAGGAAGATCAGGTGCTGGGTGGGGGTGGCGCCCCGGCCCCCGGCGTCCTCGGGCCAGTGGAGTCCGGCGTATCCGGCGTCGTACAGCATGCGCTGCCAGCCGCAGTCGTAGGTGCGGCGGGCGGGCCAGTCGGCGGGGTCGGGGCGGTCCGGCAGGGTGGGGAGGACGTCCGCGAGCCAGGCGCGCAGTCCGTGCCGGAAGTCCTCCTCGTCCTCGGTGAAGGCGAGATCCATCGGCGGCCGTCCTCCCTCTTCTGAAGCGGCCTTCTGATGTGCTTTTCTGATGTGGCTTCCTGACGAGGCGTCAGATCAGGCGGCAGAGGCAGGCTAGTCCGCACCCCCTGGACCGACAAGACGGGAGGCCGGGATGACCGACACCGCACACGCCCTCGGCACATCGGCGACGCTGTGGGAACTGCTGGAGCGGCGCGCCGCGCTCACCCCGGACGCCACCGCGCTGATCCAGGCCGCCGCCAGCGGCCGACACGACCGGAGGCTGACCTTCCGCGCCCTGCTCACCCGCGCGGAGCGCACGGCGGCCGGGCTGTACGCGATGGGGGTGGGCCCCGGCAGCCGGGTCGCCTGGCAGCTGCCCACCCGGCTGGAGACGGTCGTGCTGACCATGGCGCTGGCCCGGCTGGGCGCCGTACAGACCCCACTCATCCCGTACTACCGCGACCGCGAGGTGGGGTACGCGCTACGGGCGTCCGGCGCGCGGTACTTCGCCGTCCCCGGGGTCTGGCGCGGCTTCGACCATACGGCGATGGCACACCGGCTGGGCGCCCGGCTGCCGCAGCCGCCGCACGTCTTCGAGGCGTACGACGCGCTTCCGGTCGCCGACCCGAAGGCGGCGAAGCTGCCGCCGCCGCCCACCGACGGGACCGCCGTCCGCTGGATCTACTGGACCTCGGGCACCACCTCCGACCCCAAGGGCGTGCTGCACACCGACCGCAGCCTCATCGCCGCCGGATCGTGCCTCGCCCACGCGCTGCGGCTGCGACCCGACGACGTCGGCTCGATGGCGTTCCCGTACGCCCATGTCGCCGGGCCCGACTACACGGTGATGCTGCTGCTGTACGGCTTCCCCGCCGTGCTGCTGGAGCACTTCGCGCTGCCGGACTCCCTCTCCGCGTACCGGCGGCACGGGGTGACGGTCGCGGGCGGCAGCACCGCCTTCTACTCCATGTTCCTGGCCGAGCAGCGCAAGGACCCCGCGCACAAGCTCATCCCGACGCTGCGGCTGCTGGCCGGCGGCGGCGCCCCCAAGCCGCCCGAGCTGTACTACGAGGTGGTGCGGGAGCTGGGGTGCCGCCTCACCCACGGGTACGGGATGACCGAGGTTCCCATGATCACGATGGGGTCGCCGGACGACGGTGACGAACTGCTGGCGACGACGGAGGGCCGCCCGCCCGCGGAAATGGAGATCCGCGTCGTGGACGGGGAAGTGCGGCTGCGGGGCGAGGCGGTGTGCGCCGGATATCTGGACGCGGCGCAGACCCGGGAGGCGTTCGACGCGGACGGCTTCTTCCGCACCGGCGATCTCGGCCAGCTGACGGCAAGCGGTCACCTCGTGCTCACGGGACGCGCCAAGGACATCATCATCCGCAAGGGCGAGAACATTTCCGCGAAGGAGATCGAGCAACTGCTGTACCGGCATCCGGATGTGGGGGACGTGGCGGTCATCGGCCTGCCGGACGCGGAGCGCGGCGAGGTGGTGTGCGCCGTGGTGGAGCAGCCGGTGGGGGCGGCGGCGCTGACGGTGGAGGGCGTCGGGTCCTATCTGCGGGACGTGGGGCTGTCGGTGCACAAGGTGCCGGAGAGGGTGGAGGTGGTGGACGCGCTGCCGCGCAACGAGACGCTGCGGAAGGTGCTGAAGTACCGGCTGCGGGAGCGGTTCGGGGGCGCGGTCCGTTAGGGGGTGTCAGCCCGATGTGCTGTAGGTGGCCGTCGCCTGCTCGAAGTGCTGGTTCACCGCGCGGCGCTCATCGGCCGGGCCTATCGCCAGGACCACGTGATAGCGCCCGCCGATCAGCATCGCCGAGTTGCGCGCGTACACATCGCGGCCGCTGCTGTCCCGCCAGCTGAACTGCCCCTCGGCCATCGCCGTCCGCCCGACGTCGATCCGCTTCAGCCCCGAGGACGACGCCCACGCCGAGTCGCGGAAGGCGGCCAGTTCGGCCTCCCGGTTCTGCTGGTACGCCATCGGGTCGGCGCCGTAGTCGGACACCTTGTCGCGCCCGGCCACGATCACCAGCTCGATGTCGCCGCCGATGTAGCGGACCTGCCCGCGCGCGTTCTCCCCGCGCCGGGTCCAGTCCTCGTCGACGGCGACGGTGAAGCCCTTGGGGTCCTTGCGGACCTCGAAGCCCTTGGCGAGACCGGCCGGTTCGGTGGACTGGGGCTCGTCGGAGCCCGTTTCCGCCGTGCCGCCGCCCTGGTCGGCCTCGCCGCCCGCGCCAGACGACGGTGACGCCGGGTCGTGGGGGGCGCTGGGCGCCGGGCTCCCGGCGCCCGCCGAGCCCGTACGGTCCTGGCTGCCGGTGTCGTCGGCGCGCGGCATGAACATCATCGCGTACAGCACCGCCGCCGCCAGGCCCAGCAGTATCAGCAGGAGCAGCATCCGCCCCAGCCTGCGCGGCTTGCGGCCCGAGGGCTGCTCCGCTCGCGGGGCCGGGCCCGGTTCGCGCGCGGGCTTCGCCCTCTTGTGCCGCCCGTGCGCGGCCGCCGTCCGCTCCGGGCGCACCCGGTCCGGGCGCACCCGCTCGGGACGGCCCCGGCCCTTGCGCACCAGCCAGCCACGGCGGCGCACGATCGGCAGCCGGCTGGGGTCGGACCCCCCGCCCGGACCGATCGACGGAACGGTGACCGTACTGCTGCCGACGTCCGGCTCCGGCGCCGACCTGATCAGCGAGCGCAGCCAGCCGCGCAGCTCCTCGAAGCCGGGCCGCTCGGTGGGGTCCTGGCGCATCAGCGACTCGACGACGGGGCGCAGCGGACCGCACTCCTCCGCGTACGCGGGCGCCTCCGCGCACACCATCTGCACCAGCTCGGCGGCGTTCTCCTCCGGGTACGGGGCGTGGCCCTGGACGGCGCGGAAGAGCAGCACGCCGAGCGCCCACAGGTCGGCGGCCGGGCCGACGGGCGGCGCCAGCTGCCAGTTCTCGTGTACGGGTCCGGCCTGCTCGGGCGCCCAGCGCTCGGTGACGGCGCCGACCACGACGATCCGCGCCTGCCGGGCCCGTTCGGCGGCGAGCGCGGTGGCGGGACCGCGCGGCGGGCCGCCGTCCGCCGTGCCGCCGCTGTCCCAGGAACCGCCGCCGCCCTCGCCGTTCGGCTGCCGGGGCACCGTGGCGCCCTCCGGCGTGGGGGAAGCGGAAACCGAAGCGGCAGCGGAACCAGAAGCGGAATCGAAACCGGAGGCAGTGGTGCCGGGCCAGGGCGCGCCCCCGGTGAGCGGTCCCGGCCCCGGCTCCTGGGCGGAGGCGGGGTGCTGGGGTGCGTCGGCGTTGGCCCGTGCGGCGGCCGCGCGGGCTCCCGCCGCGTACGCGGCGATGGCCTTCGCCCGCGCCGCGCGCGCGGCCGCCCCCTGCGCGTCGTCCGTGGCGCCGCCCTGTACGTCGTCTCCGGCGCCCTGCGCCGGGATGTGCCCGGTCCCGTCGGCGGCCCATTCGGCTTCCGGTTCCGGCCCGTCCCAGCCGCCTGGCGCGGTGCCGAAGCCGGTGCCGAAGCCGGTACCGCTGCCGGTACCGCTGCCCAGTCCGTTGAAGTCCGGGCGGCGGCCGTGGTGTTCATGCGGTCCGGCCGACCCGGCCGACTCCGGATAGCCGTACGCCCCGGCCTCATGGTCGCCGTCGCCCGCGCCGCGCGGAGCGGCGAAGCCGCCCGCCGCGCCCTGGTCGCGGTAGACCGGGCCCTGGTCGCGGTAGGCGGGCCCCTGCGCGCCGGTACGCGGCCCCGGCGACGCCGCCGGGCCCTGGCCGCCGGACCACTCGTCGCCAGGGCGCTCGCCCCCGGGCCACTCGCCGCCCGGACGCTGATCGGCCGGGGCGCTCTCGTAGCCGTGCGGCAGCGCCGGGGTAGGGGCGGCGGGGGGCGCGCCGCCGTAGCCCTCGGCCTCAGCGGCCGCGCCGCCGTCCATCGGCCTCGGCACCGGGTCGTAGCCGCACAGCGCCTCCTCCGCCGCGCCCGCCGCCAGGCCCGTCAGCATCGCCCGGCCGTCGTCGCACAACAGCACCGTGCGGGCGGTGATGTTGCGGTGCGTCCAGCCGTGGGCGTGGAGCGCGCGGAGCGCCGTCAGGACGTCGCTGGCGACCTCGGCGGCGCGGTGCGGGGACAGATTCTGCTCGGCGAGCAGCGCGGCGAGCGGGCGCCCGGCGACGAGTTCGCTGACGATCCACAGGCTTCCGGCCTCCGTGAAGACGTGGAAGACCTGGCCGAGCGCCGGGTGGTCGGGGACCTGCGCCGCCGCGGTCGCCGCCTCCAGGGCGCGCCGTACGGCGGGGTCGCCCGCGCCCCGGGCGGTACGGGACGCTCCGTTGAGCGCCCCGCCCGGGTGGCCGTCGTCGTCGACGACTTCGGCGTCGACGACCTCCGGAAGCGGTATCTGCCGCAGATGAACCGGCTGTCCGCTGTAGGTGTCGAAGGCGCGGGTCTCGGTGAACTCGTACTCGTCGGCGGACGGCACGGGCAGGCGATACCGGTCGGCCAGCACCCGGCCCGCGTACTCGTCCACGACGCCTCCCCTCGCGCACGATCAGCGCGTTCAACGTCCCTTATGCGATCAGCACAGCACCAAGCCGTCAATTATGGTCGTTTTGGCGGGTTCATGCGACTGCGCACGGTCTACGGGCACTCACGATACGGGCCTGCGCGACGCTTCGCCGTCAGGAGTGCTCAGTCCGTGATGTCGAAGGTTTTGAAGGCGGTGTCGCGCAGCGTCCGGCACTCCTTCTCGTCCCACTTGCTCGCCTCGCACGTGATCATGATGGAGAAGCCGTGGCTGCCGTCCACCTTGAAGCCGCGGTTGAGCACCCGTACGTGCTTACCGTCCTGGTCACGCTCGAACTGCCAGTCCGCGACGGTCGGGTAGCCGCGCCACTGGACCGACTTGATACCGAGGCCCTTGTACCCGGACATGCTGCTCCGCGCGTAGGCCTCGCCCTTGCGCCACTCGGCCGCCGCGTCCGACTTCGGGGAGGAGGTGAAGTCGATCTGAATACGCGGGATGCTGGAGCCGCCGTAGTACGTTCGGCTGCCGCTGTAGCTCCCCGAGTGCACCGACCATCCCTTGGGCATCGCCATGGTGAAGGGGAAGTCGGAGCTTTTGACGGTCTCGTAACCGCCCGGCACGGAGGCGCCCTTGCCCTCCTCCTTGCCGCCGCTCCCGCCGTCGTCCCCGCTGCCGCCCTTGCCCTCGTCCTTGCCCTTGCCGCCGTCGTCGTCCGCGTCGCCGCCCTTGGACTTCTCGGCGTCGGTCTGCTCCGTCGAGCCGCCGGACGTCTTGCCGTCCGGGGCCGTGCTGTTCGTCCCGCCGGACGCACCGGCGTCCTTGCCGCTCTGCCGGTCGTCCGACGCACCGGCGGAGGCCGACGCCTTGGCACCGGACGCGCCCTTGGACTTGTCGCCGTCGTCACCGCTGAAGGCGATGGCGAGCACGGTGCCCACGATGACGACCACGACCACCGCGATGATGATCAGCGTCCGCTTGGACACCACATCGGTGATCGGGGCGCGCGGCGGCACCGGACGATACGGGCTCGACCCGCCGTCGGGCTGCCCGGAACCGGAAGCGGAGGACGAAGAGGAGGCGGAAGCGGAACCGGAAGCAGCCGAACCGGCGGCGGCCGCTCCCTTCTTCGAGGACCCGGACGGCTCAGAGGACCCGGAGAACTCAGAAGACCCAGCGGTCGGCCAGGACAGCGAAGGCTTCGAGGGCTTCGAGGGCTTCGAGGGCTCTGAGGGCTCCGCGTCCTTCGCGGCCGTCGAGGACCCGGCGGCCCCAGAGGAGGACTTCGTGGACGCGGCGGACGTCGAGGAGGACTCGGCCTTCTTCGCCGTCTCCGGCTTCTTCGCCGGGGCCGCCTTCTGGTCGGCCTTCGCGTTCCGTACGGACTTCAGCGCACCCCGGGCGCGCTCCGCGACCGCCGCGGACTTGCCCCCCGCAGCCACCTCGTCCTCCGCCGAGGGGGCGGGCGGCAAGGTCATCGTGCGGGTCGCGTCGGCGGGGACCGCCTTGGCCGTGTCCTCCGGCGCGCTCAGCGCGTGCTCCAGCAGCGCCCGCGCCCCCGCGTCGTCCAGCCGCTGGTCGGGGTCCTTGTTGAGCAGGCCGTAGATGACCTCCTCCAGCGGGCCCGCGTTCTTCGGCGGCTCGACCGGCTCGGTCATCACGGCGGTGAGGGTCGCTATGGCCGTGCTCTTGTCGTACGGCGGTACGCCCTCGACCGACGCGTACAGCAGGCCGCCCAGCGACCACAGGTCGGACGGCGGGCCGGGCTTGTGGCCGCGGGCCCGCTCCGGGGAGATGTAGGAGGGCGCGCCGACGAGCATGCCGGTGGAGGTGACGGACGGGTCGCCCTCGACCTGGGCGATGCCGAAGTCGGTGAGGACGACGCGGCCGTCGTCCGAGATCAGCACGTTGGACGGCTTCACGTCGCGGTGCAGGATGCCCGACTGGTGCGCGGCGCGCAGCACGTCGAGGACGGCGAGCCCGACCTCGGCGGCGCGCTGCGGGGTGAGCGGCCCGTCGTCCCGGACGGCATCGGCGAGCGAACGGCCCTCGATCAGCTCCATGACGATCCACGGGCGGTCGTCCTCGTCGACCACGTCGTAGACGGTGACGGCACCGTTGCTGCGGATCCGGGCGATCGCCTTCGCCTCGCGCAGCGTGCGGGTGATGAGCCGTCTCTTCTCGTCTTCCTCGACGCTGGACGGGAAGCGCAGCTCCTTGACCGCGACCGTACGGCCGAGGGTCTGGTCGCTCGCGCGCCAGACGGTGCCCATGCCGCCCTGACCGAGGATCTCCCCCAGCCGGTAACGCCCGGCGAGGAGGCGCCCAGTCGAACCCTGCGTCTTCTCAGCCTCCGACATGCGACCCCTCTGCGAATCAACCCACCCTGAACCCACCCTGGGAGAGCCCCCATTGTCTCTCATCCACGACCCCGGGAAAGCCCGGGGTCCGGGCGCGGAGCGGGCACGGTGCGGCGGCCGTCCCGGCACCTGCGAACATCGGAGGGTCCGCAGGGAACGGAAAGGCCCGTGTCATGCCCATCTCCGCCATACGATGGCACAGGCGAGGCCGGATGCCGACCGCCGTGGCGCTGGTCGCGGCCATGGGCGTCGCGCTGACGGGCTGTACGGCGAACACGGACGCCCGCGCGAGCGTGAGCGGTGACCGCCGGAAGTCCGCCGCGCGCCAGGAGCACCGCACCCTCACAGCCGCCCTGCGGCGGCTGGTGACCGACGGCGCGGCGCCCGGCGCCGCGGCGCTGGTCCGGGACGGGGGCGCGGCCCGGTTCGCCGCGGCGGGAGTCGCGGACACCCGGAGCGGGCGGCGCATCGAGCGGGACGATCACTTCCGCGCGGGCAGCGTCACCAAGACCGTCATCGCGGCGCTGACGCTGCGGCTGGCCGCCAAGGGCAGGCTCGACCTGTCCGATCCCGTCGAGAAACATCTGCCGGGGCTGATACGCGGCCAGGGCAACAATGGCCGAAAAATCACCCTGCGCCAGCTCCTCACCCACACCAGCGGGCTGTTCGACTACACAGAGGACCCGGTGCTGGCCCGTCAGCTGTCGGCCGCGAACGGCACGAGGACCGATGCGACGGCCCACAGCCCCGCCTCCCTCGTACGGACCGCCCTCACCCACCGGCCCGCCTTCGCGCCCGGGGCGACGTGGCGGTACTCCAACACCAACTACGTGCTGCTGGGCATGGTCGTCGAGCGGGTCACCGGGCGCCCGTACGCCGCCGAGGCCCGGCGCCGGGTGCTCGCCCCGCTCGCGCTGCGCGACACCTCGTTCCCCGGCACCCGCACCACCCTCCCGGCCCCGCACGGCCACGGGTACGACGCCCGGCGGGGCGGGGCCTGGCGCGATGTCACCGACCTGGATCCGTCGTCCGCCAGTGCCGCGGGCGAGATGATATCCACGCTGGACGATCTGTCCCGGCTGCTCGGCTCGCTGCTGCGCGGCCGGGCGGTGCCGCAGGCCCAACTGCGGCGGATGGAGGACACCTCGGCGTCCGGCGGCCGGTACGGGATGGGCCTGTTCCCGGTGCGGCTGTCGTGCGGGACGACGGTCTGGGGGCACAACGGGCAGGTCAACGGCTCGTACGCGCTGGCCGTGGCCACCAGCGACGGCCGCCGCACCCTCGTCTACCGCCTCAACAGCGCCGGGCCGCCGGACCCGGACGCCGAGACGGCCCTGCTCACGGCGGAGTTCTGCGCGGGCCGATAGCCCCGCCTAGCCCCGCCACGGGTACCGCCCTACAGCGGCACGATGTCCGGGGCGCCCAGCCGGGCCGCGTCCGCCGTCAGGTCGTCCGGCTGCCGCTGCGATTCGCGCTCCGCCTGCACCCGCTTCTCGTAGTGCTCGACCTCCTTGTCGATCTGCTCCGGCCCCCAGCCCAGCACCGGCGCCATCAGCTCGGCCGCCTCGCGGGCGCCCCGGGTGCCCCGGTCGAAGGTCTCGATGGAGATGCGGGTGCGCCGGGTGAGGACGTCGTCCAGGTGGCGGGCGCCCTCGTGGGAGGCGGCGTAGACGACCTCGGCGCGCAGGTAGTCGTCGGCGGCGGTGAGCGGTTCGGCGAGCGACGGATCGGCGGCGATCAGCTCCAGGACCTCCTCGGCGAGCGCGCCGTACCGGTTCAGCAGGTGTTCGACGCGGGCGACGTGCAGCCCGGCGCGCTTGGCCATGCGCGCCCGCGCGTTCCACAGCGCCGTGTAGCCGACGGCGCCGACGAGCGGCACCTCCTCGGTGACGCACGGCCCGACCCGCCGGTCGAGGCCGTGCACCGCCTCGTCCACGGCGTCCTTGGCCATGATCCGGTACGTCGTGTACTTGCCGCCCGCGACCACCACCAGGCCCGGCGCCGGATGGGCGACCGTGTGCTCGCGCGAGAGCTTGCTGGTCGCGTCCGACTCCCCGGCCAGCAGCGGGCGCAGCCCGGCGTACACACCCTCGACGTCGTCGCGGGTCAGCGGCACCGCGAGCACCTCGTTGACGTGCTCCAGCAGATAGTCGATGTCGGCGCTGGACGCGGCCGGGTGCGCCTTGTCGAGGTCCCAGCCGGTGTCGGTGGTGCCGATGATCCAGTGCCGCCCCCACGGGATCACGAACAGGACGCTCTTCTCGGTGCGCAGGATCAGCCCGGTCGTGGAGTGGACGCGGTCCCGGGGCACGACCAAGTGGATGCCCTTGGACGCGCGTACGTGGAACTGGCCCCGCTCCCCGATCAGCGCCTGCGTCTCGTCCGTCCACACCCCGCTGGCGTTCACCACCTGACGGGCCCGGACCTCGAACTCGCCGCCCTGCTCCAGATCGTGCACCCGGGCCCCGACGACGCGCGCCCCCTCGCGCAGGAAGCCGACCACCCGGGCCCGGTTGGCGACCTGCGCGCCGTACCGGGCGGCGGTGCGCACCAGGGAGGTGACGAAGCGCGCGTCGTCCACCTGCGCGTCGTAGTACTGGAGCGCGCCGACCAGCGCGTCCTTACGGAGGCAGGGGGCGACGCGCAGCGCGCGGGTGCGCGAGAGATGGCGGTGGACGGGGAGCCCGCGGCCGTGCCCGGAGGAGATCGACATGGCGTCGTAGAGCGCGACGCCCGCCCCGGCGTACGCCCGCTCCCAGCCCCGGTGCTTGAGCGGATAGAGGAACGGGACGGGCTTGACCAGGTGCGGGGCGATCCGCTCCAGCAGCAGCCCGCGCTCCTTCAGCGCCTCTCTGACGAGGGCGAAGTCGAGCATCTCCAGGTAGCGCAAGCCCCCGTGGACCAGTTTGCTGGAGCGGCTGGAGGTGCCGGAGGCCCAGTCCCTGGACTCGACCAGCCCGGTCTCCAGGCCGCGGGTCGCGGCGTCGAGCGCGGTGCCCGCGCCGACCACGCCACCGCCCACGACCAGCACGTCCAGCTCACGGTCCGCCATCCGGGCCAGCGCCTGACCGCGCTCGGCCGGTCCCAGTGCCGGTGTGTTCACCGCTGCCTCCCGTAGTGATCGACGTCACGACGCTCGCCTGCCGATTTTCCTGGCTTTCTCCTCGCCGTGCCATGCCGCTGCCCTGCTGGTGACCGCAACACCGCGTCGCCATCCTCCGTCAATACTGAATACGAGTCATATTTCCGCTTAGTCTGCCTTTGCGCCATCCGGAACCGTCTCCGGAACCGTCTCGGGAAGGACGGCTCGAAGTCATGCCCGCAGATCTCGCCGTCGTCGGACTCGGCCATCTCGGCCTCCCGCTCGCCCAGGCCGCCACCGCCGCCGGAATCCGTACGGTCGGCTACGACCCGGACTCCCGGGCCGCCGACGAGCTGCGGGCCGGGCGGCTGCCCACCGGGGCGGGCGACGGTTCGCTGACCGCCGCCGAACTGCGCCGGATGATCTCCGGCGGCTTCCGGACCACCACCGACCCGGCCGACCTGGGCCGGGTCCGCACCGCCGTGATCTGCTCCCCCACCCCGCTCGGCGAGGACCGCAGGCTCGACCTGTCCGCGGTCGGCGAGGCGGCCCGCACCCTGGCGGGGCGGCTGCGCCCGCACACCACTGTTCTGCTGGAATCCACCGTGTACCCCGGCACCACCGAGGAATTCCTGCGCCCGCTGCTGGAGGAGGGGTCCGGGCTGCGGGCCGGGCGCGACTTCCACCTCGCGTACTCCCCCGGCCGCCTCGACCCCGGCAACCGCGTCTACGGCTACGCCAACACCCCCAAGGTCATCGGCGGCCTCACCCCCGCCTGCACCGAGGCGGCCGCCGCGTTCTACGGCCGCCTCACCGAGAAGGTCGTCCGCGCGCGCGGACCGCGCGAGGCCGAGACCGTGAAGGTCCTGGAGACCAACTACCGGCACGTCAACATCGCCCTGGTCAACGAGATGGCGGCGTTCTGCCACGACAACGGCGTCGACCTGTGGGACGTGGTGCGCTGCGCCGAGACCAAGCCGTTCGGCTTCCAGTCCTTCCGCCCCGGCCCCGGCGTCGGCGGCCACGGCGCGCCCATCGAATGCGACCGGATGACCCACCCGCAGCGCGGCCTCGGCCTCCCGCTGCGCATGGTCGAGCTGGCGCAGCAGGTCAACGGGCGGATGCCGGGCTATGTCACCCGGCGCTGTACGGCGCTCCTCAACGAGCACGGCAAGTCCGCGCGCGGCGCCCACGTGCTGCTGCTCGGCGTCAGCTACAAGCCGGACGTGGCGGACGAGGAGGGCTCCCCGGCGCGCGAGATCGCCGCCCGCCTGATGGAGCTGGGCGCCCAGCTGGGCTACCACGATCCGTACGTGCCGGGCTGGCGGGTCCTCGGCCGCCCGGTGCCGCGCGCGGACGCGGTGTACGAGGCGGCGGCCGAGGCCGACCTGACCGTCCTGCTGCAGCACCACCGCACGTACGACCTCCAGGGCCTGGCGGCCAAGGCCCAGCTGCTCCTGGACACCCGAGGCGCCAGCCCAGCAGGCACCGCCCACCGGCTGTAGGGGTCACCGCCCGCCGGGGCCGCCGGGCGGCCTTCTCGCGTCCCGCCGCCGCGCCGTCCGCAGGCGCAGGGCTGCCGCCAGGGCGATCAGTGCCACTCCGCCCGCCACGAACGCGACCGCGCCCGACGGCACCGAGCGCACCTCGGCGGTGAAGGTCATCGGCGCGCCCCACGGGCGGCCGTCGGCGCGGGTGTGGAGCTGGGCGGTGAGCCGGACCGGGCCGTTCGCGTGGGCGCTCACCCGGACCCGTACCGTACGGCTCACCGCCCGCGACGCCCGTACCGCCACCGCGCCGTCGACCGCGCGGGCCCGCTCCGGGCGGCTGGAGAGCACCCGCAGCTCGACCCCGGTGAGGTCCTGCTGCAGCCCGTTGGCGACCGTGACCGGGATGGTCGCGGAGCCCCCGGTCACCACCACCCGCGACTTGGGCACCAGCCGCACCGAGGCGATCGACGCGGTCAGATAGCGGGCCACGCCCTCCTGGTAGGCGCGCGCCCCCGCCGCGTCGCCCCGCCACGCCGTGGACACCGACCGGGCCAGTGCCGCGCGCACCGACGCCACCGTGGCCCGCGCGTCGGACAGCACCTTCGCCAGCGCGCGCAGCGCCCGCCGGTTCCGGGCGACCGCCGCCAGCCGCTCCGGCGGCAGCTCGGAGGCGTGCGGCGCGGCCGGGTGGCCGCCGCCGTCCCGCAACTCCCCCGGCTCCGGATCCCGCAGCGCCACCTCGAACCGCGACGGCTCCAGCCAGCCCGCCTCCTGACCCGTGGCCAGCGCCGAGAGCAGCGTCCGCGCGACCCCGGCGGGCATCCGGCGCGGCGGTACGACGACCAGGTCGCGCGCCGCGTACGGCAGCTCCCGTACGGCCGTCAGGGTCTCGGCCAGCAGCCGCTGCCGCAGCGCGAGCCGGGCGGGCTCACCGGCGGCGCCCTCGGCGGGGTGGCTGTCGAACAGCAGGGAGGCGATGGTCGCGTCGTACGTCAGCGCGGTGCTCCCGCCGCCGATGGCGACGGCCCCGTCGTCCGTGGCGCCCCCGGCGACGAGCGACGCGCCGTACGGGCCGGGCCCCTGGCCGGAGGCGAGCACCGTGTCCAGGCCGAGCCGCCGCGCGTATCCGGCGATCCCGGTGTCGAGCGCGCCGCGCGCGGGCCAGGCCAGCCCGTCGCGGGCGCGGACATCCAGCGCCCGGTTCACCACCGAGGTGCCAGTGGCGGACGCGCGGCGCAGCAGCGCGACGAGCGCGGGGTCGCCGACGCGGGCGAGCGAGGCCAGATCGGGGTCCGCGTACGGCAGGACGACGACGTCCCGGCCGCGTACCGCCTTGCGCAGCGCGGCCAGCCACCCGGCCGCCGCCTTGCCGCCCCGGCCGGGACCGGCCTCCTGCGGATCGCTGCTGCCGGGCGTACGGGCCACCCGGTAGCCGCGCGCCATGGCCTGCGCCTGGACGATCAGATCGGGGTCGATCGCCCAGGTCACCGGCTCGTCCTCGCCGAGTTCGACCAGCCGCCGCAGCCGCCCGCCGGGGCCGAACGCGGCGGTCAGCGCGTCGTCGCGGAAGACCGGCAGCACGCTGTCGTCGCCGGTGCGCCGGGTCAGCGCCTCCATGTGCGGGACGTCGGTGAGGGGCCACAGGACGGTGGTGCGCATCCGCCGCAGGCCGCTGCCGTCGGGGTAGACGGGCAGCTGGCCACGGGTCAGGCCGAGCACCGTGCCGTCCGCACCGGCGGCGGTCACGGTGAGCGGATACGCGCCGGCGCCCTCCAGCCCCAGGCCGGAGACGGGCACGGTGAGGTCGAAGCGGCGCCCGGCGTGGGCGTCGAGCCGGGCGAGGCGGGCGGTGTGGTCGGCGAGTTCGGGGCCGTCGGCGCGGGTCAGGGCGGTGCGCGCGGCGTGGACGGCGAGGGCGCCACGGGTGTCGGCGGCCCCGGCCGCGCCGATGCGCAGGCCGATGTGGGCGCCGGTGATCCGCCGCCCGGAGGTGTTGGTGACGGTGCCGCTGATCCTGATCTCGCCGTCGTGGCGGACCACGGCGGGGCTCAGCGACCGCAGTTCGACGGCGAGGGGGTACGGGCGCGGGGCGGGCGCGTTCCGAGGGGCGACCCGGACGGGGGCAGGGACAGGGGCGGCGGTTGCGGGCCCGCCGGGCAGGAGCAGCGCGACCGCCACGGCGATCGTCCACCCGTACGCCCGTGCTCCTGCCGTCACCTCGCCGCCGTACCTCCCGCCTGACGCACTGACGCACCGGTCCGACGCACCGGTCCGGTCACCAGCGCACCACGGCGGCCCCCGGGCCGCACGCCGGGGCGGCCCGATGGTGAGGGACCGGCGACGTCAGACCCGCACGGTGTCGGAGCGGCGCGGGCTGGCTTCCATCGCGGCGCGCAGGGACGCGAAGTCCTCGACACAGCGCCCGGTGCCCACCGCGACACAGTCCAGCGGGTCGTCGGCGACCAGCACCGGGATGTCCAGCTCGCGGCCGAGCCGTACGTCCAGACCGCGCAGCAGCGCGCCGCCGCCGGTGAGCACGATGCCTCGGTCCATGATGTCGCCCGCCAGCTCCGGCGGGGTCTCGTCCAGCGTGGACCGGACGGCGGCGACGATGCTGTCCACCGGCTCGGCGAGCGCGTGCCGCACCTCGTCCGCGGTGAGTTCGAGGACCTTGGGCAGCCCGGTGGCCTGGTCCCGGCCGCGAATGGTGCAGCGGTCGGGCGGCAGCAGGGCCTGGGTGTCCTCGTTGTCCCCGCTGTCGAGCACCTCGACGTTGCGCTCCGTCATCCGCACGGCCGCTCCGGCGCGCGGCGCCGACCAGGAGCCGGTCGGTGAGGCGGAGCCGATGGAGACCTTGATCTCCTCGGCGGTGCGCTCCCCGATGGCCAGCGCGTACTGCTTCTTGACGTACGTGCTGATCGCCACGTCCATCGCGTCGCCCGCCGTGCGCACCGAGCGCGCCGTGACGATTCCTCCCAACGAGACAACGGCCACTTCCGTCGTACCGCCGCCGATGTCGACGACCATCGAACCGGTCGGCTCGCTCACCGGCAGCCCCGCGCCGATCGCCGCCGCGATCGGCTCCTCGACCAGATGCACCTGCCGCGCTCCGGCCTGCGTGGCGGCCTCCATCACCGCGCGCCGCTCGACACCGGTGATGCCGGACGGCACACAGACGACGACGCGGGGCCGGGCCAGCCGACGGCTGCCCATCACCTTCTTGATGAAGTACCGCAGCATGCGCTCGGCGACCTCAAAATCGGCGATGACCCCATCCCGGAGCGGTCGAACAGCGACAATGTTCGTCGGAGTCCGCCCCATGGTCTCCTTCGCTGCCGAACCCACCGACAGCACATTGCCGTCGACCGTGTTGACCGCCACGACCGACGGTTCGTTGAGCACGATGCCCTTGCCCCGCAGGTACACCAGCGTATTCGCGGTGCCGAGGTCGATACCCATGTCTCGCCCAGTGAACGACTTGTTCTGCGCCATAAGTTGACATTATTGCTTATGCCGGATTCTGTCCTGTCGCCGCCAAGATTCGCTCCACCGTGCGGATCGGCACTGCCGCCCGCGCGTCACCCGCGCGTCACCGGATAGCGGATCAATATCCGCTTTTACCGGGACCTCATGTCTCCGTCTGGTCCCAGGCATGTCACGGACCCCAGACGTGACTTGTCTGGTTGTCATGCACTCCTGTTACTTTTATGGCTCGAATCGTTCGCGTTCTCCCGTCGGCGCCGCACCTGGGCCACGGCTGTCCCTGGACGCGAATCACTAGCACCCCCGGGGGATTTGAATGAGCCAGAACTGGCAGCAGCCGCAGCAGCAAGGCGGTTACCCGCAGCAGCAGCCCGGTTACCCGCAGCAGCCCGCCGCGCCGCAGCCCGGCTACGGCTACCCGCAGGGCCAGGCCCAGCAGCCGCAGGCGCCCCAGCCGCAGTACGGCGGCGGATTCCCGCCGCCCGCACCGCAGGTGGGCCGCCAGGGCAACCCGCTCGCCGCGGTCGGCGCCGCCATCGTGGCCGCTCTCGTCGGCGCGCTGGCGTACGCGTTCCTGCTCAGCTCGCTCGCGGACACCGACTCGAACCCGCCGGAGGTCACGAAGTTCGCGTACGCCGGTATCGCGCTCGGCGCGCTCGTCGGCTTCGTGGTCTTCAAGCTCGGCGGCCGCAACGTGGCGCTGTGGGTCGTCGGCGCGGTTCTGGCACTCGCCGCCGTGTTCCTCGGTGAGCTGTACGGCTACGCCATGATCATGAACGAGGCGGCCTCCAACTACGTGGACAAGATCGGTGGTGCCGCCGCGTCCTCCGCCAGCGTCCCGTCCGCGAACGAGATCTTCTTCGATCACTTCGGCGACCTCTTCGACGGCTGGAAGGAAGACGCCGACGCGATCACCTGGATCTTCATGATCCTCTCCCCGGCGGCCGCCGCCGGCACCGCCTTCCGGCTCAGCAACCGCTGACCGAAGCGCCCACACGGCACAGAGGGAAGGCCCCGACCGCATCGCGGT
>NZ_JBHWJI010000030.1:0-107936 GCF_042731515.1 Streptomyces sp. NPDC059850
CTGTCGTCAGTGGCGTGTGGTGGTCTTGCGGTAGCCGAAGGGGCCGGGGAGGTCCATCGACGTCGTCCTGCGGCCGGTGGAGGAGTAGGTGCGCTTGGCGTCGCCCTTTCCGAGGGTGACGGAGACCGACTTGCGGTTGATGTTGAGCCGGACGCCGGGGAAGACGCGGAAGCTCTTGCGGAAGGTGACGGGCACGGGAACTCCTTTCCTCTGTCCTCGCCTTTCGCGTTCCCCGCCTGCGGGCGGATACGCGGTCCGGGCTCGTGGAGACGCTGGGGGGACAGCGGGGTGACGGTCGCGTCACGCCCGTGCTGGCACGCTTCACCGGGAAGAACGTGCTGTGGGAGGGGTTCCGACCGATGCCACCGCCCAAAGCCCTCGCGCCGCGGCCAAAGTCGTCGAAGACGGCTTCCGCCCCGGTGCGGCAGCGTCCGGAAGCACGCACCCCCGGCCCCGTACGGCCCCCGCTCCCCGCGTCCAACGCGGCCGTGTCGGCGGCGCTGGCCGCCGGGCGCGGTCCGGCGCCGCTTCCGCCCGCGTCGGCCGCACAGCCGAGCGCCGGGCAGGACACGGTCGGCAATGGCGCGGTCGCGGCGGCCGCGGCCTCCGGGGGCGGGGCGGAGGTGGCGGCGCGTCCCGGACCGGAGGCGGATCCGAAGTTCGCGGCGCTGAAGCAGGACGTACGGCGCAAGAAGCGCTCGGTGGCGACGTCGCACCCGCCTCCCAAGACCGAGGCGACGGCGGCGCAGGACGCCGCCCTGCCGCCCAAGGACGACGAAGAGGCACAGGGCAAGACCGCCAACGCCGAGAAGATGAACGAGGCCAAGCCGAAGGAGTTCGACAAGGAAGCGTTCATCAGGGCGGTCGAGAAGGCGATCGCCGAGAAGGCGCCGAAGAACCTTGACGAGGCGGACAAGTTCGCCGACTCCGGCAAGGCCGATGAGGTGCGGGCGGAAGTGGACAGCAAGGTCGGCGAGGGCAAGACGGACTCGGCCGAGCAGATCGCCACGACGACCGCGGCGCCGCCGGACACCTCGGCGGCGGTGCCCAAGAAGGTCGTACCGCTGGCCGCCGACCGGCCGCCCGGCACCCCGGGGACGCCGAACCCCGCGAGCGCCGTACCGGACAAGCTGCCGCCGTCGGCCACCGACATGTCCGCGGGGCCTGCCCAGGTCGACCAGCGGATGGCGGACGCGCAGGTCACCGAGGCGCAGCTGAAGAAGTCCAACGAGCCCACGTTCGGCAAGGCACTGGGCGAGAAGAAGGCCGCCGAACGGCACTCCGCGACGGCCCCGAAGCAGCTGCGCAAGCATGAGGCGGGCGAGCTGCACGCCTCCACCGCGCGGGCGAAGCGGCTCGGCGCCGCGGCCATGGGCGCGATGGGCGCGCACCGGGTGCGCACCGGGCAGCAGGTCGGGGCGGGCAAGTCGGGGGCCAAGGGCCGGGACGAGGACAAGCGGGCCCAGGTCACGGCGACACTGCAGGGCGTCTTCGACACGATGAAGAAGGACGTCGAGTCCATCCTCGACGGGCTCGACAAGCTGGTCGACGACCAGTTCGGCAGGGATGAGAAGGCGGCCCGGGACGACTTCACCGCCGAGCACAAGCGGAAGATGGACGAGTACAAGAGCAGGCGGTACTCGGGTGCGACGGGCAAACTGCGCTGGGTGCGGGACCTGTTCGCGGGGCTGCCCGCCGAGGCCGACAAGATCTTCGAGGAGGCCCGCGACAACTACGTCCGCCGGATGCGGCAGGTGATCTCCGACGTCGCCGACACCATCGGCGGGGAGCTGAACCGGGCGAAGCGGCGCATCGCCGACGGCCGCACGGAGCTGCAGGCCGCGGTACAGGCGCTCCCGGCCGATCTGCGGTCCATCGGCCGGGAGGCGGCCGCCGAGTTCACCGACAAGTTCGACGAACTCACGCAGTCCGTGGACGACAAGGGCACCCAGCTCGTCGACACGCTGGCCACCAAGTACACCGATGCGCTGAAGTCGGTCGACGACGAGATCGCCGCGGAGAAGGAGAAGAACAAGGGCCTGGTGGACAAGGCCGTGAGCGCGGTCAAGGCCGTCATCAACACCATCCTGGAGCTGAAGCGGCTGCTGCTGTCGGTGCTGGCCAAGGCCGCGCAGGCGGTGATGCTGATCCTCAAGGACCCGATCGGCTTCCTGCGTAATCTGGTGTCGGCCGTCGGCGCCGGTCTGCGGCAGTTCCTGGCGAACATCGGGCGCCATCTGCAACAGGGCATCATGTCGTGGCTGTTGGGAAAGACGGCCGAGGCGGGCATCGAGGTGCCGTCGAAGTTCGACGCCCAGGGCGTGCTGAGGATGCTCGCCTCCGTACTCGGGCTGACGTGGCAGAACATCCGCGCCCGGATCGTCCGCAAGGTGCCGACGATGGAACCGGCGGTCACGGCGGCCGAGACCTCGGTGCCGCTGGTCGCCGAGACCCGCAAGCGGGGCGTCGCGGGGATGTGGGACGACCTCAAGACGCGCGTGGGCGATCTGAAGAAGGGGCTGCTGGACAAGGTCATCGCGTATGTGACGCCCACGATCATCCAGGCCGGGATCATGTGGGTGCTCTCGCTGCTCAACCCCGCGTCGGCGTTCATCCGGGCGGTGAAGCTGATCATCGACTTCGTACGCTTCATCGTCACCCAGGCACGCCAGATCTTCGAGTTCGTGAACGCCGTGCTGGACGCGGTCATCGCCATCGCCAGAGGCGGAGCCGGCGGCGTGCCGGGGCTGATCGAACGCGCCCTGGCCCGGTCCATCCCGGTCCTGCTGGGCGTCCTGGCGGCGGTCCTGGGCGTGGGCGGGATCGCCTCCCGCGTGAAGCAGATCGTCCAGGCGATGTCCAAACCGGTCAGCCGGGCCGTGGACTGGGTGATCGACAAGATCGTGGGCCTGGTGAAGAAGCTCTGGGCCAAGATCAAGCCGAAGTCCGCCAAGAAGAAGCCCAAACCGAAGCCGAAATCGAAGCGGAAGCCGGACCGGAAGCGGCCGGGCAGGCCGAAGCGGAAGCGTCCGGTTCAGCGGCGCAAGCCCCGCAAGGACGACCGGCGCAGGCCGAAGCGGAGGCGCGACCCGAAGAAGAAGCGGCCCGACAAGAAGCGGCCGGACAAACGGACCGAGGCGGACAAGAAGCGCGCCCTCGACGCCGCCGTGCGGGACGCGACGGCCCTGCTCAACGAGGAGTCGGCGACGGTCAAGTCCGTACGGCGCGGGCTCCCGGCCATCAAGCGGCGGCACCGCCTCACCCGGATCCGTCTCACCAAGGTCACCGGGGACAAGTACCGCGTCAAGGTGGCCATCAACCCGGAGGCGGAGACCCCGGTCGAGGATCTGGGCGACAAGTTCCCCTACAAGATCGGCCCGGCCGAGGGCAATTTCAAGATCAGGAAGCATGGGAAGGCGGTCGACCAGCTCAACTCGATCAAGGCACTTCCCATGGAGGGGCGCGACGCGCGGACCGGCTTCGTCGTCAACATGGCGGCGGTCCCGGGCGAGGTCAAGAAGAACCCGGGCATGGCCGCCCGCTACCTCCACGACGCCTGGAAGAACCCGGAGACCAAGCACTTCGGCCCGATCAGCACCGCCGTCGTCATCGGCGTCAACACCTTCGAGCACCTCGACCAGAAGAACGACAGCAAGGTCCTCAACGAGGCCATCGACGCCGTCAAGCGGCCGGTCAAGCTCATCATGGCCGTCTTCGGCTTCATCTGGACGCCCAAGTGGCTGCACAACGACGGCCATGAGGTCCCGATGGCGGAGGTGCGCACCAAGTACAAGAAGCTGACGGGCGAGGAGAAGCGGGTCGCCGAGAAGCACGAGAAGGGCCTGCGCGACAAGGACGCGCTCCCCTACGGCCTCTTCCGCGAGGAGGTGACGAACTCCTCGTACACCGAGAAGGCGACGGCCATCCTGTCGCACGCCAACGACCAGGTCCACATCCTGGGCCAGGACGCCGACACCGGGGTCGCGGTGTCCGAGACGACGGGCGTCCTCGCCGCGTACAAGCAGATCCTGGACGCGATGGAGAGCCATCCGCAGATCACGATCGGCGGCTACCGCTTCAAGGGCTTCAACTGGAGCCCGGAGGGCGACCAGCGCCCCAAGCAGCTCACGCTGCTCGCCAACGAGCTGGACCGGGCGATCCGCGTCGTCATCGGCAAGAAGTTCCCTCAGATGCTCTACCCGACCGAGCCGAACATGCTGATCAAGGCGTGGGACCGGAAGCGGCCGGACGGCCTCTTCCAGAACAGCCGGCTGGCCGCCCTGCGCCAGATCCAGGGCGGGCTCTACGGAATCGGCAGCGCGGAGGGACGCACCCTGCGGATCCGGTACATGGAGGTCTTCGGCGAGGAGCTGCCCGTCGCCTACGCCCCGGGGGCGTCCACCACCACGAGCCCGGAGCCGGGAGACCGGGACCGCGGACTGACCGTGGAACCGTCGGACGTCCACCTGGCCGACCGGGGCAAGATGCGGGGCAAGGGCGGCGCGGAGGAGGCCATCCGCGTGGCGCACCGGATGTACGCGCTCATCATCCAGTCGCAGTCCTACACCAGCGCCCACACCCTCTCCCGGGAGTACTTCCACGCCAATCCCGGCATGTCCAAGAGGCTGCGGTTCACACTGCGGGACACCGTCTTCGTCCACATCGAGAACGTGGCGATGCTCATGGCCGACACGCCCCGGCTGACCGCGCAGAGCCCGAGCATCCAGGCGGAGCTGCAACAGCTGGCGACGGCCGTCGAGCGGCTCGTCCGCGGCTCGGGAGGCGACGAGCGGCGCAAACAGGCCGCCCAGCGGGCCCACGATCTGACCTCGGACATCATCAAGGCGATGACCGCCCCCGAACTGCATACCTACTGGGAGAGTGTCCGCACGGCCCTCGACGAGGCCATGAAGGACGCACCGGAGAGCGGAGGAGACGCGCAGTGAACCCGGAGACCGTCGGACGGCTGCGGGAGGCGGCGTCGCGCGACGACTACGCCTCGATGACGCGCCTGGCGCGGGCGCTGTACGAGAGCGGGCTGGGGCCGCGCGAGGTGCTGCGCGAATGCTACGGCGCCGACTTCCCCGAAGAGGTCTTCGTCCTCGCCGGCGCGGGACTGTCCGCCCTCGATCTGCTGGCCTTCTTCGCCAACCAGCCCTGGCAGCTGGCCGTCCCGCCCGGCCAGGGCGGCCCCGCCGACGTACCCGGACCGCTGGCCGACACCGAACTGCTGGTCCTGGCCCTGGACCCCGACCTGCTGCCGCTGGTGCAGATTCCGGCGGCCACCTCAGCCGGGGACGACCACATCGTGTGCTACCGGATCGAGGAGCTGCGAGCGGGGCGTCCCACGGCGTTCTGTCTCCGCGCGGCGGCCTACCCCTACAGCGAGGTGCGCGACGCCGAGGCGGTGCGCTGCGGGGATTCCCTGCTCGACGTGTTGTACGAGGTCCACGCCGACGAGGCGCGACGGCTCGACGAGGAGTCGCGGCAGCCGTGGAACCGGGGCGCTGGCTCGGTGGACCGCGGGGAGGTGGAGCAGGCGCGCGCCTCCCTCGAACTGGTCGAGGAGCTGCGACGGAAGGCGGCCGGGGGCCAGGAGGGCACGGAGGGTCAGGAGGGCTGAGCGGGTTTCGGTTTCGGCGCCACCACCGCCACCACGACCGGCGGGTGCGGGACGGCGTTCGCCTGGGCCGCCACCGCCGCGTTGCCCACCTGGTTCTGGCCCACCGCCAGGAGGCGGTCGAGCGGGGTCGCCGACTGCGGCGCGGCGGGAGCCGGGGCCGGGGTCTGGTGGGTGGCGGCCGCGGTTTCCGGGGTTCGGGCCGGTGGGATCGGGGCCACCAGGCGGTGCAGGGAGAGCGGGGGTTCGGTGGGCAGCATCGGCGGTCACCCCTGGGTCGCGTCGTCAAGGAGGTGGGCGTGGGGGCCCAGTTCGGCCGGGCGGAGCAGGCGGGCCTCGCGCTGGAACTGGCGTGCCACGCCGCGGACGATATGGCGCATCCCGATCGTAGCGCTGTCGCCGTCCGCCGCCGAGAGCGCGGCGGTGCGGGCCGCCGCGGTGATGCCCGCGCCGGTCATGTCGAGGCGCGCCAGGGCGTCCAGGTCCACGTCGGGGGCGAGGGGGGCCTCCGGCGGGAAGGCGATGCGCCACAGTCTGCGGCGTTCGGCGGCGGCCGGGCGGGGGAAGTGGACGACGAAGTGGAAGCGGCGGGTGAACGCCGGGTCGATGTTGTCCTTGAGGTTGCTGGTGAGGATCACCAGTCCGTCGCTGGCCTCCAGGCGTTGCAGGAGGTAGCCGACTTCCAGGTTGGCGTACCGGTCGGTGCCGTGCTTGACCTCGCCGCGCTTGCCGAACAGGGCGTCGGCCTCGTCGAAGAGCAGCACCGCCTGGCTCTCCTCGGCCTGGCGGAACGCGGTCTCCATGTTCTTCTCCGTCTCCCCCACCCATTTGGAGACGACCTGGGCGAGGTCCACCTTGAGGAGTTCCAGGCCCAGCATGCCGGTGACGATCTCGGCGGACATGGTCTTGCCGGTACCGGGCTCCCCGGTGAAGAGCGCCTTGACTCCGCCGTGTCCGGAGCGGCGGGCGAAGCCCCAGCTCTCGGAGATCCGGGGCCAGGCGCGGAAGGCCGAGGCGATCTCCAGGATCTGGCGGAACTGGACGTCGGGCAGGACCAGGTCGTCGACGGTGCGGCGGGGCACGATGGAGTGGACGGCGCTGCCGCTGCGCCCCCGGGTGACAGTGGCGATGGCGGGTTCGACGTGGTCGGCGACCGGCTCCGGGTGTCCGTTGCCCGCGAGCCGGGCCCCGGCGTCCGCGACCGAGGCGACGGCGCGCAGTTCGCCGCCGCTCATCCGGTACCGGACGGCGAGGTCTTCGAGGAGCGGCCCGTCCAGGTCCGGGAGCGCGGCCGACCACATGGCCCGGCGGTCGGTGAACTTCGGTGTGGGGACGGTGAGTTCGGCGTAGGCGCGGGCGGCGAGCAGGCCTGCGGGGCGCCAGGGTTTCAGGCCGGTCAGGCACACCGGTACGCGTGAGCGCGGCAGCGCGGCGGAGATCGCGTCGGCGTGCGGCCGTTGCTGCTCGCCGTGGAGGTCGTCGGTGGGGATCCACAGCACCGCGCCCAGCGCGGCGGCGATCCGCAGGTCGGCCTCGGGGTCGGCGGTCAGGGTCCGCAGCGGTGTTCCGGCGGCCCGGGCCAGGGCCTGGACGGCGTCGAGCTGGCCGCCCGGCGGGCACCCCCACAGCCCGGCCAGGTCGATATCGCCGGAGCCGAGCGCGCGGCCCAGCCGGATGAGCCGGTCCGAGGACAGATGCGGGGACAGGACGCGCGGTTCGGGCGGCGCGACATCGCCGGGATCGTGGCCGAGCAGTCCGACGTCGCCGCCCCAGCCCAGCAGGAAGTCCAGCACCCCGGGGCTGAGGACCAGTTCCTGGGCCAGCTCGACCGGGGCCTCGCCATGGGCGCGCAGCAGGCCGTACCGGCGCAGGGGCCCGGCGGGGCCGAGGGAGCGGCGCAGGGCGAGGCGGGCGGGCGCGCTGTCGGCGCCGGTGCCCGCGCCCACGGTCACCAGCAGTTCGACGCTGGGGAGGCGGCGGTTGAGGTTGTCCACGATGTAGGCGTAGATCCGCTCGTAGCCCCGGTCCAGTTCGGGCGCGGCGACCAGCAGCAGCGCGTCCTGCTCGGCGCGGGTCAGGCCGAAGCGGGTGGCGAGGGCGTCCAGCGGCAGCGTGGTGCCCTCGGCGGACGCGCGCCGCCGCAGGTCACGTTCGGGCTCCGGCTCCTGCCGCCGGGGGGCGTACGGCGCGGCCATGGTGTCGCTGAAGGCGTGCACTTCGCCGAGGAGGACGCCGACCTGTTCGTCGGTGACGCAGTACGGGGTGAGGTCCGGCCGGGTGAGCCGGGCCGCCAGCTGTGCCTGCCGTTCGACGGCGACGTGCAGGGCCCGGTGTACGTCGGCCAGCCGGAGGCGCAGGTGCTCGACCGCTGGTTCGCCCATGTGCCTCACCCGGCCGAGAAGGTCAGGGTCCGGCCGCCCAGCCAGACCACGTCGGGTACGTCGGCGAGCAGCCCGCCGCGCAGGAGGTCCGTGTGGCGCCGTCCCATCGGTACGCGGACCCGGACGGCCTCGGCCTCGAACCGCACGGTGGCCTCCAGGTCGGCGAAGCGGCGCAGGGCCAGCAGCGGATCCGGTGTCTCACGGTCGCGCCAGAGCGTCCAGGCGATCGTGGCCAGTCCGAGGGCCGCGGCCAGGGTGACGGTGCGTTCCAGGCCTCGGTCCGGTGCGAGCGGTACCGCCCGGCGCTCGGAGACCAGGGCGGTGACCAGGTCCGCGAACCGCTCGGCGTGGGCGGGCAGTTCGGCCGCGAGCCGCAGGTCCGGGGTCGCGCCCACGGCGGTCCACAGCGGGGTGCGCCAGGGCAGCCGCGCCACCGGATCGCCGCGCAGCGGCCGTACGCCGGTGAGGAACGGCACGCCTCCCGTGGCCAGGTCGCGCAGGGTGCCGGGCGGCAGGGGTCCGTCGCAGAGCAGTACGGTCGGCCGCCCGGACGCCTGCCAGTACGGCAGCAGCCCGGCGGCGTCCGTGGCCCAGGCGATGGGGAACATGCCCTGGGCGTCGGCGAGGAGGAGCGCGTCGTCGGCGCCGGTGATCAGGAGCGGATCGGCGGGGTCGTGGCCACGGCACACCGAGAGCGCCAGGACGCCGTCGAGGACCGGGAGCGCGGGGCGCACCTGGCGGGCGAAGGCGGTCAGGTGTTCTTCGGCGACGGGTGGGTGGAGACCGGCGAAGGCGGCCGCGGCCTCGCCGTCCCGTTCGGTGCGGCGCCAGCCGCGCGCGGTCGCGCCCAGCACCTTGTACGCGAGCGCCGCCGCGAACAGCGGTGCGTCCTCGGCGAGTTCGAGGCCTGCCAGGGCGGGGCCGATCGCGTCGAGGTATCCGATCCGGGCCAGGGGTCCGGCGAGGAGGAAGGGCAGCGCGGAGCACACCCGTACCTCGCCGGTGGTGCGCTGCACCATCGGTGTGGCGCGCGCCGCCTTGGGCTCCACCGCGCTGGTGTCGCCGTCTGTGGTGCTGGGTGGCGGATCGGTGGTGCGGTCCGGAGGGAATGGCTGGGTGGAGGGGCCGGGTGTGGCGGCCAGGGTGCGGGCCAGCCGTAGCGTCTCGTCGGGGGTTGCCGACGTTACGTACGCGGCGAGGGCCCGGGGCAGGTCGGCGGTGTCGGTGCCGACGGCCGCGAAGGCGGTGCGCAACGGCTCGGGCAGCGCTTCGGCGGTCCCGGTGGCGAAGGTCCGTACGACGAGTTCGGCGAGCAGCCGGGCGGCCGTCGCGTCGTCGGCGCCGAGGAGGGCGGGCAGATACGCCCGTACGGACTCCTCCGGCAACAGCGCGAGCAGCGCGTCCAGTTCGCCACGCTCGGCGAGTTCGGCGAAGAGTGCTGCGGCGCTCGGTGCGGTCGGCGGGATGGGGGCCGCGGCGAAGGACTCCTCCAAGGACACGGCGTAGGGGTCAGCGTCGGGCGTGTCGGCGGGGATCTCCACCATCGGCACGGGTGCGAAGTGGACCTCGACGGGCGGCCCGCCGCTCGCTGCCCGGCCGGTGCTGCCCGTCCGGCCCGGCCGGACCGTGACGGTCAGGGGTTCGGTGATCTCCACGTCCGGTCCGTCCGCCCCCAGCCGCTCGGCGAAGTGGTCCGCCAGCAGCTCGGGGAGGGAGTCCACTACGTGGCGGACGAGGCCGCGTGGATCGGGCCCCCAGCTCCACCCACCGCGCCGGACCACGGTCACGGTGCAGCGGTGCACCGTGATCTCACCGGGACCTCCGGTCTCGCCGGTGTCCGGCGCGGTGGGGGCGCTCATGTCACCTTCTCCACGGTCAGGTGGCCCGCCCAGCCCGCGGCGAGCACCAGCACACCGTGGACATCGCCCGCGACGAGGGTCACCGGCAGTTTCACCTGGGTCTGCTGGGCGGGGATCTCTCCCGCGAGCACATGGGTGTTCTGCTCGTCGGACACCAGGGCGACCACGGGCGTCGGGCGCGCCACGGCGACCTTCACGGTGAGGGTGAGCCCGTCGGTGGCCAGCGCGATGTCGTCGGGCCACGACGCGAGGCGCACCAGCGCCGGTTTGGGTTTGCCGTCAGTGGTCACCTCGACGCCAAAGGCCAACGGCTCCGCGAGGGCGCCCGGTTCGTCGTCAACGGCCGCCACGGCCAGTTCCCTGGCGCTCAGTGGGAGGGTCGCGATGCGGCCGTCGCCCAGGGCGACGCGCAGCGGCAGCGCGGACCCGACGAGGTCGGCCGCCTCGGGCAAGGCGGCGGTGGCGGTACCGGTCAGGGCCAGCGCGCCCACGACGTGGCCGGTGTCGGCCGCGTACACCACGGTAAGAGCCATCGTCAGCCACCGCCGTTCGTTGGTGCGACCGTCGCCACGACGAGGAAGTCGACCGCCCCGGGCGCTTCGGTCACCTTGGCCGGGGTGACCAGGGGGTTGTGCAGGCGCACCCGGCACCGGACCCGGCGGTCGGCGTCCACGGCGGCCTCCACCGGGCTGTAGAGCGTCGCCTCCGGCAGGGGCGGTATGCGCGGGGTCAGCTGGACGTGGATCACGACCCGGCCGTCCGCGACCTGTTCCGGGGTGATGCCGGACGGCAGGGGCAGCAGCATGCCGTCGGTGGCGGTGCCGGATGCCACCAGGGTGCTCCCGGCGGGCATCCGGCCGCTGAAGCTGCCCTCGATGGTCAGGTTGCCGTTGGCGGCGAGCGTCATCAGGGGTGCGACCGTGCCGCTGCCCTGGTAGAGGCCGAAGACCAGGTTCGGTGTGTCGCCGCCGGTCAGGACGAGGGCGGGCTTGCCCTCCTCGGCCTCCGCGCCGGTCCGCAGGGTCAGCGCGCCCGACCGGGCCGATACGGTGTCCGCGCGCACGCCCGCGTAACGGACCCCGACACCGCGCGCCGTGGTCTCGACGCCGCTGAAGTGGCCGTCCGTCCAGCGGACGTAGCCGAGCAGGACGAGCCAGCGGGCGGGCGGGTCGGCCGGTGGGGCGCCGATGGCGGGCGGCCGCTGCTCCGCGACCAGCCGCTCGTCGCCGAGGCGGCCGAAGAGGATCTGGTACGACTCCTCCACCCGGGTCTTGGTGGCGCTGCCGGAGCAGGAGACCGGTCCGGGCCGCTGGGCCGGTTCGCGGTCGGCGGAGGTGAGGAAGACCGGGTAGGGCTCGTCCGTGGGCTGGTCCGCGCCGTTGACCTCTTCGAAGTCGCTCTCGCGCAGCACGACCGGATCGGTGACGACCAGCTCGCGGCCGGTTCCGTCGACGGCGATGCCCGCCGCGACGCTCACCTCCGTATAGCGGGCGTTGGTCAGTGGGTCGGTGCGGGGCTGGGTGGCGAGGGCGAGGCCTTCGACGACGCCCCACTCGTGCAGGTGGCGGGCGTGTCGGGCGGCGCTTCCGCGTGCGTACTCGACCGTGGCCGACAGGTCGGCGGCGGCGAGCACCTGGCCCTCGTGGAAGGCGGGGCGCAGGGGGCCCGTCATGGTGTCTCACCGGGCTTCTGGGTACGGGGGCGGGGCGACCGGGTGCGTTTGGCCGGGGGCTTGGCGGGCGCGTCCGAACGATCCGGCGCCTGGTCCGCTCCCCCGCCCTCGTCCGGGTCCGGGTCCGGCGTGTCGTCGCGCGGCCCGAGGTGTTCCTCCAGGTGGGCCACTTGCGTCTCGGTGCTGCCCAGGTGGGCGCGCAGGCCCTCCACGGCGGCGGTGAGGTCGGCGACCTGGGTCCTGAGCCGGGCGAGTTCCCGCATGCTGTCGGTGACTTCGCTGGGGGTCGTGTAGACCTGTTCGTGCAGCGCCTTGGGCGGTGTCTCGCCGGGCGCGGGGGTCAGCAGCAGGGACAGCATCTCCTCCAGGTCGCCGCCGCGTGGCCAGTCGCCGAGCAGCCCGTCCGCGTACGGGCGCGCCACCGGGCCCTCGGTCGGGAGGGTGGGTTTCTGGTACCGCGGCAGGGGTGCGCAGCACACGCGCTCGGCGAGTTCGCGCAGCCGGTAGAGCTTGGGCAGCCATTCGCCGTAGGCCGAGCCGCCGGGCAGCACCTGTTCCCGGGTGGCGGAGCAGACCCGTACGACGTCGCAGCCGTCCAGCTCCACCCGTGCGAGCAGGACATCGGTGTCGGTGCAGTCGCCGCACGGCGGGTTGAGCGTGGCGCACGCCGCGTCGGTCAGGAACCGGCGCAGGGCGGTGGACAGCGTCGCGGCCGCTTCCGCGATCTGCTGCACCTCGGCGACGGTCGCCGTCTCGGTGCTGTCCGGTGGCGGGGCGGGCAGGGGCGGTGGTACGTCGGCGGCGGCGACGTCCGTGCGCAGCGCGCAGTCGGCGAGGCCGTCGGCCTGGTCCAGGCGGCACAGCAGCCACTCGCGGATCAGGCCGAGGTCCGCGCGGAACTCCACCCGCAGCGCGTGGCCGAGCGGGGTGCCCTGGGCGAGCATGCGCAGTTCGAGTGGCGCGTCCTCGTTTCCGCGCTGCGGTACGACCCGGGCCGCGGTCTCGGTGACGACGGCGTGGGCGATCGTGGCGTGCAGCGGGTCGGGCCACGCCGCCTCCGCGTCGGCGGATCGGAGCCGTTCGCACGCCGTGCCCAGGACGCCTCGGGCCTCCTGGACGGTGGCGAGGTCGGGGTAGTCATGCCGGAGCTGGCCCTGCCCGGCCGCGTCGTAGGTGTCGAACCGGGCGACGGCGGCGGCGAGCGCGCGCACGTGCTCGGTCATCTCGCGGGCCGTCGGCGGGGGCGGCGGGCCCTCTCCGGCCGCGTTCGCGCGCAGCCAGGCGAGGGCGGTGGCGTACCGCTGGGCGTCGGCGGCGTCGAAGCGGAAGGTGCGGCCGATGCCGGTCGAGGCGAGGTTAAGGGCGTCGGTGTACAGGCTGAGCCGCCGGTCGCGGGTGCGGGCCCGGTCCGCGCGCGGGAGGTCGCCGATGCTCGCGAGGAGCCGGGTGCCGGGGTTGTGGCGGTGGTCCTCGGAGTCGTCGCACTTGACGACGAAGCGGAACCCCTCCTGGATCCTGGAAGGCACGCATCCGGGCGAGGGGCAGGGCTCCTCCGTGGCGTACGGGGCCACCGGTTCGACGGGCAGCTCCTGGTAGCGCACGTAGAGCCCGTAGCGCCGGTCCCCCTCATCGTCGCAGTCCTCGCCACAGTCCACGCCGAGGGCGCTGATGCGCCGCTCCTGCACCAGGGCCCGGACGTCGACGCGTTCCGTGCAGGACACGACGATGTCGTTTCCGGCGCAGTCGAGGGCGTGCCCGGGATGGACGGCCACGGTTCCGCCGCCGCACGGGTCGCAGGTGACGCCGAGGCCGCAGATGACGCCCGGCCCGTAGAGCGACCGGTTGTGCAGTCTGCGCTTCGCCGTCGTGTAGTCCAGCAGCAGGCTGAGATCGTCCTCGGTCAGCAGTTGCCCTGCGAAGAAGCGAGGACGTACGAAGGCGGAGGTCCGGGTGGCGTCGCCACCGCAGCCGCATCCGCAGTCTGTTCGCATGATCAGCGCTCCTTCACAAAGAACCAGCTTTCGAAGACGTCCCCGCCCGCTCCGGTGCCGGACGTCCAGGGGCCGATGCCCGAGGGTGGGAGGTCGCAGCCGCCGCCGTGCGCGGCCGACCGGGTGTTGTGGTCGTCGATGGTCGGTACGCGCCCGCCGACGTGGGTGCCGTCGACCGGGCGGCAGCAGCGGTCGAGGATGAACGCGGCCCGGACGGTGATCAGTACGCGGTCGCCGTCCTGCAGCGTCTCGCGAGTGGTCTGGCGGTAGCGGAACTCCTGGGTGAACTCGCCGCACCCGTCTTCGGTCTCCAGGTCCGGTTCGGCGAACCTGCCGCCCATGTACCAGGTGGAGGCGTTGCGTCCGCTGCCGCCCTCGATCACCTGGAGTTCCACCACGCCGGGCCGCAGAGTGTCGGTCCGTACGCCGGAGGAGAACCGCACCACGAGGCCGCCGTCCTCATCCTGGGTGCCGAGGAGGGCCTTGGCCTCGTCGATGGTGTAGGTGTATCCGTGGATCCAGTTGATGCCGGTGATCACGGTGGGCACGTGGCGGCCGAAGGCGCGGCGTACGTTCATATGGATCTGGTCGCACCGCACCGGCTCGTACCAGTCGACGCAGTCGATCCTGGCCAGCCAGAGCACCTTGTGCTCGCAGGGCGAGCAGCAGGTGTCGCAGCGTTCGTCGGCCGGGGGCTCGCACCCGGTGACCCGCACTGTGTAGCACTCCTCCGTCCAGCCGAACTCGCAGTCGGAGGTGTCCGCGCAGGCGTCGTTGTAGACGGCGCGGGTGGGCTCGACGGGCCGCTCGGCGTACTCGACGCCGACCCAGACGGTGTCGGTTTCCCGTTCGTGCGGGGGCAGCGCCTTCCACAGGTCGATGACGCAGCCGCCGCGCACCACGACCTCGTTGCCGTCGCAGTCCACGCCGAGGCCGGGGGTGATCGTCACCTTGGCCCGGCGCCGGTGGTGCCGCGGCGTTTCTTCGGCACCGGTTTCGGCACCGCTCTGCTCGACCGAGGGTGTTTCCCCGCCGTCGTCCGGCGGGCAGTCGTCCTCGTCCCGCCGCGCAGGTTCCACGTGGAGGCCGCACACCACGCCGTAGCCGAGCAGGGCGCGCATGCGCAGCTTCAACTTCTCGCGGTGGTAGTCCTGTTCGCGCTGGAAGTCCCGGGCGCCCAGCATCTGGCCGTGGAAGTACCGCAGTCGGCGCAGCGGTGGCGCGTCGAACCCCTCCGTGCCTGACCGTGATGTCTCTGTCTCCGTCATGCCCCGTCCTCTCACGACACCTGTGTGTGCACACCGACGGCGGAGACGACTCCCACGCCCACCCCTCGGCGCAATCCTCTTGGTCCCGGCCTCAGCACCCCGTCGCGGCTCAGCCGCAGGGGGCGCGCGCCGCCCAGTACGGGCGCGGGCAGCGGGACGAACGCGGTGTCCACACCGACCGTGGACCGCGACCCGACCACGAACCCCGCGCCGCCGGTCCGTACCGACCCCACCGTGTGCGCGGGCGCCTGCCGCTCCACCAGCCGGGCGAGCGCCGTCCCGTCCGCCGATCCGGCGGGAAGGGCCACCCGGAACCGGTGGGCGTGCGCGGTGAACGGGTCGCTGTCGGGGGCGCCGAACGCGCGCAGCGGCGCCGCGCCCAGTGCCGAGCCGCCGACCCGGAACCGGTTCGCGGAGCGGCCGAACAGCCTTATGGCGCCCAGCCCTTGGTCCTTCCCCGGCCCCTGGCCCGGGCCTCCGATGGCCGTGCGCAGGTGGGCCCAGCGGCGGTCCGTCGCCAGCTCGTCGATGACCGGGGTCACGCCGAACACGATGCGCACCGCCTCCCGCAGCGCCCATGGTGTGCCCCGGCGCCGGTACAGCTCCGGGGCGGCGGCCAGCAGCGCGCGCCGGGTGCGGGCGTCCCAGCCCGCCTCGAACGACAGGCCCAGCAGCCCGGCCAGCCACGGCAGCACCCGGTCGGGTACCCCGGCGGGGTCCAGGAGGGACGGATACCGCTCGATGACCCGGTCGAGCTGGGCGAGCGTGGCGTCGAACAGGGACAGGAAGCGTTCGGTGAAGTCGTCGGCCGCGGGGTCCTGGCGGAAGGCGGGCGGCAGCAGATCGGCGCTGGTGGCCCGGGGGAAGTCGAGGCGGATCCGGCGTACGACCGGTGTCGTGGCGCCGTCGCCGAGGAGCCGGAGCCGCAGCCGCAGGAAGCGGCCGGGCGGCTGGTCGACGAGGAAGTCGGTGATGCCCGGGGCCGAGGTCTGCCAGTCGCTGTCCTCGTACCGCCCGTCCTCGCTCACCACGATGGCCACGGCGACCGTCGTCCCGTCGGGCACGTCGGCGTCCACGCGGACGCGGTGCCAGCGGCACCGCGAGATCCCGCTGTCGATCAGGGTCGTGACGTACGAACCGCTGGTCTCGTACGCGTCGGTGGCGGACGGTCCGGGGTCCCGGGGCAGGCCCTGCCAGGTGTAGCAGGTGGTGGCGGGGCTGTCCGGGCCCTGCTCGTGCAGGCAGAACCCGTCGTCACCGGCCGAGGTGAGCGCGGACGGCGGCAGGGCGGCGGCCAGTTCGTCGACCGTGACGGTACGGAAGGGGCCCCGGTGGCCGCCCCGGTGGATCGTGAGCCGTCCGCCGTCGTCGGTGAGCAGCCATACGCTGCGCTCCGGTCCGGTGCGCAGGCCGACGACCTCGCCGCGCGCTCCGGTACGGAGCACCCCGCGGAAGCGGCCCGCCTGGTCGTACCGCAGCAGGACCGTGCTGCCCTGACAGGCCACCAGTATCTCGTCGCCGGGAGCCGGGGCGGCCCAGCGGGCCCGCTCGGCGCGGATCACCCCGGCGAGCTGCGCGCCCTCGCGGCGCCACACCAGGACGCGGCCGGAGTCCACCACGGTCAGCCGGTGTCCGCGCGCGGCGACCGAGACCGGGGCGCGCAGCAGGCCGGGGTCGCAGCCGGGCGGCCAGACGGGGGTGAAGGCGCCGCAGGCGTCGCGGCGCAGCAGCCGCCGCTCACCGGGGACGAGGAGGTACCAGGCGCACGGCCCGCACCCGGGCGCGAGGCGGGGGTCGGGGAACCACGGCAGCAGTTGGCCGCGGGTGGGGCCTTCCGGCACGCTGCCGCCGTAGGCGAGGCGGAGGCCGGACGGGTCGTCAAAACCGACGGTGCCGTGCGTCTCCTGCTCGTCCCAGCCCGTGTAGGCGTCGAGCAGCCGGAAGGTCGCGGGGTGGGGGGTGCACGTCATGGCTGGTCTCCTACCGGGATCAGCAGCGGGCGCTCCGGCCAGACGAGGGTGTGGGGCGGGAGAGCGTGGTCGGTGCAGGGCGGCAGGCGCATGCCGTCGACGGTCAGCGAGAGCCGGGTGACGGCCAGCACCCCGTCGACCGCGAGGAGCGCCCGGACCAGCGCCGTGTGCCGCAGCGCGCCGCCGAACGGCCAGCCCGCGCCGTCCTCCCCGCCGCGCAGCGGGTCCAGATAGGTGCGTACCGCGTCGCCCGCCCGGGCGAGGACGGCGGCCCGGTCTAGGTCCGGGTCGAGCGTGACCCAGGACTCCACGCCGACGCGGCGGTACGGCGCGGGGGCGGCCACCACGGTGACCCCGGCGGGGGCGGCCTCACGGGACAGGAAGTCGGCGACGGCCCGCAGGGTCGCGGCGGTGGGGACGGGCGGATCGCCCGTGTCGCCGTCCGGCGGTACGGGCGGTACGACGAGGACTCCGACGACGCCGGGGATCGGCGCCCCGGCGAAGTCGGGGTGCAGTCCGGGCACGCCCCGGGCGCGGGCCACCGAGGCGCCGGGCGCGCGGAGGGCGAGCTGCCCGTAGTCGGCGGGGGCCACGGCCCGGCCACGGGCCCGCAGTTCGCCGACGCCTCGGCGCATGGCGTCGGCGTCGGGTTCGGCGTCGGTTCCGCCGGAGGCCGGGAAGGGGTTGGCCACGCCGGTGACGAACGGCAGCGCGGTCACCACTCCGCTGACGGCTCCCGCCCGTACGGCGCCCGCGCTGCCGCCGCCCACGCGGTAGCGCACGGCGCGGACGTTGCGGAAGCCGGGCGGGACGGCCGCGCCGTTGACGCCGTCCCCGAAGGTCACCTCGCCGGTGTCGTGGTCCACGGTGAACACCCGGTCGTCGGCGCCGTATCCGGCCAGGCTCTCCACCTCGCGCCACCGGCTGGAGGTTCCGGCGCTGGTACCCGCGCTGGTGCCGAACACGTCGCCGCCCGTGTCGTCGTCCACCTCGATGACCACCGACCCGGCGAGGATGGGCACCTGGCTGAGCTTCATGCGCCGCCGCCCGGTCGCCGCGGCGTCCTGGACGGGCTGCAGCGGCTCGTCGCGGATGGTGCGGGCGGCGGTGGCGGTGACCACGTTGAGCCGCAGCCCGGACAGGACGGGCGCGGTTCCGGGGAAGGCGCCGTGGGCGATGCGCAGCCGCAGCCAGCGCAGCAGGGGGCGGGGCCGGGTGCCGGGCGGGCTGCCCGGCTGCCATGAGCGCGGCACCCTCAGCTCGACGGTGCCGTTCGCGCTGAGCCCGGCCGTGGAGTCCCGCAGCACCTCGGCGGGGACGAGCCGGGTGCCGTCCAGGACGTCCCAGCGCAACAGCGGCGCGGGCGGCAGCGGCAGGGGTACGAGCCCGCCGGAGGCCGCGGGCGCGGGCGGCGCGGCGACGACCACGAAGCCCAGGGAGAGCCGCGGGTAGGGTCCGGCCGGTCCGGCGAGTCCGATCCACAGCCCGTTGCCGGGTTCGGGGTCCCGGCCGAAGGGCGCGAAGGGGCGGCTGGGCCCGGACGGCCCCAGCGGCAGGGTCTCCAGCCGTCCGGACTCCTGGACGGCGAGGGCGCCGAGGGTCGCCGGGGTGGCGTAGAGGTCCTGGTCCGTCTCGTAGACGACCTGCCCGGCCGGGGTGGAGGCGGCGCTCTGGAACCCGGCGGGGACGAGCACGGAGGAGCCGTCGGGCGGGTTGACGGTGAACTCCAGGAGCGCGGCCGCCGCGCCGGGCGGGCGCCGCCGCACGCCCGCCGTGGCCAGGTGGTCGGCGAGCACCTTCTCCGGCAGCCGGTTGACGCGGCCGAGTACGGGTTCGGCGAGGGTGCCGAAGAGGCGGACGAGCGCGACCCCGGCGTCCTGCCGGTCGGGGTCGGTCCAGTCCGGGGTGTAGCCCGCGATGCGGCCGCGTACGGCGGTACGGACCGCCTCGCGGGTCGCGTCGACGAGTTCGGGCTGGACGCCGGTCGGCCCGGGTCCTGGCACGGTCCGCCCGTCCGCCCGCTCCTCTTCGCGGGCGTCCCGCTCCCACCACACGTCGCCGGTCATGTCAGCCCCTCCCCCGGTTCGACGGCGGGCACGATCCGGGTGCGGACCGTGCGCAGAACAGGCAACTCCCCGGCGCCGAGGGGAACTTCGTCGCATGTCTCGGCCGCTTCGGCTCCGTCGAGACCGATCGCGACGGCGGCGATGTCCGCGAGGTCGCCCAGCGCCCGCTGCGCGGCGCGCAGCAAGGCCGAGGGGCGCAGTGGCTGTCCGAAGGGCCAGCCATCCTGGTCGTCGCCGCCCGCCAGCGGGTCGAGGAAGCGGCGCAGCGCCTCGGTGACGACGGCGGACACGCGGGTGCGGTCGGCCGGGTCGCCGGACAGGTCGACGCGCAGGGCGACATCGCGGTAGCGGGGCGCGCGGACGAAGATCTCGGAGGTGAGCAGCCGCGCCGCTTCCAGGCGGGCGGCGACCGCGCGCAGCATGCCCGGGTCGGGTACGGGCGCGGCCACGAAGTCCTCGCGGCCGAGGTCGTCCCGGGGTGCGGCGGGGACGATGTGGACGGTCACCGCGCCGGGCACCGTGGCGCACGGGAAGCCGGGGTGGCTGCCGAGGGCCGGGTAGGCGCGGGCGACGGCGACGCCCGGGGTCGTACGGGCGAGGGTGACGAAGTCGTCGGCGGTGACGGCGCGGGTCACCTCGCCGAGGGAGGCGGCCGCGCGCTGGCGCGCCTGGGGAATCGTCTCCGGGTCCGCGCCGCCTTCGGCCCGTACGAGGTTGGCGGCCGATACCGCTCCCGCTGCCGGGATGTCCTCGGCCGGGAGCCAGTTGCCGGTCATGCCGCCGTTGCCGTCCCGGCCGCCGCCGGTGACGTACGCGACCCGCACGTCCGGGTCGGGGCGGGGGATGCGCCCGGTGAGTCCGTCGCCGAACACCAGCGCGCCTTCGGCCCGGTCGAGCACGAAGGTCCGGTCGGCCGGTGCGCCGAAGGTGAAGTCCGGGACCGGCTGCCACTCCTGGCCCGCCAGGCTCAGCGCGGCCTCCAGGAGGCGGTCGGCGGCGTCCGGCAGGACGAGATGCTGTCCGGGCAGCCGGAGCCAGGCGGTGATCTGCTCGTGGAGGTCGGCGCCGCTCGCGGTGCGGTGGGTGCGGTGGTGTGCGGCGGACACGTTGACGGCGAGCTGGAGGAGCCGGGGCGGGGCCGCGTAGGTGGCGGCCGGGGTCGACAGCAGCAGCCCGCTGTCCTCGGTGGTCCAGTCGGCCGGGGGATGCAGCCGCACGACGCCGGAGCGGCGGAGCCCGGCCGTGCCGTCCTCGACCTTCTCGAAGCCGCCGGTGATGTCCGTACCCGGCCGGAACCAGGACCAGGTCAGCTCGGCGGGCGGCGGCACCCCGTCGGCCGCGCCCGGCAGCCACGACGGTACGGACGCGGCGGGCGCGTCCAGCTCGATCAGCAGGCCGATCGGGCCGGGCGCGGGGTGCGCCCCGGTGAGCGGGAGGGTGAACCGGGCCTCGGCCGGGGCGCCGTCGCTCGCGAGCAGGGCGATGCCGCGCCGGGCCCGCAGGTCCGCCGTGCGGTCGCGGTCGGTCCACACGGTGATCTCGCCGCCCTCGGCGAGCGGCAGGACGGCCACCTCGTCGTCGAGGGTGAAGACGATCCGGCCGGTGGGGTCGCGGGTCAGCGCGGTCCCGGCGGGGACCACGGGTACGTCGGTGTCCTCCTGCCGGGCGGCGAGGCGCAGCACGGTGGCGGCGGGGCGGGCGGGGCGCGGGGGTTCGAGGCCGAGGAGGCGCAGTATGGCGACGACGAGCGCGTCCGGCACCTGGTCGAGCCAGTACAGCCGCTGTTCGAGGAGGTAGGCGAAGAGTTCGAGGAGGGTGACGCCGGGGTCGACGGGCGCGTGCAGGGTCCAGGTGCCGTCGGACTCGGCGGGGATGCGGCGGCGGATGGCCGCCATCATGTCGGCCCAGGTGAGGTCGTCCAGCTTGGGCGCGGGCAGGGTCATGACGTCCCCCCGGTGAGGCCGGTGGAGCCCGTGAGGTCGGTCAGCCCGGTGTAGAACGGGAACACCAGGTTGGCCTTGGTGTTGCTGCGCCGGATGCGGTAGACGACGGAGACGGTGATCCGCGATTCGTCGGCCGGGTCGGCCTCGGCGCGGACCTCTTCCAGGTCCACGCGCGGCTCGTGGTCGCGGACGGCGGCGGCGATCGAGTGTTCCAGGTCGCGCAGGTTCTGCACACTGCCCGGCGCGAACAGCAACTCATGGGCGCGGGTGCCCAGTTCGGGCCGCATGACGCGCTCGCCGGTGCCGGTGAGCAGCAGCACCCGCAGACAGTGCTCGATGCTCTCCTCGCCGGTGGCGTAGCCGAGCCGCCCGGACGCGTCGGGCAGGATCGGGAACCGCCACCCGGTGCCGAGGAATTCCTCGCTCATGCCGTCCTCGCCTTCTTGGCCAGCACGGCCGGGGTGAGTGGCGGCGTCGGCGGGCCGGTCGGCCCGGCGGCGGAGGGGTGGGTGTGGGTGTTGAACGCCTGGAGCAGCGCGTTGCCGAGGACGAGGGGTTCGGTGGCGCCGCCGCCGAGGTCGACGGAGGGCGAATCGACGGTCACCTTGGGCGCTTTGAGGGTGATGTCGCCCTGGGCGGTGACGGTGACGCTGCCGCCCTCGGCCGCGGTGATCTTGATCGTCTTGCCCTGGTCGTCCAGCTCCACCACGTGTCCGGCTGCGGAGGTGATGCGTACGGCGGCCTGGGACTCGGTGTCGTCCAGGAGCACCTGGTGGCCGTGCTTGGTCCGGATGGTCTTCTGGTCGCGGCCGTCGGTGCGGGCGGTCGGCGGCTTGTCCGCGCCGTTGTAGAGGCCGCCCAGGACGATCGGGTAGCGCATGTCGCCGTGGACGAAGGCGACGAGCACTTCGTCGCCTTTCTCGGGTACGAACACCGAGCCGTAGCCGTTGCCCGCGTACAGCTGGCTGACCCGGACCCAGTCGGTGACGGTGGTGTCGTCGAACCACGGGAACTTCAGCTTGACCTGGCCCTCGTCGTCGCCCTCGTTCTCCACGACGAGCGCCTCGACCACGCCGTAGTAGCGCTTGTCGGTGGAGCGGGCGCGTGGCGTGCCCCTCATGGTCACTGGTCCCCCTGATGGATCCGCCGTCCGGTGAACTGCGTGAAGAAACCACTGGAGTTGAGCGTGTGCTCCACCCGTTTGACGAAGTACGTGCCGGAGAAGCGGCGGCCCAGGCCGTAGATCTCCAGGTTGTCGCCGGGGCGCAGCTCGGGCAGTCCGGCCACCTTGCCGGTGGCGGTGATGAACTCGTACGCCCGCTCGCGCAGCAGGCTGATCGCCAGTTCGCGGGCCTCCTGATCGCTGCCGACCGGCGCGTCGACCATGACCTCCTGGCGGCCCTGCAGGGTGGACTCGGCGACCTGCGGGCCGCTCTGTCCATCGGCCGTGTTCTGCCCGGCGGGAAGGTTCTCGGCAGTGGCGGTGAAGGCGATGGCTTGCTTGGTGCGGGGGTCCCAGCCGCGCACGGTGACCTTGCTGACCTGCTGGGACACCGTCAGCGTCGGGGTGAACTCGATCAGGTTGGGGATGAGTCCCGCGGGCTGGCCGGTGGGGCCGGTGCTCAGCCCCGGCGCATACGCCAGCCGGTACAGCCGGATCGGGCGGCCGTCGCGGCCGTCGGTCGGCTTGATGAAGTACAGCGTGTCCTCGCCGGTCTTCGGGTCGGGGAGGATGTAGCAGTCGAAGTCCAGCCGCTTGGCCCGCTCCAGCAGGAACGTGGCGTCGTCCTGGTTCTTCTGCACCACCAGGTCGTGGGTGGGCCCTTCCCTGGTGACCTCGATGCGCAGGTGGTTGCGCTGGGCGATCTGCTCGGCGATGCGCCAGTCGGGCAGATTGCGGTAGGTCTTGGTCTCGTTCTCGGTGGGCTTGCGGTCCTTCAGCCGCAGCAGCCCGTCCACGCCGCTGACCTGCACGGTGGGCGAGGCGGCATCGGTGAACTTCGGGCTGAGCGTGGAGATGGTCCCGGTGGCGACGGTGAGCAGCTTGTCGGCGTAGCCGAGCCGGACCGAGACCCGGCCGCCGAGCCGGAAGCTCGGCGAATCGCTGTGCTTGAACCGCAGGTTGGCGTCGTCCCAGTTGTTCAGGGTGAGGTCGAACCCGGACATCTCGTCGATGTCCCGGTTCACCTTGATGTCGATGATGTCGTTCTTGGTGGACGGGTCCACCTCCAGGCCCTCGATGCGCACATCGAACTCGGGCGCGTACCGGTCGGGCGACGCGACCTCGGGTGCCGGGGTGCTCATCGGGCCCCCTTCACGGCAGCCGGGGCACGGTCAGCACCCGGCCCGGCCGCAGGTCGCGCGGGTCGCTGATGCCGTTGGCGCGCGCCAGCTCCCGCCAGGCGTCGGGCCGCCGGTACAGCGCGGCCGAGATGGAGCTGAGCGTGTCGCCTCGGCGCACCACATAGCTCTTCTCGACCGTGGGCGAGGAGCGCGGGGTCTCGGCGACCTGGACGGCGGCGGTACGGAACTCCTTGAGCGAGAGGTCCAGCATGGCGCGCAGCGGCACCCCGTCCGGCCGGAACAGCTGGTAGTTGACGTCGAGTTTCTCCACCACGCCGGTGAAGACCTCCTCGTCCCAGACGAAGCGGACGACCGGTGGCGCGTGTTCGCGGCTGTCGGGGCGCAGCAGGTCGCGCAGCGCGTTGACGTAGGCGGTGCGTACGTTCTCCAGGGTGTCGGAGGTGTCCACCAGGGCCTGGACCGTGAGGGTTTCGGTGCCGCCGCGCACGTATTGGAGTGGCGGGGTCTCCAGGCCGGGGATGGTGATCTCGGCGAACGTGTTGCTCTTGCTGAGCTTGTAGTCGGTGGGGTTGAACCGCAGCGGGATCCGCCGTTTCCGCTCGTCGGCGATCACCGGGCGGACGATCTCCAAGCGGGCCCGGGCGGCGCCCTGGCTCGCGAAGGACACGGGTGTCACGCTCATTGCGGCACCTCCCCGTCGCCGAAGCGTCGTTCGGCCCTGGTGTGCTCGGCGCGGGCGCACTGGTCCTCGTACAGCTTCGCCCAGGCCTGGATGTGCTTGTTGAACAGGCGGGTGAAGACGGCGCCGTCGTCGCCGTCGACCTGGAACCGGACCTCCAAGTGGTGGATGGTCACCTTCGGCACGCCGGTCACCTCCCCGGGCTCAGACGCGACAGGGCGTTCGCCGCGGCGTCCTGCAGGACCTTCGTCAGCCCCTCGTGGGCGATCTCCAGCGACTCGACGGCGATCGCGTTCTGCTCCGCGTGCAGGTCCGGGCCGCTCCACTTGGCGGCGAGCCCGCCGTGGAAGGCCCAGGCCGCGCCGGGCACCCCGTCCGGGCCGAGCACGATGACCGCGCCGTCGCGGCGGGCGCCCAGCGAGTCGGCGAGCCCGGCCTGGTACCAGGACCACAGCCCGGGGTCGCGGACCACGCCGCGCTTGAGCGTGATCCGGTTCCAGGAGTGGCGCAGCGGCAGCTGGTGGACCGAGTCGTTGCGGCCGCCCTCCGGGTAGCTGGTCACCTCCAGCTGCGCGCCGAGCCCGGTGACCTCCTGGAACGCGCCGGACGCGGCCAGGGGCAGCAGCAGTGCCTGCGCGGGCGGCAGATAGGCGTCGCCGGGGTCGAGGGTGACCAGGAAGCGGTATTTGGGCAGGGGATCCAGGGTCATGCCTCGATTACCTCCAGGTCTCGGTCCTGGCCGAGTACGAGACGGAGCCGGATGAACTCCATGGGGACGGCCGGGGCGACCTCGATCTCGCAGACCAGCTGCCCCGGGTCCTGTTCTGGCGGGTTGTTGGTGTCGTCGCACACCACCCGGAACGCCTGCTCGGGCCGGTCACCGGCGAGCGCACCGGCGCGGAAGGCCGCCAGGAGTACGGAGGTCAGCGCCCGCACGAGGGTCAGCCGCAGCTCGGGCGAGTTGACGTCGAACACCAGCGGGCCCGCCGCCCGCCGGATGGCCCGCACCAGCAGGTGCACCAGCCTGCGGTGGGCGATGTAGCGGGTGCGCGGGTCGGCGGACAGGGTGCGCCCGCCCCACACCATCAGCCCCCGCCCCCGGGTGCAGCGGATCAGGTCGATCCCGGCGTCGAACAGCCGGACCTGCTGCGGTTCCGGGTATTCGGCCGCGAGGTCGACCGCCTCCAGGATGACGGCGTTCGCGGGCGTGTGGTGGGCGCCGCGCTCGCCGTCGAGGCGGGCGATGACGCCGAGGACGTGTCCGGAGGACGGGACGGTCCGCAGCTCGTGCCCGTCGGGGACGCGCAGCGGCGGGTGGTAGACGGCGGCGCAGCCGAGGAGCCCGCTGTCGCCGGTGGCCGCCAGGGCGCCCACCCAGCTCACCGCCTCGTCCACGGAGGACAGCCGGGGCGGTACGTCCAGGACGGCGAGGCGGTCGTGCAACGGCTCGATGCCACGCAGCAGTTCGAGCACCACATCGGTGTGGGCGGTGCCGGACAGATCGGTGCCGAGGTCCGGCAGCGCCACCAGCGCCGGTTCCGGCAGCTCGGCCTGTACGGTCAGGGCGGCGGTGTACGCGTCGCGGGCGGGCGCCGCGTCGGTGCCGCCGGTGAGGGTGAGGTCCCAGGACGCGGTGATCGGGCCGGGCGGTCCAGCCGGCGGTGGCGGGCCGTCCGGGAGCAGCCGGATGTAGCGGGACGCGGCCAGCCGGTCGGCCACCTCGGCCAGCGGCAGCCCGGGGAAGGTCTCGGGCGGCTCGCCGGGCAGCATGACCCGTACGCCCACGGTGGGCGGTCCGGCGACCGTGCTGGCCTGGTAACGGATGGCGACGCGCGCGCCGTTGGCCCAGGCGCCGGGGCTGGTGGCCACCACCTGGAAGCCGGTGGCGGCCAGCCCGCGTAAAGGTCCGGCCTCCCACGGTGTCCGGGCCGTGATCGCGGGCCCGGACACGCGGATCACCCAGGCGGTACGGCCGCCGTTCTCGAAGAAGCCGCGCAGGGCGTACGGGGTGGCGAAGGCGCCCTCCGGCGGTCCGAAGGCGGCCACGACGTCGTTCCAGCTCTCCACGCGCACGGGAGTGCCGACCGGGCCCCGGCGGAGCCGGCCCAGGAACGCCGCAACGTCCGTGCGCAGCGGCTCCGTGCCCGGGTCACGGGGTGCGGACGTCAGGGATACGCCGGGAAGCGCTTCGCCGGTCATGTCAGGCGTCGATCTCCAGCTTCTCGACCGCCAGGACGAGGGTCTCCATGGCGATCTCGTTCTTGGTGGCGCTGAGCGTCGGGCCGGTGTACTTGGTCGGCCAGCCCCGGTCGAAGTTCCAGCGCATGGCCTCCTGGCGGTTCTCGTCGAGCAGCACGATCGACCCGGAGGTGCGCCGTACCTTGCCGTTGAGCGCTTCGACGATCCAGTTCCAGAAGCCGACGTGGCCGGTGACGCCGCGCTTGAAGGTGAGGTTGGTGAACTTCTTCAGCCCCGGGATCTTGCGGACGGTGATGTCCTCGCTCCCGGTGCGGTACTCGATCGGCGGGATTTCCAGCTCAAGACCGCTCACCTCGGTGAAGGACCCGCTCACCGCGACCCCGTCGTCGCTGACGTTGGTCACGATGATCTGGAAGTTATATGACGCGTAGGGATCGTCCCTGGTGACGGGCGGCATGGTGGCCTCTCCTCAGTCCTCGGTCGGGCGCTCAGGCGAGCTGGGACTCGCGGGTCTTCTGCTGGATCCGGAAGATGACGAACTCCGCCGGGAAGACCGGCGCGACGCCGATGACGCAGATCAGACGGCCGTTGGCCAGGTCGTCCTCGGTCATGGTGGTGCGGTCGCAGGCGACGAAGAACGCCTCGTCGGCGGTGGTGCCCGCGAGCGCGCCGCTGCGCCACACGGTGGTCAGGAAGTTGGTGACCGTCTGCCGGACCAGGGCCCACAGCGCCTCGTCGTTAGGCTCGAACACCACCCACTGGGTGCCCTCGTCGATGGACTCCTCCAGGTAGAGGAAGAGCCGCCGGACGCTGACGTACTTCCACGAGCTGTCCGAGGAGAGCGTGCGCGCGCCCCACACCCGGTGGCCCATTCCGGGGAAGAACCGCAGCGCGTTGATGCCCTTGGGGTTGAGCAGGTCCTGATGGCGCTTGGTGACGTCCTGGGCGATGCCGTCGGTCAGCCGGATGCCGCGGATGACCGCGTTCGCCGGTGCCTTGTGCACTCCGCGCTCGACGTCCGTGCGGGCGTAGATCCCGGCCATGTGGCCCGACGGCGGCACCTCGGTGTCGCGGCCCGTCGACGGGTCGCGGGTGACCAGCCACGGGTGGTAGAGCGCCGCGTACTTGGTGTCGAACGGCTCGCGGAACGCCTGGATGCCCTCGGTGTCCAGGCCGTCCTGCGGATCGAGGATCGCGAACCGGTCCCGCAGCAGTTCGCAGTGGGTGACCAGGGCCGATTCGACGGTCCCTGACCAGACTCCGGGCACCGCGCACACGGCCACCTCGTCGATGTCCTCCAGCGAGGCGATCCCGGTGCGCTTGCCGCTGCCGCCGTCCTCGCCGACGAAGTCGGCCACGCTCAGGGTTCCGTAGGCGTCGTCGCCGTCCGCCAGGGTGAGCCAGGAGCCGACCGCGGGCACGGGGAACTTCGCCGGGTCGGTGGACAGGCCGGACAGCGCGGTCGCGCGCACCAGCTGGGAGCGGCCGGCCAGGGTGGTCACCAGGTTCGACGGCGCGTCGCCGGTGAGCCGCAGGCCCGGGTACGACTCCGTCACCACCGCTCCCGAGGGGTCGGTGAACCGGGCGTCGACCCGCGCCTCGACCAGATGCAGCCGGTCGGTCTCGAACAGCGTCCCGGGCACGTTCCCGTCGAGGGTGACGACGTCCGCGGTGACCGACTCGACCGTGCGGACGGTCAGGTTGGTGCCGTCGTCGAGCTGGACCACTGCGCCCTCGTACAGCCTGCTCGCCCCGCCGACCCGCAGCGTCGGGCCCGCCGAGGTGTTGCCCCGGCGCACCCGGCGCACCAGCAGCCCTCGGCGCCACGCGGCGTGGGAGGTGCCGGACGGCAGGGTCAGCGTCACCTTCCCGTCGGCGGGCTGGCTGACCTGGACCTTGAACCGGCCGGAGCCGATCTGCACCCACACCTCGGCGGGCAGGTCGTCGGGGTCGAGCCCGGTCCGCGCGGCGACCTCGACCGTCTCGCTGTCCGCGGCGGCGTCGGCGGCCAGCTGCGTGACGAACAGCGCGCCCTCCTGCGGCTCCGGCAGCACCGGCAGCGCGGCCGAGGCCATCGGCTGGATCCGCACCTGGACGGCGCCGCCCCACGAGCCGGGGCTGACGGCGCTGAACTCCAGCGTCTCTTCCGTGTCGCGCGTCCCGATCTGCGCATAGTCGCCGCGTGCCGTCCTGACCTCCGCGGGCAGCGCCGCGTCCAGTTCGATGCGGCGGGCGGTCGCGTCGTAGGCGGCGACACCGGCGGTGTGGATCGCCTGCTGGTCGTCGCCGCGGAAGATCTGGATCTGCTGCCCGACGCCGGTGAACCCGATGAGGTGGCCGAGTTCCAGGCGGGTGGCGCCCTTGGCGGCGTCACCGGCGACCGGGGACACCAGGCCGTGGCCCAGGACGCCCGAGGCCGGTGTCGCCTGCCTGCTGGCGACGCGCTTGATGTACAGGCGCTGGCCGCCGTTGTCGAAGAAGCCCTTGACCGCCAGCGGGAACAGCCACCAGCGGCCGCCTTCGGCCGGATCGCCCGCCCAGGTGTCCCGGACGAGCGGGTCGGGCTCGGGGACGAATCCGCCGAACGTGTTCTGGAACTCCAGGAAGTTGGTGACCAGCTTGGGCTTGCCGCTGTACGGGCCGCGCACGGTGACCCCGGCCATACCGGCCGTACTGGTGCTCACCCCCGCGATCGGCCGTGGGCCCGCATCGATCTCCTCGATGTAGACCCCGGGGCTCAGATACTCCGCCATGGACGGCTCCTCAACTCTCGCGGATCTCTATGACGTGCCGGCGCTCGGCGTCCTGGGGCAGCCGCACGACCAGCGATCCGGACCTGCCCGGCCGCTCGGTGGCCCGCAGCTGGAAGGTCTCCTCGACGGCGTGTTCACCGGCCTTCTCGCCCTCCCACCGCAGGGCCAGCCGGAAGGCGCCCGTGGCGTCGGACAGGGTGCGCTCGTGCCAGGGCGTCAGGTCCCGGCTGGTGTGCCCCTCGGCCTCCACCAGCGCGCCCGCGACCGGCGCGGCGGTGGCCGCGTCGACCACGGCGCCGTGCACCGTGCGCACACCCGGCGGATAGGGGAACGAGACGCCCGGCAGCAGCCGGACGAGCCGCGGCGCGGTCGCCACCGCGGGCGGGTGGGCGTGATCGTACGGGTGCACCAGGAACTCGACGCCCACCAGACCCGACGAGAACGGCTCGCCGTCGGCCGGGTACAGCGGCTGGTATCCGGCGGCCGCGAAGCGGGCCCGGTGGCGCCGGGTCGGGGCCGCCCACGGCTCGGCGCACCGGCCGAGCCCCGGGTAGGCGAAGGCGGCGCTGGGGGTACGGACCGCCGCGTCGTCCAGCGGCAGCCACTCGCCGTCCTCGAACCGGTCCAGCTGAACGGTCACCCCGGCGCCGCGCACCCGCCGGGCGTAGTCGTCGTACGGGATGAACCAGGCGGGGCTGTGGAGCGTGGATCGCTCCAGCGGTCTGAAACGGCTCATGGCGTCGCCGCCCCGCTGATGACCCGGTTCTGCACCGGGCGGACCGCCGTCGCGGTGGCGGAGTCCAGGTTGACGACGCGGACCTCGTAGTTCAGCGAGAGCCGGTACGGCTTCTGGATCGCGTACCAGACCCAGGACTTCTGGTCGAGGGTGAGCGGGGTCAGGCTGAGGTGCAGCGAGTCGGTGCTCGCCGCGAGGCTGCCGGACAGCTGGACGCCGTCCAGGATCGCGTCGTCGTAGAACGTCTGCATCGCCCGGCCGAGCATCCGGTGCTGGGTCTCCTGGTCGCCGCCCCAGGGGGTGACGAGGTACCGCAGCAGCAGCGCCATCGGCGGCTTGCGGGTGACCGGCGGGTCGGGCGGCTGGGAGCGCACCGGTGGCCGGTTGCGCGAGGTGGGGTCCTCGGCGATCTCGTAAAGGAACACGGTGAGTTTCGGCGGCGGTGTCTGCACCGTCTCGGAGAGATCGTTGAGTTCCGCGATCGGCGGTTCCACCTGGCTGAGCCCGCGCAAGGACTGGGTCAGGGTCTCCACGATGACCGTCGAGACGTCGGCGATGACGCCGAAGTCACCCATGCGAATCCTCCCCGCGCTCCGCACCCGAAAGCGTGCCTCGACGAGGATGCAGGGCCCCGCGTGACTCCATCGCGATTCATCCATCACACGAGCGTCACCAGCCCGTTCCGTCGCCCGGCGATGACGTCGGCGGTCACGCGCCGACAACGCCGGGGTGACACGGATAAGGCATATTTTCCTTCCATGGAAATCCACTCAGAGCAGGCCGGCGTCCTGATCCTCCGAGTGTGGGTGGAAGAGGGAAGGCCGGACGGCTTCCGTGCGCGCATTGTGTGGACGGGCGGCCGCCACCAGGTGCCTCCGACCGCGGTGAGCGCGGTGGACGATGTGCTCAGCACCGTGCGCGCCTGGCTCGATCAGTTACTCGAACCCGAGAGGTGACGTTTCCGCGACGCCCCGGTGATGCCCGGCCATATAACATTCTGTACCCGAAGGGCTGGACACACGATCATGAATTGCTCGTAACATGGCTGGGCAGCATCCCGATTGCCGGTTGGGGATCTTTCACTGAGGATCTTTTACTGCGATCTTTTGCTGGGGATCTTTCACCGAAGCTGATATCGCCCGGGGGGCCGATGACCTCAGAAGGCCACGTCCTAACGTTGAGGCTGCTCAAAAGCTTCACGCTATCGGTCGATCACAAACGCGTTCCCCTTTCTTCCAGCGCCCAGCGCCTCCTCGCGTTCCTCGCCCTGCAGGACATGCCGCGAACCCGCACCTATGTGGCGGGAATGCTGTGGCCCGACGTCACGGCGTCCCGCGCCAACGCCAACCTCAGATCGTCTTTGTGGCGCGCGACCCGGACGGGACATCAGGTCATCGACGCGTCCTCACAGGAACTGGCGATCGCCAAACACATCGACGTGGACATTCACGCGGCGGCCACGCGCGCGCACCGGCTGCTCGACATGTCACGCCCGTGCGACGACATCCTCACCACCCAGACGCGGGCTGACCTCTCGTCCGATCTGTTACCGGAGTGGTCGGAGAACGAGTGGGTGCTGATCGAGCAGGAGCAGTACCACGAACTGAGGCTGTACGCCCTGGAGGCGATGACCGAGCGGCTGACGGCGGCGGGCCGCCACGGTGAGGCCGTCGCCGCCGGGCTCGCCGCCGTCCGGGCGGAGCCGCTGCGGGAGAGCGCTCACCGCGTGCTGATCACGGCGCATCTCGCCGCCGGGAACCGGGGCGCGGCGCTGCGGCAATTCGAGCAGTGCCGCCGGGTGCTGCTCGACGAACTGGGCCTGGAGCCCTCGCAGGCGCTGCGCAGCCTCGTACCGTCCCTGCCGCCGCCCCATCCGTCCGACCCCGGGGCGGCGGCACCCCCGGCGGCAGCCCGGAAGCCCCCACGTGTCGTGATGCGCCGCCCGGCGAGCGATGTGCTGGTGGAGGGCGCGGGCGGACGGTGAGCCCTGCGCCGCCCCCGCGGCTCAGCCCAGCCCGTCCCGGTGGGACCAACGGGGCTCACCGGGGCTGTCGTACGGCTGCGGGGGCTCCCTGCTCGGCTCACCTCGCACGGCGCTCCGCGCGGCCCGCATGTGGTCGCAGGCCCGGGCACCGGGGCTGAACTCGATGCCGGTGGCGGCCTCGAGCGCCGCGAAGAAGCTCTCCCCGAACTCCGACTGCTTGGTGGTCGTCCAGGTGTACGTCTCACCGCCGCGCAGGGCCCGCATCATCATGCGGCTCCCGTAGCCCCGGCGCTGCCACCGGTCGGCGACCCGGATCTTCCGGATCAGGCCCCGGCGGCACACGCCGCACACCTGCCAGGTGAGCCGGGCGAAGTCCTCGCCCTCCGGCACCTGGCACACCCGCAGTTCCCGGCAACCGGCCGGGACGCCGGGCGGGGTGTACGTCCAGACCTCCCCCTCCTCCGTGGGGCGCCCGGGTTCGCTCCGCCCGGATAACGCGCCCACCAAACGGCCCCAGAGCCCCGCCCGCTCGCCCGCCATCAGCAGCGGATCTCGTCGGCGGTGCCGAATCCGCGCCCGTCCTCGACGCCTAACCCTCTCAATGCCACCACGCCCCTTCGTCCGTCCCCCGACTTACCCTGACAGGTCGCCATTCGGGGGCGCGCGGTTCCGGGGCCGGGCGGGGTGCGTGGTGTTGACGCCTCGGCTCAGGGTGTGCGCCGGGGGCTCACCTCCACGCAGATCCAGTCGTACTGGCCGTCACTCAGCAGTTCGGGGCCTTCGAAAAGGGTCACCACGGAATCGCCGTACGCCCAGACCACGCCCCGCTCGGCGTCCAGCGCCTCGTCCGGCGGCCGGGGCACCGGCTCGCCCAGCCGGGTGCGCAGCAGTTCCTCGGCCGCCCGGTACGCGGATGCCCAGTCGTCCTCGGTGGCCTCCGGCCGCCAGCGCCAGCCGGTGAAGGCGCCGAACTCCCAGACCTCCTCCGGGGGCAGCGACGTCCCGTCCGGTTCGCACACCTCGAACGCGCTGTACGCCAGGGGCATCAGCACCCCGCGGTCCTCCCGGCACGCGGCGTGGGCACACGCCACCTCCGCGCCGTCCTCCTCACAGCCGGGGTGGTTGCCGATCCAGAGGTGCCAGCCCTCGTCGTGGTCCTCGCCGGGCGGTGGCCATATCTCCATCTCATGGATGACGGGTTCGCCATCGGGCCCCGACAGATGCCAGCCGTTGCGTACGAAAAGCGCCTCATAGGGCGGGTACGTCCAGGTCAGCCCCGCGAACTGCAGGGCGCGGTCGAGCCACTGGCCATCCGGCTGCGTCATCATCGCCATGCGCGGGACAGTACCCGGCACGCGGGGAGGGCCATGGGGACGTGGCTGGTCGGGCCGGTTATCGTGTCGAGGCACATCGAGCACGCGCAGGGCGGAACGAAGAGGGACGCGGTGTCGGACAACGAGCGGCTGGTCGCACGGCGGTACCGGCTGACCGAACGCATCGGCAGCGGCGGCATGGGCACCGTATGGCGGGCCGAGGACACCGTGCTGGGCCGCCAGGTGGCGGTCAAGCGGCTGCACGCCCCGCACCACCTCTCCGACGACGAACTCTCCACGCTGTACGAGCGCACCCGCCGTGAGGCGCGCAGCGCCGCCCGCATCACGCACCCCGGTGTGGTCGTCGTCCACGATGTGGTGGACGACGAGGAGGGGCTGCCGTGCATCGTCATGGAGTACGTGCCGTCCACCACGCTCGGCGCGCTGCTCAAGGAGCGCGGGACCGTGCCGCCGCAGGAGGCGGCGCGGATGGGCCGGGGGATGGTCGCCGCGCTCCGGGCCGCGCACACGGCCGGGGTGCTGCACCGTGACGTCAAGCCCGGCAATGTGCTGCTCGGCGCCGGTGACAGGATCGTGCTCACCGACTTCGGCATCGCGGTGGCCAGTGGAACATCGACGCTGACCCGGACCGGCGAGATGATCGGCTCCATCGAGTACATGGCGCCGGAGCGGATCCGGGGCCAGAAGCCCGGTCCCCACTCGGACCTCTGGGCACTGGGCGCGACGCTGTACCAAGCGGTGGAGGGTGCTCCCCCGTTCCGGCGGGACACGGCGATCGAGACGGCCTACGCCACCGCCGCCGACCCGCTGCCGCCCGTGCGACACGCCGGGCCGCTGGCGCCACTGATCGAAGCGCTGCTGGCCAAGGAGCCCGGCGAGCGGCCGTCGGCGGAGGAGACGGAGCGGCAACTGAAGGCCGTGGCGGCGGAGGAGCCGACGGCGCTGCGGCCGACCGGTGCCGCCCGGGCGTCGCGACAGGACACTCCGGCCTCGCGGCAAGACACTCCGGCCTCGCGGCAAGACACTCCGGCCTCGCGGCAAGACACTCCGGCCTCGCGGCAAGACACTCCGGCGTCGCGGCAGGACGCTCCGGAGCGACGCGGCGGCACGCGTCCCAGGCGCCGCCGCGTGGTGTGGAGCGCCATGGCGGTGGCGCTGACGACCGCGGCGGCGGCGGGCGCCTACGCCGTATGGCCGAACGACGGCGGCGTACAGCCGAGCGACGACGGCAAGGCGAAAGCCCCGGCGGTCCCCCACGGCTACCACCTGGTGGAGGAGAAGAACCTCGGCGTCTCCTTCCCCGTACCGAACGGGTGGAAGCTGGACAAGCGCACCAGCGACGGGGTCAGCTACATCGACCCCTCCCGACTGGTCCAGATCTCGATCGGCACGGTGGACCCGGCCGGTCCGACGCCCGTGGCGCACTTCCGGGACATCGAGGCGAACACCAAGAAGAACTACGACGTGTACCGGCGGCTGCGCCTGGACCGCACCACCTTCCGGGGGCAGCCCGCGGCGATATGGGAGTGCACGTTCGCCGGGAGGGTGCGCACCTTCCGCGCCATCGACCTCGGCTTCGGCCGGGAGGGCGAAAGGGAGGTCGACATCTACCTCTCGGCGCCCGACGCGCAGTGGGGCACCTACCGTCCTGTCTTCGACAAGGTGAAGGCAGGCTTGCGCACCCGCTGACCGCGCACTCCCTGACGAGGGGGCACTAGCCCACGCGGGTGTACTGGTTGACGCCGTCGGTGAACGCCACCGTCGCCTGCCCTCGGAGCACGAGGACGTCCAGGTGCGCCGCGGTCTCGTTGACCGCGAGCATCTGGTTGAAGGCGCTGAGGTCCCCGAACGGCACGGCCCGGCGCGTCCAGGCGAGTCCGCGCGCCACCGCGTGGGCGTCGAGCGTGTCCTCTCCCAGCGCGGTCAGGCTCGCGGCCAGCCGGTCGTCGTGGTGGGCGAGCAGTTCGCCGACCCGGGTGTGGGCGCTGTCGGTGACCGGCCCGTGGGCGGGCAGCAGGCGGGCGTCGGCGTAGCGGGTCATCAGCCGTAGCGAGTCGAGATAGTCGGCGAGCGGAGCGCCCCCCGGTTCGGCCAGTTCGAAGCCGATGGAGGGGGTGATGTGCGGCAGGACGTGGTCCCCGGAGAACATCAGTCCGCGCTGCTCGTCCAGGAAGACCACATGGCCCTTGGTGTGTCCGGGGGTGGGCACGACCCGCAGTGCGCGGTCGCCGAAGCGGAGGGTTTCGGCGGCGAGCCAGCGGTCGGGGGCCTCCCATACGCTCGGGTCGTAGCCGCCGTGGTCCATCGCCTCGATCTGGTCGGCGAGTTCCCCGGCTCCCGCCGCGCGCAGGGTGCGCAGTGAACCGGCGGGCCGGTCGCTGCGCAGCCGGTCGAGCATCTCCAGTCCGGGGCGTTCCCCCGCGCCGAGGTAGACGCGTGAGCCCAGCAGGCGGCGCAGTTCCACGGCGTGGGTGTAGTGGTCGCGGTGGATGTGGGTGACCAGGATGTGGCTGATGTCGCCGGGGTCGCGGCCGATGGCGGCCAGAGCTTCCTCAAGTGTTTTGCGCGCCTCGGGGATCGCCCAGCCGCCGTCGATCATGACGATGCCGCCGTCGTCGTCCAGGTCTTCCAGGAGGTAGACGTTCACGGCGTGCAGGCCGTCGTTGGGCAGCGGCAGGGGTACGCGGTGTACCCCGGGCTGTACCGTCTGGACTCCGGACGCTGCCCACGGGCCCTGGTCGAACCGCGCTGTCATGATCCTCCTCGTTGCTGAACTGCCTGGATCACGCGGGCGGGCATGCCGCGGCGGCGGCCGCTCGCGCACCCACCCCCTCGTCAGGCCCGGCCGGGCTCTTGAGCCCGCAGGCCCGCGGCCAACTCCCGGGCCCCGCCCCGGTCGAGCTTGCCGACCTTCGTCTGGGGCAACTCGTCGGTACCGTACACGTATTCGGGCCACTTGGTCTTGGACAATCCGATGCTCTCCAAGTGGCCGGTCATCTCGGCCAGATCGACGGGCCGGCCGTCCGTGGTGACGACGAGCAGCGCCACGCGTTCGCCGAGGATGTCGTCGGGGACCGGCACCACACACGCCCGGGCCACGCGCGGGTGTCCGGCGACCGCGCGCTCGATCTCGGTGATGTCGATGTTGCGGCCGCCCCGGATGATGATGTCCTTCTCGCGCCCCATGATGGTGAGGGTGCCGTCCTCGTGGGACATCAGCAGATCGCCGGTGGGCAGAAAGCCGTCCTCCGTCAGCGCCGGGGGGACGGCCCGCCCGTCGCCCGCGTAGCCGAGGAAGAGGGAAGGGCCGCGCACCTGCGCCCGGCCGGTCACCCCGGGCCCGGCCACCCGGCCGTCGGGGGTGAGCGCGCGCACGTCCGTACCCGGGAAGGGGCGGCCGTCCCTGCCGAGCCGGATCTCCTCGGGGTCGTCGGGGCGCGGCGAGGTGTGGCCGAGGCATTCGGACATGCCGAAGACCCGCAGGATCTTGGTGCCCAGGGACTGTTCGGCCCGGGCCAGGGCCGTGCGGTCCATGGGCCCGCCGCCGACGGTGATCGAGCGGACGCCCCCCAGGACGCCGGAACCGGCCGCCTCGTCGCCCATCTGCAGCGCCATGGTCGGTACGCACATGGTCCAGCGGACACCGGTCTCGGCCATCCGCCGCAGCGCGAGCGCCCGGTCCCACTTGCCCGTCATGACGAGCGGCCCGCGCAGCAGGAGGGCGAGATAGACGCCGAAGCAGTACGCGGCCGTCGACGACAGCGGGACGATCGCGGCGACGGCGTCGCCCGGCGACAGGCCGTTGACGGAGATGGTGGTCGCGGCGGCGTAGCGCAGGGCCTCCTCGGACTGGACGACGCCTTTGGGCCGCCCGGTCGATCCGGAGGTCAGGCCGATGAGGACGCCGCCCGACCACCGGGACACCTCGCGTTCGCCGGGTGCGGTCAGGCACGTCCAGCCGTCGAGCACGGTCCGCGCCGGGCCGGGCAGCCGTGTCGGCACCGCCCACGCGTCGATCGCCGAGTCCTCGGCTACCACGGCGTCCGGGCGGATGTCCGCCCAGGCGGTGGCGAATTCAGCCTGGGTGGTGTGCCGGTTGACCAGGGCGATGACCCCGCCGTCGCCGCAGCTGAGGCCCGCGGCGAGGGTGGCGGCGACGGTGCGCCATGAGTTGTCCGCCTGGATCATGACGGTGCCGACGGTTCCGTCGGCCGTGCCCTCGGACAGCGCCGCGGACAGCCGGGTGGCCTCGTCGAGGAGCTGCCGTGCCGTATGGCTGCCCGTGTCGTCGATGACGGCGACGAAGTCGGCCTCGGCGGCCCGCCGCTGGAACTCCCGCACTACTTCCCGCATCTCGTCCCCTCCTCAGGCGGCGAACAGCTCCGCCTCGTGCCCCATGACCGCGATGCGGCGGCCCTTCATGTCGCCCACCTGGGCGACGGCAGCGGCCCATTCGGGGCTCGCGAGGGCCTTCTTCAGGTCCTCGGGGGAATCGAAGCCGAGGACGGAGAGACCGTCCCAGCCGTCGGAGCGCGGCTCCAGCGCGGCGTCGATCTCGGTGTGCCGCCAGCTGCGCAGTCCGGGCAGGCGGCAGGTCAGCTCCGCGTGGTCGCCGCGCCACCACGTGATGAACTGCTCGTGTGTCCACTCCGGGGGCCGCGCTGCCAGCAGGACCAGGTTGTACATGAAGCTCCTCCGCAGGGTGAGTGGTCAGGGCTCAGGTGAAGCGGATCTCCGACGAGCGCCCGATCAGCAGGCGCCGCAGCCTGCCGTCGCCGTTCATCCGCCCGGTGGCGACGAAGGTCGCCTCGGGGACCCCCGCGCGCCGCACCTCGCCCAGGAAGAATTCGTCCCGGCCGAGCGTGGTCGCCGCGAGCCGGTGGTGGGTGCGGGTGCCCTTCTCGCGCTGTTCGAGGTAGCCGACCAGGGCGGCGCGGCCTCCCGCGAAGTCGGTGGCATTGCCGTCGCCGGTGGAGAACAGGATGGACAGGGCGAAGTCGTCGCTGATCAGGTCGAGGATCCGGGAGGGTTCGTCCCCGTCGAGGATCTCGAACCACGCGGTGAGGAAGGGGGCCGCCGCCGGGGTGTCCGTCATACCCGGCTCCTCTCCCCGGCCCAGTCGATCAGCTGGAAGTCGATGTGGAAGAAGGCCTGGTAGCGGGCGAGGAGTCCGCCGGGCGAGAGCACCGCGGCCGAGTGGAAGGAGCCCTTGTACTCCCCGCCCTCGGTCACCACTCCGTATACGGTCTCCAGGTCGCCGTCCCGGCCGTGGCGCAGGATCTCGTGTGTCCGGTCCACGGGATTGCGGCCCGCGATGTACGCGGCGAAGTCATCCCTGGAGGTGCCGGTGACCTCCTTGCCCGGCAGGGCGATGAGGAACCGGAAATCGGGTTCCAGCAGTTCGAGCGTCTGTTCCGGCTGGTGGCTGTCCATACCGGCGAAATACGCGCGCAACACCATGAGGGTGCCCCTTCGATTGGCGGCCAAGCGCCCCGGGACCCAGGTCCGCGACCTTCTAGATCAACCTGAGTTCAGTTCAATACGGATGCTAATCCTGCGGAAACAAGACTGACAAGAGTCGTGACGAACGGAAGACGGCCCCCGGCGGAAGTCCACCGGGGGCCGGGAGCGAACGGGGTCGCTCAGCGCGTCACGTGGCGACCATCCGTACGCAGGCGCCCTCGATCAGCTCGCTGATCTCCGACAGCGGCGTGGGCCCGGACGGCCGGTACCACCGCCAGACGCTGACGATCAGGCCGAGCACCCCCGCGCCCAGCAGCTGGGCGTCCCGGAGCGGGAACGCGCCCTGCGACATGCCCCTCACCAGCAGGTTCGTCCAGTCCCGCTCGACGAGCTGGACCAGCCGGCGGGCCTCGACGCGCTCGGCCTCCTCCCGCTTGGACTTCCGCGGGCCGGAGAGCAGGTCCATGTGGTTGTGCAGGATGCGCATCTGCAGAACCTCGTGGTCGGAGACGTCGTACGCCGCGTGCACGGCCGCCCTGAGGGCCTCGACCGGGTCGGTGACGTCGGCGGTGGCCTCCGTGAACTTGTCGTGGGAGCGCTGCAGCTCCAGCCGCATGATGGTGAGCAGACAGTGGGTCTTGGACTCGAAGTAGTGGTACAGCGCGGTCTGCCCGATGCCGACCCGCTCCGCCACGGTGGACCACTTGGTGGCCTCGAAGCCCGTCTCTCCGAAGCAGCCGACGGCGGCCGCCAGAATGGCGGCGCGCTTGGACCTCGGTCCCGCTTCCGGTTCAACCCTTGTCGCCATGACCCCGTCTCCTGGCCGCCGTCCACCTCGTCGGTACCCGAGAGTAGACCCAAGCTGAACTCAGTTGCCAATCGGCTCGGGCCGACCCGGCGTGACTCGGCCCGGCTCGGGTCAGAGGCGCTCCAGCACGGTCGCGTTCGCCATGCCGCCGCCCTCGCACATCGTCTGCAGGCCATAGCGTCCCCCGGTCCTGCGCAGCTGGTGGACGAGCGTGGTCATGAGCCGGGCACCGGTGGCGCCGAGCGGATGTCCGAGCGCGATGGCGCCGCCGAAGGCGTTGACCCGCTCCGGCGCGGCGCCGGTCTCCTTCTGCCAGGCCAGGACGACGGAGGCGAAGGCCTCGTTGATCTCGACCAGATCGATCGCGCCGATCGGCAGCCCGGCCTTGTCCAGGACCTTCTCGGTGGCGGGGATCGGGCCGGTCAGCATGTAGATCGGGTCGGAGCCGACGACGGCCATGGTGTGCACCCGGGCGAGCGGGGTCAGACCGTGGCGGCGCACCGCGTCACCGGAGGCGATCAGCAGGGCGGCGGCGCCGTCGGAGATCTGGCTGGAAACGGCGGCTGTGAGGCGGCCGTCCTCGGTGAGGGTCTTCAGCCCGGCCATCTTCTCCAGGGTGGTGTCGCCGCGCGGGCCCTCGTCGGCGGTGAGGCCGAAGGCCGGGGTGATCTCGTCGTCGAAGGCGCCGTCGGCCTGGGCGGCGACGGCCCGCTGGTGGCTGGTGAGCGCGAACTCCTCCATGTCCGTACGGGAGATGCCCCACTTCTCGGCGATCAGTTCGGCCCCGCGGAACTGGGAGACCTCCTGGTCGCCGAAGTGGTCGCGCCAGCCGTCCCCCGCGTACGGGCTGCCGAGGCCCGCCTGTTCGCCGACGTACATGGGGCTGGCGATGGGCACCAGGCTCATCACCTCCACCCCGCCCGCGACCACCAGGTCGGCGGCGCCGGAGCCGACCGCCTGGGCCGCGAAGTGCACGGCCTGCTGGGAGGAACCGCACTGGCGGTCGATGGTGGTGCCGGGCACGTGCTGCGGCAGTCCGGCGGACAGCCAGGCGGTGCGGGCGACGTTGCCGGTCTGGGCGCCGATCTGGCCGACGCACCCGAAGTACACGTCGTCGACGGCGCCCGGGTCGGCGCCGGTGCGCTCCAGCAGGGCGCGCAGCACATGGGCACCGAGGTCGGCCGGGTGCACACCGCTGAGCGCGCCCTTGCGGCGGCCGACGGGGGTGCGGACGGCTCCGACGATGAACGCTTCGGACATGGCGGGCTCCATGGGTTTCGGAACATGGGTTTCGGAACGGGTTCAGGCACGGGGGGCGGCGCGGGTGAAATCGGGCGCACGCTTGCCCAGGAAGGCGGCGACACCCTCGGCTCCGGCGTCGGAGACGGCCGCGGCGGCGATCGCGCGGGCCTCCCGGTCCAGCTGCGGGCCGAGGCCGTCGTTCAGTCCTTCGGCGACGAGACGGCGGGTGGCGCCGAAGGCGGCGGTGGGTCCGCGGCGCAGCGCCTCGGCCGTGCGCGCGGCCTCCTCGGCCAGCCGGTCGGGGGTGACGACCCGGCTCACCAGCCCAAGGTCCGCGGCTTCGGCCGCCGGGACGCGGCGGTTGGTGAGCAGCAGGTCCAGGGCCCGCTTGGGGCCGATGAGGCGGGGCAGGAACCAGCTGACCCCGGCGTCGGGTGTGTAGCCGATGCCGGTGTACGCGACGGTGAAGGAGGCGGTGTCGGCGGCGAGGGTCACATCGGCGGACGCGGCCAGGCCGAGCCCCGCGCCCGCGACGGCGCCCTGGACGGCGGCTACCACGGGCGCGTCGCTCGCCGCGAGGGTGCGCAGCGCGTCGTGGAGGGCGTCGGTCACGGCGGTGAGGTGCTTCTCGAGTGCCGCGCCGGAGAGCCCGGAGAACTCCTTGAGGTCGCCGCCGACGCAGAAGGACTTTCCCTCGCCGGTGAGCAGGACGGCCCGTACGCCCTCCGCCGCGCAGGTCCGTGCCGCGTCCAGCAGTCCGCGTGCCAGGTCCAGGCCGATGGCGTTGCCCGCCTCGGGGCGGCGCAGGGTGAGGTGGGCGAGGCCGTCGTCGATGTCGAGGGAGACGGTCATCGCGCGGTCCATCCGCCGTCGACGGTGAGGATCTGCCCGGTGCAGTACGAGGAGGCGTCGGAGGCGAGGAACAGCAGCGCGCCGTCGAGTTCATGGCCGTCGCCGCCGCGCCGCAGCAGGGTGTTGCGCTCGACCCAGCGGGCGGAGCGCTCGTCGCCGAAGAGGTCCGCGGTCATCTCGGTGCGGAACCAGCCGGGGGCGAGCGCGTTGACGCGGGTGCCGCCCGGGCCCCACTGTCCGGCCAGCTCCCGGGTCAGCCCGATCAGTCCGGCCTTGGACGCGGAGTAGCTCGCGCCGCCGAGCGGGGCGGCGGTGACCAGGCCGAGGATGGAGGAGACGTTGATGATGCTGCGGGGCGGCCCGCTCTCCTCCGCGGGTGCCTCCGCCACCAGACGCGCGAGGTGGAAGGGCGCGGTGAGGTTGACGCCGAGGACATCGGCGAAGGCGTCCGGGGACTCGTCGGCGGCGCGGGTCTCACCGGAGGTCGCGGCGTTGTTGACGAGGATGTCGACGTGTCCGGTGGCGTCGCGGGCGGTCTCGACCAGCCGCGTACGGTCCGCCTCCCGTGCGACGTCGCAGACCACGGGGTGGATGCGCGCGTCGGAGTCGGCGAGTTCCTTCAGCCGGTCCAGACGCCGGGCGGCGGCGAACACCGTGGCACCGGCCTGTGCGAGGACGGTGGCGAAGCGGGCGCCGAGCCCGGCGGAGGCGCCGGTGACCAGGGCTGTCCTGCCCTGGAGCGAGAACAGCTGGGCGGCGGGTCGCGGTGTGCTCATCCCTCCACCCCGATCGGCAGGACGGTCGCGCCGCCGTCGAGCACCAGGGTCTGGCCGGTCATCCAGGAGGAGGCGTCGGAGGCCAGGAAGAGCGCCGCGTCGGCCACGTCCTCCACTGTGCCGAGGCGCCGCAGTGGCAGCTTGGCGGTGAGGATCGGCTCGCGGACCTCCCACACCGCGCGCGCCAGCTCGGTTTTGATCAGGCCGGGGGCGATGGCGTTGACGCGGGCGCGCGGCCCGAGTTCGTAGGCGAGCTGCCGGGTCATGTGCAGCATGGCGGCCTTGGTGGCGTTGTAGTAGCCGATGTGCGGATCGACGACGAGCCCGCCGACGGAGGAGATGTTGACCACCGCTCCCCCGTGGTCGGCCATCCACGCCTGCCAGGCGTACCGGGTCCAGGCGACCATGCCGTACTGGTTGACGCGGACGGTCTTCTCCGCGCGCGGCAGGTCCAGGTCGAGCAGATCGCCGTGGTACGGGTTGGTCGCCGCGTTGTTGACGAGGATGTCGAGGCGGCCGAAGCGGGCCATGGTCTCCTCGACGCAGCCTTGCGCCTGCTCGGGTTCACCGGCGTTGGCCACCACGGTGTGGATGTCCCCGTCGCCCTTGACGCGCAGCAGCTCCTCCCGCGCCCCGTCCAGTCCGGCGGCCTTGCGGGCCGCGATCACGACGTGTGCTCCGGCCGCCCGGTAGGCGGTGGCGATGCCGAGGCCGATGCCACGGGATCCGCCGGTGATGACGGCCACTTTGCCGTCTAGGCTGTTGGCGCTCACGCTGCCCCCGTCTCGGTCTTCCGGCCGGTCTTCTTGATGGCTTCCTTGTAGGGCGCGAGTTCCTGGCGGGCCACCGTGCGCAGGTGTACTTCGTCGGGGCCGTCGGCGATGCGCAGTGCCCGGGTGATGGCATACAGCCGGGCCAGTACGGTGTCGTCGCTGACGCCCGCCGCGCCGTGTGCCTGCACCGCGCGGTCGACCACTTTGTGGGCGACCTCCAGCGCCGCGACCTTGATGGCGGCCACTTCCATGCGGGCGGCGGCGTTGCCGACGGTGTCCATCAGCCAGGCCGATTTGAGGACGAGGAGACGCAGCTGCTCGATCTCGATGCGGCTGCGGGCGATCCACTCCCGCACCACGCCCCGGTCGGCCAGCGGCCCGCCGAAGGCGGTGCGCGCGGTGACGCGCTCGCACATCAGCTGGAGGGCGCGCTCGGCGAAGCCCACGGCGCGCATCGCGTAGTGCATCCGCCCAGGTCCCAGCCGCCCCTGGGCGAGCGCGAAGCCCTCGCCCTCGCCGCCGAGGATGTTCGCCACCGGTACGCGGACGTCCTCGAAGAGCACATCGCCGTGGCCGAGCCGGTCGGTGTAGCCGAACATGGGCAGGTCGCGCAGGATGGTGATGCCCGGGGTGTCCCGGGGGATGAGCAGCATGCTCTGCTGCTGGTAGGTGCGCGCCTCCGGATCCGTCTTGCCCATCAGGATGATGAGCTTGCAGTCGGGGTCGAGGATCCCGGAGGTGTACCACTTGCGGCCGTTGACGACGTACGTGTCGCCGTCGCGGGTGATGCGGGTGCGGATGTTGCGGGCGTCGGAACTGGCGACTTCCGGCTCGGTCATGGCGAAGCACGAGCGGATCTCCGCCTCCAGCAGCGGCCGCAGCCAGCGGTCCTGCTGCTCGGGGGTGCCGTACAGGGCGAGGAGTTCCATGTTGCCGGTGTCGGGCGCCGAGCAGTTGAACACCTCGGGGCCGATGATGGAGCGCCCGGCCAGTTCCATGAGGGGCGCGTATTCGAGGTTGGTGAGGCCCGCGCCCCAGTCGCCGTGTGCCATGAAGAGGTTCCACAGGCCCTCGGCGCGGGCCTTCTCCTTCAGCCCGGCCATGACCGGCGGCAGCGCGTGCGGGTCGTCCGCTTCGGCGAGCTGCCGGTCGTAGACCGCTTCCGCCGGGAAGACGTGCTGCTCCATGAACGACCGTATGCGGTCCTGGAGTTCACTCGCGCGGGGCGAGAATCCGAAATCCACGCTTGCTCCTGTTCAATGGGGCGATCAGCCGAGGATGTCGCGTGCCGTGCGGATCATCGCGGCGATGGTGGGCGGCAGGCGTTCCTGGTCCGGGTCGTGGTGCTTGCCCTCGCGGTGGCGGCGCAGATTGTGGCCCATGATCGCGGCCATCTTCATGCGGCCGAGCGCCCGGAACCAGTCCATCGCGGGCAGGGCTGGCCCGCCGTCGCAGTAGGTGTCCAGGAGGTCGTTCTCGGCGGGCAGGCCGGGCACGGGGTGGCCCAGGCGGGGGAAGTTGCGGTGGTCGGCGAAGAGCAGGAACCAGCCGAGATCGATGCGCGGGTCGCCGACGCTCCAGATCTCCCAGTCCACGACAGCCACGGCGCGCTCGTCCACGCACAGCACATTGCCGAGCCGGAAGTCCCCGTGGAGCAGCACCGGCGGGAGGGCGCTCGGCACACCGTCGGCGAGACGTGCCAGCAACTCCTCCCCGCCGGGCCGCAGTTCGGAGGGGACGGCGTGCAGCGTGCGGGTCCACCGCTCCAGCTCACCGGCGGCGTCGAGAGGTTCGGGCGCGCCGAGCGCGGGCGCCCGTACATCGGTGGTGTGCAGCCGCCGCAGGACGCCAGTGATCTCCAGCATCCGGGCGCGGGCCGTCGCGGCGGGCAACTCGTGCTCGTCGAGGACTGGTTCGACGGCCTCCCCGGCCGCGAAGTCCATGGCGAACCAGGCGGGCTGGGTCTCGTCGACGGCGACGACGCCCGGCACCGGCACCGCGGATCCGTCCAGCGCGCCCAGCACCCGGGCCTGGCGCAGCACGTCGTTGCGTCCGACGGGCCGCTGTCCGGGCGGCACCGCCTTGACGACGTAGCGGGCTTCCCCCGCCGTGACCGAGTACGTCAGCCCGGAGTGGCCGCCCGGCAGTACGGTCAGCTCGCCGATGGGCGCGCCCGGGTGGTGGCGGGCGAGCCGGTGGCGGACCCGGGCGGCCAGCTCCGGCGTCTGTGTGGCGGTGCTCATCGGACGGGCTCCTTGGGCAGGCCGAGGACGCGTTCGGCGAGGATGGTGCGCTGGATCTCGTCGGTACCGCCCGCGATGCTGTAGCCGGGGGCGCCGAGCAGATGTTCCGTCCACGCGTAGGTGCCCCACTCCCCCGTGTCCGCCACGAGGCTCGGGCCCAGCAGTTCGGACACCAGGTCGCTGGTGCGGCGCATGGTCTCGGTGGCGTACAGCTTGCCGACCGAGGCCTCCGCGCCGGGTTCGCGTCCGGCGACGAGGGCGGCGGTGACCCGCAGTCCGATGAGCCGCTGGACCAGGGTGCGGATGTGGAGGTCGGCGGCGCGCTGCTGTTCGGCGCCGGTGAGGGGGCGGGGCAGGTGGGCGGCGAGGTCGAGCGCCCGGTCGGCGTTGTCGAGGCCGAGGCTGCCGGAGTCGAGCCGCTCGGCGGCCAGCACGCTGAGCGTGACCCGCCAGCCCTCGCCGACCGGGCCGAGCCGGTCGGTGTCGGGGACGCGCACGCCGTCGAGGTAGACCTCGTTGAAGCTGGTGCCGCCGGTCATCTGCCGGATGGGCCGTACGGTGACGCCGGGCGCGTCCATGCGCACCAGGAAGACGGTGATCCCGGCGTGTTTGCGCACCGCCGGATCGGTGCGGCACACGGCGACGCCCCAGGTGGCGACGCGGGCTCCGGAGGTCCACACCTTGTGCCCGGTCAGCACCCAGTCCTCGCCTTCGCGGACCGCCCTGGTGCGGACGGCGGCGAGGTCGGATCCGGCCTCGGTCTCCGAGAAGAGCTGGCAGGCCAGTTCGTCGGTGCGCAGCATGGGCCGCAGCCAGCGCTCCTTCTGCTCGCCGGTGCCCCAGATGGCGATGGCGGGGGCGACGAGTGCCTGTGTCACCGGGAAGATCTCGGGGCGGTGCGGCACGTCGAAAGCCGCTTCTTCGGCGCGGTAGAGCTGCTCGTAGTACGCGGGCAGGCCCCGGCCCCCGTATGGCTCCTCCCAGGTGAGTGCGGACCACCCCTGGTCGTAGCGGGTGCGTTCCCACTCCTGGACGCGGGCCGTGTGCGCGCGCTCCTGCTCCTCGGTCCAGTTGTCGAACACGGCGACGGAGTCGGAGCCGCTGCCCCACTCCCCGTCCGCGGTGCGGGTCCGGGCGACGGTGCCGAGCCACTGCCGGGCGCGGGCGCGGAACTCCTCGGGTTCCGGGATGCCGCTCATCTCTTCTGCCACCTCCTCCCATCGGGGGACATATTCAGCGGGACAGCACCGTGCAGGCGCTCACGCCGGGGGCGCCGTACACATGGGTGAAGCCGACGCGGGGACTGCCCGGGACCTGCCGTTCACCGGCCCGGCCGCGCAGTTGCTGGACGATCTCGTAGACCTGGCGCAGCCCCGAGGCGCCGATGGGTTCGCCGTTGGCGATGCAGCCACCGTCGGTGTTGACCGGGAGCGCGCCACCGATGCCGGTGGCGCCGGAGGCGACCAGCCGCTCCTGCTCGCCGTCCTCGCAGAACCCGCACTCGGCCATGTGCATGACCTCGGCGCCGCTCTCGGTGTCCTGCAGCTGGCAGACGTCGACGTCGCGGGGGCCGAGCCCGGCCTGTTCGAAGGCCTCGGCCGAGGCGTCGCGGCTGACGCTGGTCGGCTCGCCCGCCGGGATCGACGGGCTGAAGACCTCGAACGAGCCGTGGCGCCGGGTGCGCAGCGCCGCCGAGCGCAGGGTCACCGGCGAGCCGTCCATGGTGCGGGCGGCCTCCGGCGAGCAGAGCACCAGCGCGGCCGCGCCCGCTCCGGGTGAGCAGAACATGAAGCGGGTCAGGGGGTCGCTGACCATGCCCGAGTCGAGGATCTCCTCGGCGGACAGCGGCTTGCGCCGCCATGCCTCGGGGGTCAGGGCGCCGTTGCGGTAGGCCTTCTCGGCGACCAGGGCGAGGGTGCGCGAGGTGACCTGGTGGTCGTGCAGATAGCGCTGGGTCTTCATGCCGAAGAACTGGGTGGTCACCATCAGCCCGTCGCTGCCGTACTCCGCGCCCAGGCCCCAGTCCTCGGGCCTCGGGTCGAAGGCGCCGCGCGGGTGTTTGTCGAAGCCGACGGCGAGGACCACGTCGGCCATGCCGGAGCGGATCGCGTTGACGGCGGAGATCAGCGCGCTGCCGCCGGTGGCGCAGCCGTTCTTGACGTTGACGAACGGCAGCCCTATCAGGCCGAGTTGGGCCACCAGGGTGTCGGCGAGGCCCGCGCTGTCGCTGCCGCCGAACGCGGCCCCCACGCGCGACCACGCGATTCCGGCGTCCGCGAGCGCGGCGTTCACCGCGTCGACGGCCAGCTGCCGGCCGGTCGCCTCGGACCGGCCGAACGGGGTGCGCCCGGCGCCGCAGATCAGGACTTCGGTGCTCATGTTCCCTCCTCGCCGGGGGCGGTGGGCCTGGCCCGGGGGACGCCGGGGCCCGCGGTCACGGTCAGGGGCATGCCGATACGTACGTCCGCCAGGTCGTCCACGTCGAGGACGGCGGCCACCCGCACGCCCTCCGGCAGCTCGACGTACCCCAGCGCGAACGGCACGAAGCCGCCGGGCGGGGGCTGGTAGGGCGGCGACTTGGGGGCGTACCGCTGCACCGTCCAGGTCCACAGCGTGCCCGTGCCCTGGAGGGCCACCGGCTCGGCGGCTCCTCCGCAGCGCGGGCACGCGCCCTGTGCGGGGTAGGCGGTCACCGCGCAGCCGGAGCAGCGCGAGCCCTGGAGCCCGGCGCCCGGACTCCGCGGTTCCGCGGCCATCAGGTTCAGCGCCCCTGCCACTTGGGTTCACGCTTCTCCAGGAACGCCGACACGCCCTCGTTCGCGTCGTCGGAGTTGAGCGCCACGCCCACCGCGAGGTGCTCCATCACCATCAGCGACTGGGTGTCGGCGTCCAGGCTGCGGTCGATCGTCATCTTGGTCAGCCACATGGTGAAGGGGCTCTTGTCGGTGAGGTTCCCGATGAATTCCTCGACCGTCGCGTCCAGCTCGTCGGCCGGTGCGGACTGGTTGATGAGCCCGAACTCGGCGGCCTCGACGCCGGAGAGGAGCTTGCCGGTCAGCATCAGCTCCTTCGTCTTACGGATGCCGATCATGCGCGGCACCCGGTAGATCGGGCCCGCGCCGCCGAACAGCGCGCGGCGGATGTGGAAGTCGCCGATCTTGGCGTCATCGGAGGAGATGGCGAAGTCGCAGGAGATCATGATCTCGAAGCCACCGGCGGTTACGTGGCCCTCCAGGACCGCGACCGAGGGGGTCTTCATCGAGTAGAGGCGGTCGCACACCTTCGCGGACTTCACCGCCACGTCGATCGCGTTCGACTTGCCGACGTACTCGGCCTTCAGGCTGTCGAGGTCGAAGCCCGAGCAGAAGGTGCCGCCACGGCCACGGACCACCAGGACCCGCAGCCCGGGGTCCTCGTCGACCTCGGTGATGATCTCGTCGAGCCGGTCCAGGATCGGCACGGTGACGCAGTTCTTCTTCCAGGGGCGGTTGAGCCACACCCGGGCGATGTGGCCGTCGCGCTCGAACTGGATCTCGTCTTCCACTGTCATATCCTCACCCCTCTAAACTGAACTGAATTCACTACAACTCTGTAAGGCGGGGGCTCCACTGTCAACCCCCTTGATCGAGACAGCTGGCGCGACGGTCAAACCGAACATGGTTCAAGCGCGAGTCCGGCGAGCCGGGCCCGGTGCCGGTCCGCCGTGCCGAACAGCACCTCACCGGCGCGGGCGCGGCGCACATACAGATGGGCCGGGTGCTCCCAGGTGAAGCCGATGCCGCCGTGCAGCTGGACGTACTCGGCCGTCGCCAGCCGGAAGGTCTCGGAGCAGACCACGGCGGCGGCGGTGGCGGCCACCGGCAGCTGCGGCGGGGCGACGGCGACGCAGGCCGTCGCGTACGCGGACGCCGAGCGCGCCGCCTCCAGGGCGACCAGCACATCGGCCAGCCGGTGCTTGACGGCCTGGAAGGACCCGATGGGACGCCCGAACTGATGGCGCTGGGCGACGAATTCGACCGTGGTGTCCAGGGCGTGTCCGCTGCCGCCGACCTGTTCGGCCGCCAGCGCGGCCCGCCCGGTGTCCAGCGTCGCCGATACGGTGGCCCCGGCGCCCTCCGCCGCGCCCACGGGGGTGGCGGGCGCGCCCCGGAACTCCAGCAGCGCCTGGCGCCGCGTCTCGTCCAGGACGCGGCGCGGTGTCCGGCGACAGGTGGCCGGATCCGGCTCGCAGGCGAACAGCCCGGGCCCGTCGGGGGTTCCGGCCCGCACCAGGACCAGGTCCACTCCGGCCCCGTCGAGTACGAAGTCCGCCCGCCCGCGCAGCACCCATCCGGCGCCCCCCTGCTCGGCGATGACCCCGGGCCCGTCGTCGCCGAACCCGGCCACGGTCGCGGTGAGCGTGCCGTCGGCGATGCGGGGCAGATAGCGCTCGCACGCCGTGCGGTCACCGGCGTACAGCAGGGCATGCGCGGCCAGGACCACCGTGGGCAGCAGCGGCGCGCAGGCCAGGGCCCGCCCGCCCTCCTCCAGGGCGACCGCCAGCTCGGCGAAGGTGAAGCCCGACCCGCCGTACTCCTCCGGAACGGCCAGCCCGTGGACCCCGATCTCGCCCGCGAGCCGCGCCCAGAGCGCTTCGTCGTATCCGCGCGGTGCGGCCAGGTGCTTACGGAGGTCTTCGGGGCCGCACGCCTCGGCGAAGAGGTCTCGCAGGACGGTGCGCAGCTGCCGCTGTTCGTCCGTTTCGGACAGCAGCCGGGGGGCGATCTCGGGGTGGCGAGGGTGCATGGGGGCTCCATCGTGCTCGTACGACGGGATTCAGGGCTAAAATTGAACTCAATTCACGACCGTAGGCATGGAATCCCGACCGGGCAAGACCTCCGTACACCCCGACCCTTTCCCTGGCCATCTACTGAACTCACTTCACCTCTGTTACCGTGGCGGCCGCGGCCCGCCACGACCTGGGACGGTGATGATGAGGGCAGTGCGGCTGACGGTGTGGGGCGAGCCCCCGGTACCGGCCGATGTCGAGCGGCCCGTCCCCCACGGCGCACAGGTCCTGGTGCGGGTGGAAGCCACCGGGCTGTGCCACTCCGATCTGCACGTCATCGACGCGGCGCCGGGGGTGCTCCCCTACCGGCTGCCGTTCACGCTCGGCCACGAGGTCGCCGGGCGGGTGGCGGCCCTGGGGCCCGACGCCGACGGGGTGGACGTGGATGAGCCTGTGGTGCTCTACGGGCCGTGGGGCTGCGGCGCCTGCGGCCGTTGCGCCGCGGGCTGGGACAACTACTGCGACCGGCGCGACACACTCCCCTGGCACGGCGCTGGCCTGGGCCGGGACGGCGGAATGGCCGACTACGTCGTCGTCCCGTCCGCCCGCCAGCTGGTGTCGGCCGACGGCCTCACCGCCGAGCAGGCGGCCCCGCTCTCGGACGCCGGTCTGACCTCGTACCACGCGGTGTCCGGGCTCCGGCACACGCTCGGGGAGGGCGCCACCGCCGTCGTCATCGGCATCGGCGGGCTCGGCCACCTGGCGGTGCAGATCCTCCGCGCGACCACGGCGTGCCGCGTGCTGGCCGTCGACGTACGGGAAGAGGCCCTGGCCCTCGCGGAGCGCTCCGGCGCGGACTTCGGCACCTTGCTGCGCGCGGACACCGCCCGGGTGCTGAGGACGCGTGGCGGGGGCGCGGGGGCGGACGCCGTGCTCGACTTCGTCGGCACCACGGACACCCTGGCACTCGCCACCGGCGTCCTGCGGCCCGGTGGCGAACTCGCCGTTGTCGGCAGCGGCGGCGGCTCTCTGACGGTCACCAAGCCGGGCGTTCTCCCACCCGGCTTCCGGCTCTCGCTGCCCTTCTGGGGGCCTCGCCCCCAGCTCGCCGAGGTGGTCGCGCTGGCCCGCTCGGGAGCACTGCACGTCGAGACGGAGCGGTTCCCGCTGTCCGCCGCCCCGGAGGCCATCGACCGGCTGCGCCGGGGCCGGGTACGGGGGCGGGCCGTGCTCGTGCCCGACTGATCGATACGTACAAGGCTGATCGACACCGGAATGGACACGGAAAGGAAGCCCGGCATGCGCTTCGAAGGAATGGTCGCGATCGTCACCGGCGGGGCCCGGGGCATGGGCGCCGCACATGTCCGCGGGCTGGCCGCGGAAGGGGCCCGGGTCGCCGTGTGCGACCTGCTGGACGACGAGGGCGAGGCCCTGGCTGGCGAGATCCCCCAGGCGCGGTACTGCCATCTGGATGTCACCGACGAGACGCGGTGGGAGTCCGTCGTCCGCACGGTCGAGGACACCCTCGGCCCGGTGGACATCCTCGTCAACAACGCCGGGATCATTCACTTCGGCGGTGTGGAAGAGCAGTCGCCCGAGCAGTTCCGCCAGATCCTGGACGTCAATCTGGTGGGCGCCTTCCTCGGCATGCACACCGTCCTGCCCGGCATGCGCGCCCGTGGCCGGGGATCGGTCGTCAACGTCTCCTCGGCGGCGGGACTCATGGGGTTCGCCGATGGCATCGGCTATGTGGCGAGCAAGTGGGGGGTGCGTGGGATGACCAAGGCCGCAGCTCTCGACATGGCGGGCACGGGGATACGTATCAATTCCGTGCATCCGGGCGTCATCCGCACACCCATGGGTGAGAGCGCCTCACCCGCGCTGTTCGCCCGTCAGCCGGTGGCCCGCATCGGCGAGCCCGAGGAGGTCACCCGCATGGTGCTCTTCCTCGCGAGCGACGACGCCTCCTACACCACGGGCGGGGAGTTCCTCGTGGACGGCGGCCAGACCATCGGCCATGTCGGCCACGCCCACGCGGCGGACGAGGACGGTGCGTGACCCGAGGCCGCCGTCTCCCGCGTCCTTACACATCCTTGCGGACGGTGGCCAGGGCGCCGAGCCCGATCACGCAGACCGTCATCACGAAGAACGCCGGTGAGAGCAGGTTCCCCGTCCGCTGGACCAGCCACGCCGCGATGTAGGGGGCCGTGCCGCCCGCGAGGACGGTGCCGATGTTGTACCCGATGGCCATCCCGGTGTACCGGACCCGGCGTTCGAAGAGATGCGGCCACAGGCTGGCCGCCGGGACCTGCACGAACGCGCTGCTCAGCATGAAGAGCAGATACGCGAGCCCCGCCACGGCCAGGCTGTGCCGCCCCATGAGCGACATCGCGGGGTACGCCGTCACCAGGAAGCCCAGCAGCCCGCCCAGCAGGACACGACGGCAGCCGAACCGGGCGGCGAGCTTGCCCGCCGGGACCATGAGCAGCACGGTGACGAGTACGACGCCCGCGGTCAGCCAGAACACGTGCGTGGAGTCGTAGCCCAGGTTCGTGGTCAGGTAGATGCCGATGTACGTCAGCCCGAGGAAGATGGCGCCGCCCTGGGCCATGGCCAGGCCGATGGACTGCAGCAGCGCGGTGCGGTGGGTGGACAGGACCTCGCGGATCGGCGCGGTGGGGATGTCGGCGCGCCGCGCGGCCTCCTTGAATTCCGGGGTGTCCTCGATCCGCAGCCGGGCCCACAGGCAGATCAGGGTGAGGGGTACGGCCATCAGGAAGGGCAGCCGCCACCCCCAGTCGGACATCTGGTCCTGGGTGGTGAGGGCGGATATCGCCCCGGCGGTGGCGGCCGCGAACATGAATCCGAGGTTGGAGCCGATGGGTGTGACGGCACCGAGGAAGGCCCTGCGCTTGGGCGGCGCCGACTCGTAGATGTAGGTGTAGGCGCCGACCGACTCGCCGCCCGAGGAGATGCCCTGCACCAGCCGGGTGAGGAAGAGCAGCACCGCGGCGAGCACGCCGATCTGGCTGTAGGTCGGCAGCAGCCCCGTGATGCTGCTGGCCACGCCCATGCACAGCACGGAGGAGACCAGCGCCTTGCGGCGGCCCCACCGGTCGCCGAGCCACCCGAAGAAGACACCGCCGAGCGGCCGCACCACGAGGCCGGTGGCGAGCACCGCGAGCGCCGCCAGCGTCGAGGCCGTCGGATCCTCGTTCGGGAAGAACTGCGGGGCGATGGCCACGGCCAGATAGCCGTATACGCTGAAATCGTAGTATTCGATCAGTGTGCCGATGCTTCCGGCGAGCATCGCGCGACGCACCGTGCGGGGATCGTAGGCCGTTGGCTCCGCCCCTGGCGGAGCGGGCTGCTCAGTGGTGCTCATGATCCGGCTCTCCTTCCGAATGGCACGGATCCGTGCCTTGCCGACGCCCGGGACGCTACAGAACTGAACTCAGTACAGCTAGCCTTAGGTACGGATTTCTCGGATAGGCGAGGAAGCGTCACGGGAGGCTACGCGCGGTGATCTGAATTTGATTCGGTCGATGGGGTTCAGACGGTGAACCGGCCGCCGTTGGCGAGCAGCACCGCGCCGATCAGGTTCGCCGCGGCGTCGCTCGCCAGGAACAGGGCGATGTCGGCGATCTCCTCCGGGGTCGCGTACGGGCGCACCCGCGGATCGGCGAACCCCGTGCGCAGAACCTCCGGGGTGCGCGCGGCCATCCCCGTCTCGGTCGGCCCCGGCGCGACCACGTTCACCCGGATCCCGGAGGGGATGACCTCCTTGGCCACGGCCTGGCACAGGGCATGGACCCCCGCCTTGGACGCGGCGTAGTGGGGGTAGCCCGCCGGGGTGTCGAAGGCCGACGACGAGCCGATCACGACGATCGCCCCCGCCTTCGCCGGGCGCATGGCCCGTACCGAGGCGCGCAGCACATGGAAGGTGCCGTCGAGGTTGATCCGCATGACGCGCCGCCAGGCCGCGTCGTCGAGCGCGTCGGTCACCTCGGGCACGCGGCCCTCCACCAGGGCGTCCGCGATCCGCTGCTTGGCCTGCGGATCGTCGACCCCGGCGGCGTGTACCACGAGGTCGAGGCCGCCGTGCCGCCGCGTCGCGTCGTCCACGGCGCCGTCGACCGCCGCGGCGTCCGCCACGTCGACGCTGATCGCCCGGCCGCCCGGCACCTCCCGCGCGACGGCCCCCGCGCTCGCGCCGTCGACGTCGGCCAGGACCACGGCCCCGGCCCCTTCGGCGGCCAGCCTCCGGGCGACCGCCGCCCCCATGCCCGAGCCCGCGCCCGTCACCAGGGCGACCTTGCCCGCGAACCGGCCCGTGTGCGCTCCTTCATCCGTCATGACGACCTCCCACTACCGGTATTGAACTGACTTCACCTCTCCTATCGCGTCGACCACGGAACCAACAAGACCCGGGCAGCGGTATTGAGATGTGAATTGGATTCGGTTCTACTGAGATGCGGACCTGCGGACACCGGCGCCGGGCAGAGGAGATTCGCGTGGACACGGAAGTCGTCGATCTGCTCATCATCGGGGCGGGCATGGCAGGCCTGACCGCCGGTGCCCGCGCCGTCCGAGGCGGTCTGTCCGTGGTGGTCGTGGAGACGGGCGAGGAGGTCGGCGGCTCCGCGCGTTTCGCCGGTTACGCCTGGACCGCCCCGAGCCACGAGGTCATGGAGCAGCACAATCCACGAGGGGACCGCGCGCTGAAGCGCGCCCTCGTGGACCGGTTCGACGAGGGCGTGTCATGGATCCGCTCCACCGGGGTGGAGGTCAAGGACGCACAGCGCATCCTGAGCTTCGGCCGCGGACACCAATTCGACACCAACCACTACCTCGACACCTGCCGTCGGCTCATCCTCGACGGCGGTGGCCGGGTCCTGCTCACCACCCACACCGAACACCTGCTGACCGACCACGGCGCCGTCGTGGGAGCCCGGCTGAGGTCATCCGACGGCACGGTCAGGGAGATCGGCGCCCGCGCCACGCTGCTCGCGACCGGAGGGTTCCAGGGCGACCCCGCGCTCCGCACGGCTCATGTGCACCCCCACGCCGACCGCATGGAGCTGCGCTCCAATCCCCACAGCCGGGGCGGTGGCTACCGCCTGGCCACCGGCGTGGGCGCGGCCACCGGCCAGGTGGACGCCGGGTTCTACGGCCACCTCATCCCGAGCGGCGTCCCCTTCACCGACCCGGTGGACTTCGTCGATCTGTCGCTGTACTACAGCGAGCACGCGCTGCTGTTCAACCTGCGCGACGAGCGGTTCACGGACGAGACGCTGGGCGACCACCTCACCGCGATGGCGCTGCTGGACCAGCCGGAGAGCCGGGGCCTGCTGGTCGCCGACGCCCGGGTCTTCCGCGACTGGATCACCGGCTCGTACGTGGACGGCGCGGTCGCCGTCGACAAGTTCGCGCTGGCCAGTAAGCGCGGCGGCCGCGCGGGGCTGGCCGAAGACCTCGACGAGCTGGCCTGCCTGCCCGAGGAGTGGGGTTACCGGGGTGACGCCATTCGCGACGGTGTGAAGCGGTTCAACGAGCGTGCCTCGGCGGGACTCGCCACGGCCCCCGGCCGGGAGCTGGACCCGCTGCCGCTGGACGAACCGCCGTACTACGTCATCGAGACGGTACCGGCCATCACCTTCCCGTTCCACGGCGTGCGCATCGACGACCGGGCCCGGGTCCTCGCGGCGAACGGGGAGCCGCTGCCAGGGCTTCTCGCCGCCGGTTCGGACACCGGCGGCCTGTGGCACCGCGCCTACGCGGGCGGTATCGCGTCCGCCCTCGTCTTCGGGCTGACGGCGGCGGACACCGCTGCCCACCGCCCCTGATACGTCAGCTGGCGCGTCCGGCCTCCGGGACCGTTTCCCCAGGTGGCACCGGGCCGGGAGGGGTGCCGTCGCTGAAGGGGCGCCCGCCCAGTTCCTCGCGTCCGTGCGGGGCCGACCAGCCGGAGAGGTCGGGGCCGAGGGGGACGATACGGCGCGGGTTGAGGTCGGTGTGGACTTGGTAGTAGTGGCGCTTGATGTGGTCGAAGTCCACCGTGTCGCCGAATCCGGGCGTCTGGAAGAGGTCTCGTACGTATCCCCACAGCACCCGGTCCTCGCTCAGCTTGTTCCGGTTGCATTTGAAGTGGCCGTGATAGACGGCGTCGAAGCGCACCAGCGTGGTGAACAGCCGGATGTCGGCCTCGGTGATGGTGTCCCCGACCAGATAGCGCCGCGTGGCCAGCCGCTCCGACAGCCAGTCCAGCCGGTCGAAGAGCCGCCGGAAGGCATCGTCGTACGTGTGCTGGTGCTGGGCGAAACCGGCCCGGTAGACGCCGTTGTTCACATCGCGGTAGACCGCCTCCATCACCTCGTCGATCTCCTCACGGCGCCGCTCCGGGTAGAGGTCCGGCGCGCCCTTCCGGTGCAGGGCGGTCCACTGGGTGGCGAGGTCGAGGGTGAGGCTCCGGTAGTCGTTGGTGACCAGCTTCCCGCTGGGGATGTCGACGATCGCGGGGACGCTCACGCCGCCCGGGTACTCGCGCTCGCGGGCGTCGTACGCCTCGCTGAGGTACGCGATGTCCAGCACCGGGTCCCGCTCCCCCGCGTCCAGCGTGAAGCGCCAGCTCCGCTCGTCCTGGATGGGGTCCGCGATCGCCAGCGAAAGGGCCGGTTCCAGACCGAGCAGCCGCCGCGAGACCAGCGCCCGGCTGGCCCAGGGGCAGGCCCGGCTGACGACCAGCCGGTAGCGCCCGGCCTCGACGGGCCAGCCGTCCCGGCCGTCGGCCGTGATCCGGTCGGAGAAGTGCGGCCCGGACCGGGCGAATTCCTTCTGGCCAGCGGTGCTCAACTCGGCCACCTCCTGAAGCATGTGTGTACGGCTCGGCTCACCGCCTACCCTGCCCCCATCCGGGGAGTCATGCGACGTGGCTCGCTGCCCCGCATGGCGCGACGACGAAGGCGGAGGCGGCATGAGGAATCTTTCGGTACGCCCTTACGCACCGGGCGACGCGGCCGCGGTGCTCGCCCTGATCGCGGCCGACCGCCTGCCCGGACAGCCCCCGGCCACCGCCGCGATGCTCCGCGCTCACCCTCGGTCTGGAGGGCCTTCCGGCCCGCCACCGCCCGGCAGCCCACCGGGCACTGCGGAAAGCCGGATTCACCGGCCGCGACCTGTGGCGGTACATGCGCGCTGCGCTGCCGGTCGACGGTCTGCCGCGTGGTGCCGCCCACGTCACCTTCGTCGAATCCGACCATCCGCGCGGCATGAGCGTGGAGACCGTTGAGGGCGAGGCCCGGGCCCGGCTCGGAGCCCACGAGGCGATCCTCTACGTCGACGACGCCCCGCCCGGAGACGCCGAGCGCGACCGTACCGCCGCCAACGCACCGTACGACCGGGCCGGTTTCACCGAGGTCGACCGGTTGCACTCCTTCAGCCGCCGAGCAGTGGGCGCGCCCACTGCGGCGTCGCCGCGCCAGGCGTCACCATGGCCCTCCGCCCAGAGGGTCGCCCAGGGCTGGTGCGCCGACATCGGGACGAAGCCGTGCAGGGCGCAGGCGACACCCCATAGGCGGGAACCGGGGGCGGCGGTGCGAAGTCCCGTACCGCGTCATGGAAGTGTTCGCGAAGGCCGATGTTCTGTGGACATATGCTGTGTCGCCTCATGTCGTGTTGCGGCTGAGGGAGTCAAGTGGCGTACGAGTGGCGGCTGTTCTGGGAAGGCGAGGAGCGAGCGGACACGTGGAGGACGACCCCGACGGCACCGTCTCGCTGCGCTGGCCCAGCTCGTCGGCGAGGCCCTCGCCCACGCCCAGGGTCACGACGGCACCGAGGACCTGTTCTACGCCCTGGTCAGGGGGCCGCGCCCCTTCCCCGAGCCCGTGCCCGAGTCGGTGCGAGCCCGCGCGGACGAGCAGCAGGGCCTGACCCGGCGCCGTCGAACCTGACTTATGCCCCCGCCCGGTATCCACCGGGCGGGGGCATGGCACCGCCGGACCACATCATGGTCCGCGATAATTGACGGTTACCGCGTTGCGGTGGCCAGTGCCGCGCGGATGGCGTCCTCGCCGACCGGCTGGCCCTTCTCGTTCGAGTACGGCCCGTACGGTGTTCCCCACACCGGCGTGCCCGTCGCCTGCCGCCAGCTGTCGGCCAGCGTTCCCGCGTCCACCACGCTGTAGCCGATGGAGTCGAGGAATTCGGTCACCGCCGCCTTCGCCGGTGCGGAGTCACCGGCGATCGGCAGGTAGGAGCGGTCGGCCGCCCCGGCCGGGCGTGCGAGTGACAGCAGGTGCTTGAAGAAGATGTTGTTGAACGCCTTTACGAGCAGGGCGTCCGGGACGTACCGCAGAAGCAGCTCGCTCGAGGTGAGGGACTTGCTGTCGAGCTCGGGGATGTGCCCGTCACGCTCGGCGCCGTAGTTGCAGGTGTCGATGACCGTCTTCCCGGCCAGCGGCGCGGCGGGCACGTAGGGGAAGGCGCTGACCGGCACCGTGACCACGACAATGTCACCGGCCGCCGCGGCCTCTTCGCTCGTCGCCGCGGACGCCCGCGGCCCCAGTTCCCCGGCCGTGTCCACGAGCGTTTCAGGACCGCGCGAGTTGCTCAGCACCACCTGGTGCCGGGCCCCGACAGCGAGTCGCGCGAGGGCCCTGCCGATGCTTCCGCTTCCGATGAATCCCACAGTCGTCATAATCTCAACGTCCTTCAGAAGAGCCGAACTTGCCGGTTGCCGGGGTCGTTACGATCCGGGTTCCTGCCGTCAGCTGGCGGGGAAGTAGTGGCCGTTGTCCATATCGGCGAGCAGGCCGGGCCGGGCGGGTTCCCAGCCGAGGGTCCGGCGGGTGATGAGGTTGGACGCCGGGTAGCTCTGCGTGACGATATTCGTGAGGAACCCGAAGTATCCCGGCGTCATCAGGGCATCGTTGGGAACGCTCACTGCGGGCAGGCCCAGGCGGCTGGCGATGGCCTCGGCGATGTCGCGGAACGGGATGCCCCCGTCCTCGACCGCGTGCCAGTATGTGCCGGCCGGCCCCTTCTCCAGCGCCAGGCGGAACAAGGTGGCGGCATCGCGGATGTGCACGGCGTTCCACAGGTTCGCGCCGTCCCCGGGGTAGCCGACGAACCCCTTTTCCTTCGCGAGCGCGATCAGCGTGGGGAGGAAGCCGGCACGATCGGCCGTGCTGTGCGCGATGTTGGCGATCCGCACGACCGAAGACCGCACCCCCTGCCCGGCGAGGTCCACAACGGCCCTTTCCACGATATTGCGGACCCGCAGGGTGCCCTTGTGCTCATCGCCGGCGGGGAGGGCCGGGTCCTCCTCGGTGGCCGGCCGGCCCAGGTTCCCGGGCGAGCCCATGCTTCCCGCCGTGACCAGTGGCTTTCCGGTTCCCGCGAGTGCCTCGCCGTACGCGATCATGATCGAGAGCTCCGCGGTGGCCACGGCGTCGAGCCCGCCGGAGGGAAGCAGATCCTGCCTGTGGGCGACGTGGATGACGCCGTCGGAGTCCGCGGCTGCCTCCTTGAGCCCGTCGAGATCCTGCAGGTCGCCACGACGCACCTTCGCGCCGAGCGCGGACACGGCCGCTGCGGCCGCGTCCGACCGGGCCAGGCCGGTGACCTCGTGCCCGGCGGCGATGAGCTCGGGGATGATGTACGAACCGGAATGGCCGGTCCCCCCAGCGACGAATACGCGCATCTCACTGTCCTTGCGAGAGTAGGTGCAGGGTCTTTTCGTGCCGTGAGTGAAGTGGCGTAATGCGGCACGAGAGGTAGCGGTTGGGGCGCACTCAGCCGAGAAGGGTGATGCCGAGGGAGAAATTGGTGTGCTTGACGGAGTGGTTCATGAGGCCCAACTCCACCAGGCCGACGTTCTCCAGTGCCCGCGCCATGGACAGTTCCCCGGTGTCCCAGGGGCGCAGCCCTAAGCTCTCGACGAACGCCGACACGCGTTGCCGCGCAGTGCGTTCCCGTACTCCCTCACCACCGCTCCCGCGCCAGCGTACGGCGCGGCGAGGATGACGATGTCCCCGGTCGGCCAAAGCACGGGCCATATTCCCCAGTCCGATAATGCTGATGCCGCTCATCGATGTTCCTGCTTTCCGCGCTTTGGCCCTGCTGTCAACTTCCAGTGTCGAATTCTTGGGTCGAATTCACTTCGGCGCCCTTAAGTGCCTGCTTTCAGGCTGCCATTGGATCTGATTGGGTGTCCAAGACCTCTTGAAGCTGTGGTGATACCCTGAAGGCATCACCGGGCCGAGAGGTGCCATGGATCTGGATCTGCGCAAACTGCGTTACTTCGTCACCGTGGCCAACCGGCTGCATTTCGGCCGCGCCGCCGATGAGCTCCATATCGCGCAGCCGGTGCTCAGCCGCCAGATCCGCGCACTTGAGCAGGATCTCGGCGCCTCGCTGTTCACCAGGGATCGCCACGGAGTAGAGCTGACAGACGCGGGTCGGCAGCTGCTGGCCGACGCCGGTCCGCTGCTCGCCTCAACCCACGCGGTCCGCCGCCGGGTGTCCGCGGCCGCCAGTGGCAAGCGGCGGCTGATGGTCGGCTTCCGGGCCGGTATCGCCGTCACCCCGGCGGCCCGTGCGTTCGAGGACCGGCACCCGGACGTGGTCGTGGACGTGCAGCGGATCGAAGGGGACGACCAGGCTGCGATGCTGCTCGACGGCCGCATCGACGTCGGCTACGTGCGGCTGCCCATCGACGAGGCCGGCCTGCGCGTCACCCCGCTGTACACCGAGCCGCGGGTAGCGGTACTGCCCGCCGGACACCGGTTTGCCGGCAAGGAGCAGGTCACCGAGGCCGACCTGGCCGGTGAACCGCTGGTCTGGCACGGTGACTCGAGCACGCAGCCCACCAAGCGCCCGCTCCGCAATGCCGGGTACCCGGTGCGCGGGGTGGACGAGACTCTCGAGCATGTCGCGGCCGGACGGGGCATCTCCTTCCTGGCCCGTTCGGCGTCCGTGTTCTACTCGCATCCAGACGTCGCCTATGTGCCCATCCCGGATCTGGCACCCGAACAGGTGTGCCTCGCGGTGGCGGCATCGCACACCTCGCTGGTAGTGGATGACTTCGTCACCGCGGCTCAGTCGACGGCCGAGATCACGGCAGAATGTGGGAACTACGAGATGTGGCAGCTTGGAGGCGATGCCGCCACAAGGCACGCTTGAGCAGTTCGACTGACCCCGTTCATCACGGCTGATCGCCCTGTCGTCGGAGCGGAGCCGTTCACCGACGGTCTGCCGTTCGTAGCGTCGGGAGTCGGTCCCTGGGATCCAGAACCCGGCGGCGGGTTCCAGCCGGACGTGAAATCAACGCCGTGCTGCCCCGCGGGAGAGCGCCGCGGTGGAGTGGATGCCAGGTGCCGCGCGGCTGGTATCGCGTACCAGCCGGTGCAGCCGCGTGACCGGTAGCGCGTCCAGCCCGGCCGCGATGTGCCGCGTTAACTCGACACTTCCTCCCGTCGTCGGCCATCGCTGGCTGTGGCGGGGATGGCGTTGTCGATGAGGACGGCGGCGATGGCGGCGGCGGTCGGGAAGGCGTCGGCGTTGAGGACCCGGGTGCGGGCCGCGGCACCGTCGATGAGCAGCGCGAGCTGCTCGCCGAGCTGTCCAGGGTCGGGAGGGGTGACTCGGCCGCGCCGTACGCACGATCTTCGCCTGCGACTACCTCGCCAGCCCCGATCTGCGCCGCGAGATCCACGGCGGCCTCCAAGTCGTGGAGAACTGGAACTCGGCGAACACCGTGCTGCACTACGGCAAGGACGGCGCCCTGACTGGCCCGGACAAGGAACACGCCGAGCGCCGAGGACCGGCGCGGCCTGACGGCACTGTTCTGGTCGAACATCAATCCCTACGGCACCTTCCGGCTGGAGATGGACCGGCGGCTCGACCTCGCCCCGGCCGCCCCGCCCACACTCCGACAACCAGCGACGCAGGACCGGCGCCCGGCAGGCTGAGGCGGCAGGGCTGCCGGCCGTTGCGTCGATCTCCGACCAACCGATGCCAGGCGCCGTGGTCCGCGCTAGAGCTGATCTTGTCCCCACCTGCCCTCATGTCCGGGGGCAGGTCACATACTGCTGAACAGCCGGTCCAGATGGACGTCGATCGCGGCGAGCGCGTCCTGGGGCTCGATCACGTCGAGTTCGATCAGGGAGGTGAAGCCGGTGAGGGCGAGGAGCAGGTTGGTCTCGGTCACCGGGTCGCGGCCGGAGTCGATGTGCCCGTCGGCGATCGCCTGGCGGACCAACTGCTCGACGAGGGCCCGCCCTTGGACGAGGCCGCGGCGTGCCTGCTCGTGCACGGCCTGGTCGTGCAGCGCCTCCAGGACGTAGGCGGCGCTCATCCGGCTGGTCGCGCGGGCGTCGGCATGCAGGGGGAGCATTTCCGCGAGCGTCAGTCGCAGCACGTCACGGGGGTGCGGACGGTCACCGAGCTTTTCGAGCCCCTGGTGTACGCGCACCGAGGTCTGCTCGGACGCGAAATCCATGGCGAAGGAGAGCATGGCGGTCCGGGAGGCGAAGTAGTGCTGCAGCTGCCCGAGTGACATGCCCGCCTCCTGCGCCACCACGCGCATCGTCAGCTGTGTGACGCCGCGCTGCTCCACCACCCGCCACAGTGCGCGGGCGATCGCTTCGCGGCGTCCGCGGTGATCCACCTGTTTCGGCATCGCCGGCCCCTCCTTCGTACGCCGAGACTGTTCCAATACAGTTGACATAATACATCTGACCCATAACCCTGGGGCCCACTCAAGGGAAGGAATCGTCATGTCCGAACAGCCAAAGGTGCGGACCACGGAAGGCGTGGTGCAGGGGCGCTGGCGGCAGGGGAACGCGGTGTTCCGCGGCATCCCCTACGCCCAGCCCCCGGTCGGAGCGCTCCGCTTCGCCGCGCCCGCGCCGCCGCACCGCTGGGAGGGGACGAGGCAGGCGGTCGAGTTCGGCCCCGTGGTGCCGCTGTCCCTGCCGATCGACGTGCCCCCGCAGGGCACCGACTGGCTGACGCTCAACGTCGGCACTCCGGATCCCGGCGCGGCGGGACTGCCGGTGCTGGTGTGGATCCCGGTGGGCGGCTACCTCTCGGCGGCGTCGAGCGACCCGATGTACGACCCGGCAGCGCTGGCCGAGGCGGGAGTCGTCGTGGTGACCATCAACTGCCGCGTGGGCGCGGAGGGATTCGCGTTCCTCGACGACGTGCCGCCCAACCGCGGATTCCTCGACCAGATCGCGGCGCTGGAGTGGGTGCAGCGCAACATCGCCGCCTTCGGAGGCGACCCCGGCCGGGTCACCGTGGGCGGGCTGTCCGCCGGGGCGGGCTCGGTCGCCGCCCTGCTGACGATGAAGTCCGCGCGCGGCCTGTTCCAGCGGGCCATCGCCCATTCGGTGCCGGGGCTGCACAGCACCCCCGCGCTGGCACGGCAGGTCACCGCCGCGTTCGCGGACCGGCTCGGCGCGGCGGCCCCCACCGCCGAGGCCCTGCGCGACATCGACCCATGGCACCTGGCCGCCGAGCTCACCTCCTTCAACGCCGGCCTCCACGCGCACCGGGAGAGCTGGGGACGCCTCACGGAGACCGGCACCGCGCTGTGCCCCGTCGTCGACGGCGAGGTCCTCCCGGAAACGCCCTGGCCCGCGCTGACCGGCGCGCGCGCGAGCGGGACCGAACTGCTCGTCGGCCACACCCGGGACGAATTCCGGTACTTCAGCGTCATGAGCGGACGGTACGGCACCTTCACCGAGGAGGACGCCCACGCAGCCCTGGAACTGCACGCCCCGCAACCGGACGGCGCGCGGGCCTACCGTGCCGCGTTCCCGCAGGCAGGCCCGGAGGAGCTGGTGGAGACGGTGTACTCCGACGCCCTCTTCCGCATGCCGTCACAGAAGCTGGCCGAGGCGAACGCCGCGGCCGGCGGCACCTCGTACCTGTTCGAACTGTGCTGGGTTGCCCCGGCCCTCGGCGGCATCCTGGGCGCCTGCCACAGCCTCGACGCGCCCCTGGCGTTCGGCACGCTGGACAGCCCCGTCGGCACCCAGCTCATCGGCGAAGAGCCTACTCCCGAGGCCGTCGCGCTCTCCCGCGAGCTCCAGGAGGCATGGGTTCGCTTCGTCACCACCGGCGACGCGGGCTGGTCCGCCCACCGGCCCGGCGGGCGCCTCACCCGCGTCCTGGACGCCGAGTCGAAGACTCTGCCCTACCCCGAACAGGCATCCCGCCAGATCTGGGAAGGCCACTCCCCCGTCCCCTTCGATCATTCGTAATTGTCCTGGTCGGCTCCTACGACTGCGACGCCGCCACTCACCTGCCCATCGGGGACAGCGCGAATTGGTCACGGATGATCCCGGCTAGGGCCCGGATGGGCTCGCTCTCCGTTTCCCTCCGCCACACCAGCGCGTGCGGCAGCAGCTCCAGATCGGTGACCGGCGGGTAGGCGATGTCCGGCCGTGCCCAGTAGCGGATGAACTGGCCGGAGAGCCGGAGGGGGAGATCACGGTCGCCGATCTAGCGGCCCGGGCGGCCATCAGCCGCAACTCCTTCTACACGCACTTCTCCGGCATCGCCGACGTGGCCGCCCATCTGCTGACCGAGAAGGCCGCCGGACTCGCCGCGAACCTGGCCGACGGCCACGCCGGACGTGCGGTGCTGGCGCGGTCGGCGGTGACGCTGGCACCGCTGTTCGGCGAGGGCGGCGCGGCCCCGTGAGACGGCACCCCGAGTGGAGTGATCACCCGCTGCTTTGCACCGTGGGTCAGAGAGAGGACGCCGGGGCCTGATCGGGCGGTGTCTGACGCGGAGGCGCGGGTTCGCGCTCGGCATCCAGCACCTGCTGGAGCAGGTGGGCGATCGTCGTCCGGCCGAGCCGTTCCTCCATGGCCCGTTCCGCGTCCTGGAACTCCACCTCGAGCTGGGCGCTGATGTTACGTCCGATCTCGCACGCGTCGCTGGGTGGATGGGCGTGCCGCGACAGGATTCGCCCCTCCTCGACAGCGGCATAGGCGTCGTAGAGCGTGATGTCCCGTGGGGCGCGGGCAAGGGACCAGCCACCACCGCGACCCTCGGTGGACCACACCAGGTCGGCGTCTCGCAGGCGGCCGAGGATCCGCCGCACGAGCACCGGATTGCTCGCCAGGCTCTCCGCGATCTCCGCAGAGGTCAGCGAGCCTCCGCCCCGGCGCGCCAGCATGGTGCCGCCGTCAATCCGATGCATCAGTGAAAGTGGGCATTATCCCGTAGATGGAGAACCCGTGAACGCCACTTCGCATCCTGCGCACAAAATCACCAAAGTAGCGGCGCATATGCAAGTATCCGACCCCCCGGGTCGATCCGGCCCGGGATGCGGAGGGGAAACCATCGTGAAATCAATGAGCTTCAGATCCGCTGCCGGGGCGGCACTGACGGTGGCGCTGACGGCCGTGGCACTGCCCGCCTCTGCCGCGAGTGCGGCGCAGACGGGTGTGGTGGACGGGGCGACCGCCACGTCCTTCGGGCAGTTGGCCGACGCGGTGCTCACTGAGCGTACGGCGGCGCTGCTGGACGGGCAGCGGGCGCGGCGTGCGGCGGCGCCGGTCGCCAAGAAGGCGCGGCTGTCGGCCGGTCTGACGCGGACCGAGAACACGGCGCAGTCCACGCTGCGGACCCGCAAGGCGCGGCTGGCCGCGCTGGGCGAGGCGTACACGGACGCCGACACCAAGGTGACCGTGGGCAAGACCGTTGTCGCGGGCGGGCGGGCGACCGTCCAGGCCACGGAGACCACCACGCTGACGTACAAGAAGATCCGCGGGGACGAGCCCGCGACGACCCGCTTCGAGGCTCACCACGAGCTGAAGTTCACCGCCGGGACCGGCGGGAAGTGGGAGCTGACGGGCATCAGGCCCACGGACGAGGGGCCCGTGGCCATCAACGAGCCCGCCACGGTGTCGGTGAAGTCGGCGGCGGCGCTGCCCAGCGCCAAGCCCGCGGCCACGACGAAGCCGTCCCAGCAGGTGACCAAGCCCGCCGGGGCGTACAACTACGCGGCGATGGCCACGTACGCGGAGAAGTACTGGAGCAACTACAACCCCGCGTACCGGAAGTTCAACGACGCCGGCGGGGACTGCACCAACTTCATCAGCCAGGCCCTGAAGGCGGGCGGCTGGAAGCACGCGCCGGGCGACGCGCTGGACTACCGCACCTGGTGGTACGACACCTCCACCCAGGCCACCTCCTGGGTGGGCGCCAATGAGTGGTCGTGGTTCACCCTCGACTCCAAGCGGGCGACCAACCTGGCGAACGTGTACCACATGGGTGTCGGGGACGTCATGCAGATGGACTTCGACCGGGACGGGTCCAAGGACCACACCATGATGGTCACGTACCGCTCCTCCAGCGGTGTCCCGTACCTGACGTACCACTCGGTCAACACGTACCGGAAGTCGGTGGCGAGCATCATCGCCTCCAACCCGAACTCGCTGTACTACGCGTACCGCACCTGACCGGACCGGATCTGCCGGTGACCGTGGCCTCCGCCCCCAGAGGGTGGGGGCCACGGTCCGTTGGTCAGGCGCGGTGTTCGGTGGGGGCGTTCTCCGCCGTCGTCGGGGGTTCGCCGCTGAACGCGTGCTCCGGTTCCGGGTGGCCGGGGCCGGGGCCCGGGAGGTGGTGGGTGGCGCCGGGGCGGAGGCCGTCAAGGTGGACGGCGATGTGGCGGCGGGCGGTGGCGTCGAGCCATGCGGGCGGGGTGTTGGGCAGGGGGCGGCTGATCATGGCCGCGGCCATCAGCAGGTCGGTGGCGTTGACGTCGTCGCGCACCGCGCCGCGCTCCCGGCCACGGGCGAGGACCGCGTCCAGGCAACCGGTGATGCGGTGGCGCAGGACGGTGGTTTCCTCGTCGTGGAAGGCCGGGCCGCCGAACAGCGGGAGGACGAGGCGGGAGCGCTGTTCGACGACGCCGGTCAGAAAGCGTTCGACGGCCCGCAGCGGGGCGTCGGGGCCGTCCTCCTCGGCCACCTCCTGCGCGGCCCGCGCTTCGGCCAGCACGGTTTCGTAACCCTCGACGGCCACCTGGCGGCAGAGTGCGGCGCGGTCGGGGAAGCGGCGGTAGAGCGTCGCGATGCTGACGCTGGCGCGGCGGGCGATGTCGTCGAGGGGCGCGGCGGTGCCGTGCTCGCTGAACATCGCGCGGGCCGCGTCCAGGATGCGCAGCTGGTTGCGGCGGGCGTCGGCTCGCATCGGGGGCTTCGACCGTATGGATTCCTGACCGTCCCTCACGTCCTCCGCGCCTTCCTTCCGTGGGCGTACGGCCCATGGGTGCACGCCCGTGGGCGTACGGCATGCCGTGGATCACACCGCACGGGTGAGCCTAGCCGGGCGGTGGGCGGGATCCGATCGCCCCGGACGGGGCACCGGCGGTCGGGGGCGGTTCGGTAGCCTCGGTCCTCGTCACGGTGGCCGGGTGCGGATCGGGGGATGTTCGGTGGATGGGACGAGGGCGGACGTCGAGGAGCGGGTCCGGCGCGACTGGGGGCTCACGCTGCCGGAGTCGTTCTTCCGGCTGATGGAGTTCCTGGGACGGCTGGGGCCCGTCGAGCGCCGGGCGCTGGCGGACATGGACGTGTCCCCGTGCGGTGTCGCGGACCTGTACGACGCCCCGGGCGCCCGCCCCCGCGAGGGCGTCGATGTGCGGGTGCACGGGCGTTACTACCGGGATCCGCCGGAGTTCCTGACGTTTCTGCACGGCGGGTCCGACGGGCTGCACTACGGGCTGTGGTCCGACGACGGCCGCACGTGCGAGGGGATCGCCTCGTACTACACCAACGACGGTGGCGGGATCGAACGCCGCCCGGGGACACCGCTGGAGGCGGTGCGGGCGCTCCTGGAACGTCACTGGCAGGACCTCGCGGACGACGACGGGGACGAGGAGTACGTGGCGGGGCGACGCTCTGGGCTCGAGTCGCTGCGGCTGGCGCTGACCGGCTTCGAGACCGGGGACCGGGCGGAGGTGGGGATCGCCTACTCCATGCTCCACGACGCCGCCGCCCTGCCCGTCGACCCGACGCGGATCACCACCCTGGACGGTGCGGGCGCGCTCGTCGCGGGTGGCACCGCGCTGGACCGGCCGCCGCACAACGGCGCCGACGATTACGCGTTCGCGCAGTTCATGTACGGGTTCTTCGACGACCGCGCGGCCGTGGAGCGGAGCGTGGAGGAGGCACGGCGGCGGTGTGCGGCGGGGGATCCGGCGGAGGCGCTGGTGCTGGGGCGCGATCTGCACTGGGCGTCAGGGCGCGAACCGGTACTGGAGGAGTTCGCGCGGGATCTCCTCGCGACGGCCTACGGAGCGCTGGACCGCCCCGCGCTGGCGGGGATCGCCGCCGCCCATCACCGCCACCGTGATCTGCCCCGGGTGGACGTGCTCCGCTGAACGGTTGCCGTCAGGGGATGTCGGCCCAGCCGGTGGCGGTGACCAGCTCTCGCGCGATGTCCACCACCAGCCGCCCGTCGGTGGCCACGCGCAGGGTGTCCGCCGGGGCCTGCTCGTCCAGGAGGCGGGCTTTGCGGGCGCTGCCGCGCAGTTCGTGCTCCAGTTCCGAGCCGAGTTCCCGGCCGGTCAGCCGCTCCTCCGTCGTGGTGTCCGAGGCGGTGAGCAGGACCCGTACGATCCGGGCGCCGGGCCCGGTGGCGCGCTCGATCATGTCCGTGGTCGCGGACAGCACGCTCACGGTGTTCGTGTAGACGAGGCGCCGGTGGCCGAGCGCGGCGTAGTTGGCCCAGATCGCCGTCAGGTTGCGTTCGGCGATCTTCCTGCGGTGCGGGTCGTCCTCGGGGGGCGGGTGGATCTGGGCCATGTAGTCCCCCTCCAGGATCGTGTGGGGCACCGACGCGGCGCGCAGCTGCGCGGATACCTCCCAGCCGACGGTCGTCTTGCCGACGCCCGCGCGTCCTCCGATGACGAGTACTTCGGTGTGTTCCATGGAGGGAGGGTGTCAACGGCGGACCGCGGGGCGCGAGGCATTATCCGCGCCGCGGGCATTCGCCCACTGGCCACGGGCGAGGCCCTGCTCAGGCAGTCGGTGACCCGGCGGCTGCTGGCCGAGTTCGCCCGCTCGGCGCCGGTCGTGGTCCCTGGTCACACCCTGCGTTAGCGCTGCTCGGCGGCGTCCGGCGGCGGCGAGTCCGACAGGAAGTCCGACAGGCCCGTCAGCAGCCGGTCCACGTCCTCGGTGCTGGTGTAGGGGGCCAGTCCGACGCGGAGTGCGCCGGTGTCGCCGAGGCCCAGCCAGCGGGAGGTCTCGATCGCGTAGAAGGCTCCGGAGGGCGCGGCCACGCCGCGAGCGGCCAGGTAGCGGTAGGCGTCGGTGGTGTCGCGGCCGTCGATGGTCAGCAGGAGGGTGGGGGTGCGGTCCGCCGCGCGGGACAGGACGGTGATCGGGTCGAGGGCGGCCAGCCCCTTGTCGAGGCGCAGCCGCAGCGCGTCCTCGTGTTCTTCGAGTGCCGTGTACGCCGCCGCCAGGCGTTCGCGGCGGCTGCCGCGCGCCCGCGGGTCGAGACCGGCGAGGAAGTCGACGGCGGCGCGGGTTCCGGCGAGGAATTCGTACGGCAGGGTGCCCAGCTCGAACCGCTCGGGGATGGCGTTCGTGGAGGGAAGCAGCTTGTCGGGGTGGAGGGTTTCCAGGAGTTCGGGGCGGGCGGCCAGGACGCCGAGGTGCGGGCCGAGGAACTTGTACGCGGAGCAGGCGAAGAAGTCCGCGCCGAGCCGGTCGAGGTCGACGAGGGAGTGGGCGGTGTAGTGCACGCCGTCGACGTACAGCAGCGCCCCGGCCCGGTGGACGCGCCGGGCGATCTCCGGTATCGCCGGGCGGGTGCCGATGAGGTTGGAGGCGGCGGTGACGGCGACCAGCCGGGTGCGCTCGCTCAGGACGGCGCTGATGTCATCGGGGGTCAGCTCGCCCGTCGCCGGGTCGAAGTCGGCCCAGCGCACGGTGGCCCCGGCGCGGGTCGCGGCCTGGATCCAGGGGCGGACGTTGGCGTCGTGGTCCAGGCGGGTGACCACGATCTCGTCGCCCGGCGACCACTCCGTGGCGAGCGTGCGGGAGAAGTCGTAGGCCAGTTGGGTGGCGCTGCGGCCGAAGACGACCCCGGTGGGGTCCGCGCCGAGCAGGTCGGCCATCGCCTGCCGGGCCGCCGCCACGATCGCCTCGGCGTTGCGCTCTCCCGAGGTGGTCCGGCCCCGGTTGGCCAGCGGGTGCGCCAGTGCGTCGGTGATGGCCTCGATGACGGGTACGGGGGTCTGCGTACCGCCGGGGCCGTCGAAGTGGGCCGTACCGGCCTTCAGGGCGGGAAACTGCGCGCGGATGGCGGTGATGTCGTACGTCACGGCAACTCCTTGCTGCGGTGCGGCGGGCGGTCGGCGGGTGAGGCACCGTGGTGATCGATTATGGAGTTCGCCGGGGCTGTGGGGAACAGCGCCTTGAGCGTGATCAGGCGCGGATGCGGCCGCCCTGATTGAATCATCACATCAGGCCTGTAACGGGATGAACCGTCGCCCCGTCCCGCCGTGTGGCGCCGGGGCGGACCGGCGTGCGGAGGGTGGTGGCATCGGCGTGAGCGGCGAGTCTCCCCCTCCGAGGCCACCCGGTACGGACAGGGAGGGCGACCGGGTGCACCCCGGGCTGCGGCTGGCCGCCGCGTACGCGTGGCGGCTGCTGGCCGTCGGGGTGGCGGTCTATCTCGCGTTCACCGTGCTGGGGCGCTTTCAGCTGGTGGCGGTCGCGGTGTTCCTGGCGCTGGTGGGCACGGCGCTGCTGCGGCCGCTGGCCGATCTCTTGGCGCGCAGACTGCCCCGGCCGCTCGCGGTGGCGCTGGCGGTGTTCGGGAGTCTGCTGGTGGTGCTGGGGCTGCTGGCGCTGGTGGGCAACGCGGCGGCGGGTGAGGCGGGCAGGCTGGTGGGCGAGTTCCGCGGCGGGATCGGGCGGATCACGCGCTGGCTGGAGGGGCCGCCGTTCCATGTCCGGCACCGCACCCTGACCGGACTGCACGACAGGATCAGCTCGTTCGTCTCGGCCCATCGCGCCACGCTCATCAGCAGGGCGCTCAGCAGCGCGGGCCGGGTCGTGGAGGCGCTGACCGCGGCGGCGCTGGCGCTGTTCTGCTCGCTGTTCTTCGTCCATTCCGGCGACGGGATGTGGCGGTGGTTCCGCGAGCAGCTTCCGGAAGGAGCCCGCTCCCGGTGGGACCGGGCGGGCCGGGCGGCCTGGAGCACCTTCGCCGGGTACACCCGGGGGATCATCCTGGTGGCGGCCGCCAACGCGGTCGTGGTCGGCCTGGCCCTGTTGCTGCTGGGGGTGCCGCTGGCGCTGCCGCTGACCCTGCTGGTCTTCTTCGCCACCTTCATCCCGCTGATCGGCTCACCGATCGCGCTGGCGGTGGCCACGGTGGTGGCGCTGGCGGGGCGGGGGCCGGTCATCGCGGCGGTGGTGCTCGTGCTCATCGTCGTGGTCGGGCAGTTCGAGGGGCATGTACTGCATCCGCTGGTGATGAGCTGGGCGGTGCGGCTGCATCCGGTGGTGGTGGCCATCTCGGTGATCGCGGGCGGCATCGTGGCGGGGGTGGTCGGCGCGATCGTGGCCGTGCCCGTGGTGTCGGTGGCCTGGTCCGTGAGCCGTGCGCTGCGCACCCCGCCATCCTAAATTGCATCTTAGATTCGCATTATCTAATCTGCTGTCATGCGGCTGACGAAATCAACCGACCTGGCTCTCCGCGCCATCATGCGACTGGCGGTCACCGGAACCGAGCCGTGCACCGCACGGCAGATCGCCGGGGAGATGCGGGTGCAGTACAGCCACCTGGCGAAGGTGGCCGCCCGGCTGCAGCATCTCGGCCTCATCGAGACCCGGCGGGGGCGCGGCGGCGGGCTGGTGCTCACCGAGACCGGCCGCACCGCGTCGGTCGGCCAACTGGTCCGGGAACTCGAAGGGGCCGGTGAGGTGGTCGACTGCGAGGGCGACACCCCGTGCCCGCTCCGGCAGGGCTGCCGACTGCGGATGGCGCTGCGGCAGGCGCAGGAGGCGTTCTTCTCCTCGCTCGATCCGCTGACGGTCACCGATCTGGTCGACTCCCCGACCGGGCCCGTACTGCTCGGACTGGTCGGCCGGGGCCCGGGGGCGGACCGGTGACGCCGATCGCTCCCTCCCGGGCCCCCGCTTCGGCGCCCACCCTGCCGGGTTTCTTCGCGCCAGATTTCTTCGCGCCGTTAAATACGAACCTCACGTACCACTTAGGAGCCGGTGATGCTCTCCCAGAAGTCCGCTGACACCGTCCGTTCCACCCTGCCCGCCGTCGGCGCGGCCATCGGGTCCATCACCGACCTGTTCTACCGGAAGCTCTTCGAGGCCCACCCGGAGCTGCTGCGGCACATGTTCAACCGGGGGAACCAGGCCGCCGGGGTCCAGCGGCAGGCCCTCGCCGGTGCGGTGGCCGCGTTCGCCACCGCGCTGGTGGAGCACCCCGACGTCCGCCCCGACGCGATGCTGACCCGGATCGCGCACAAGCACGCGTCGCTCGGGGTGAGCCCCGCTCAGTACCCGCTGGTGCACCGCCATCTGTCGGCCGCGATCGCGGAGGTGCTCGGTGAGGCGGTCACCGCGGAGGTGGCGGCCGCCTGGGACGAGGTCTACTGGCTGATGGCAGGCGCCCTCATCGAGATCGAACGGCGGCTCTACGCCGAGCAGGGCGTCCTGGCGGGCGGGACGTGGCGGCCGTGGGAGGTGGCCGAGCGGGTCCAGGAGACCGCCGATGTCGTCACCTTCCGGCTGCGGCCCGCGGACGGCCGCCCGGCACCGGCCTTCGCGGCGGGCCAGTACGTCTCGGTCCAGGTCGAACTGGCCGACGGGGCGCGCCAGATCCGCCAGTACAGCCTGACCAACCCGCCCGGTGCGACGGTGCGCTCCATCACCGTCAAGCGGGTGCGCGGCGGCTCGGGGCCGGACGGCGAGGTCTCGGCTCATCTGCACGTGCACGTCCACGAGGGCGATGTGATCAGCGTGTCCGCCCCGTACGGGGACCTCGTGCTCGACTCCGGGGACGCACCGCTGCTGCTGGCGTCGGCCGGTATCGGCTGCACCCCGATCGTCGCCATGCTGGAGGACCTGGTCGACCGGGGGCACCAGGCCCCGGTGACAGCGGTCCACGCCGACCGCTCCCCCGCCGACCACGCCCTGCGCGCCGATCAGGAGCGACTGGTCACCAAGCTCGCCCAGGGCTCCGCGCACCTCTGGTACGAGCGGCCGGAGGACCACGGACCCACCACGCACACCGGCCGGATGGACCTGTCCGGCATCGAGATCCCCGATGGTCTCCACGCCTATCTCTGCGGGCCGCTGGAGTTCATGCGTTCGGTGCGCGCCCAGTTGCTGGAGCGCGGCGTGCGGCCGTCGGCCATCCACTACGAGGTCTTCGGCCCCGATCTGTGGCTCGCGCAGGACTGACCCAGGACTGACCCCGGCCACCCGACCGCTGTTTTCGGTCGTCTCCGGCAGCCTCCGGGCCCGGATTCTGGCGTGAAGGACACGAATGGCCCAGGGCGCGGTCGCCTTGGCCGGGGCACTCGTGGGACGGTACGCATCACGGATTCCGCCCATCCCGGATGAATCGCCGGAAATGGCCGTCGGTACCCCCGCACTCGACCGAGGAACCATGGATCGCGAAAAGATCACTCTCACCGGTACGCAGGAGACGATGCTCGCCACGCTGTACGGCAGGGCGGTGGACAGCCGCTCCCCGCACTCCGTCCTGGGCGATCACACGGCCCAGGAGGCGGTGGAGCGCGTCGCCTACGACTTCGGCAAGACCGGCATGACGGATACCACCGCGGTCGGCATCGCGCTCCGGGCCAAACAGCTCGACGACTGGACCTCCGCGTTCCTGGCCGAGCACCAGAAGGCGACCGTGCTGCACCTGGCGTGCGGGCTGGACACCCGGGTCCACCGGCTCGACCCGTCGTCGTCGGTGCGCTGGCTGGACGTCGACTACCCCGACGTCATCGACCTGCGGCGGCAGCTGCTGCCGCAGCCGTCGGGGAGCTACGAGATGATCGCCTCCTCGGTGACCGAGGAGGCGTGGCTCCGCGAAGTCCCCGACGACCGGCCCACCGTGGCCGTCTTCGAGGGGCTGACGATGTATCTGCACAAGGAGGAGGGCAAGCGCCTCATCCAGCGGATCACCGACCGGTTCCCCGGCGGACAGCTGCTCTTCGACGTCTACGGGTCGCTGGGCATCCGCCTCCAGAAGATGGTGCCCGCCGTACGCAACGCGGGCGCGACGCTGCACTGGGGCCTCGACGACCCCCGGGAGATCGAGGCCTGGCACGACGGGCTGACCCTGATGGACGCGGTGCGCAGCGTCGACATGCCGGGGATGGAGGCGATGCCCACCACGGGCAGGATGAGCATGAAGGTGATGGCGCGTCTGCCCGGCTTCAAGGACGTGGGCCGCATTCTGCGCTACCGCTTCTAGCCGTCCGCCGTCACGGGGCGTGCCCGGCGCCCGGGCGGTCCTTGATGCCGACCACCATGGAGTAGCCGCCCATCAGGGGTTCGGTCCAGGTGTTGCCGAACCCCGCCTCCGCCAGCCAGGACCGGCCGTCGGCTGCGGTGTATTCGAACCCGGCGACGGACTCGATCAGCATGTTCAGGCTGGCCAGCAGGCCGAACGTGTTCTGCCGCCGCCCGTCGTCGATGATCGCGTCGTAGACGAGCACCGCTCCCCCGGCGGGCAGCGCGTCGTACGCCTTCTTCAGCAGCAGCCGCTTCTCGTCCAGGCCCCAGCCGTGCAGGATCTGGCCCAGCACGATGACATCGGCGGTGGGCAGGTCGTCCGCGAAGAAGTCGCCGCCGTGGAAGGTGACGCGGTCGGTGAGGCCCAAGGACGCCACATACGTGTCGAAGACCGGCCGCACCCGGGGCAGCTCGAAGACGCCGCCGCTGATGTGGGGGTGGCGCTGGGCCACCGCCACCGGAACGCAGCCCAGGGCGCCGCCGACGTCGAGCAGCGTTCGGTAGTCGCCCCAGGGGAACTTCTCGGCTATCACCCGCGCCATTCCCATGCTGATCCCGGTCATGCCGTGCAGGAATCGTTCGAGGCCCGCCTGATCGTGGTAGATGGCGTCGTAGACGTCCCCGCCGTGCTTCTGCTCGTTCTGCGGCTTTCCGGTGCGCAAGGCCTCGGTGAGCGATCCCCAGAACGGATAGAGGCGGCTGTTCGCCATCTCCAGGACCCCGCCGATGTACGTGTCCTTCGCACGGTCGAGAAACGCGTCGGCGCTCGGGCTGTTGCGGTACTCGTCTCCCGTTCTCTCCAGGAATCCCAACGCGACCAGCGCGTCCAGGAAGTCCGCCGCGCCCCGTGGATGCAGACCCAGCGACCCCGCCAGATCGCCGCCCTCGCACGGGCCTTTGGCGAGCCGGGTGAAGACACCGAGTTCCACGGCGGTGAGCAGGGTTTTCGACGCCATATAGCCGAGCCCCACCTGCAGAATGGGCTCCGGGCTGATCTCGTGCGACATGCTTTTCCTTGCCGTTCTTCCGGCCATGAGCGCACGCGGCACTCGGCCGGTATCGTCGCGGACTTTCGTACGTTACCGCCCAGTTGGGCACCTTGACACCGCTGATGACAGCGCTTTCTATGGCGGGATGACGACCTCTGGACGACGATCCGTCAGACCCGGCCGACGGCCGCTCGGCCTGCTCACGGCCGCCGCCCTCGGCGCCGCCGCCACGCTCACGGCGCTCCCCGCCCCTGCCCTCGCCTCCGCTTCCGCGCAGCCCGCTGCGGCGGGCTCGGGCACCACCTATTACGTCGACTCCCGGTCCGGGCACGACGACGCGTCCGGCACCAGCGTCCGCGCGGCATGGCGCAGCCTGGAGCGGGTCGGCCGAACGACGTTCCGGCCCGGGGACCGCGTCCTGCTGAAGGGTGGCGGTTCCTGGAAGGGCCAGTTGTGGCCGAAGGGCTCGGGCGAGAAGAACCGGCCCATCACGATCGGCCGTTACGGTACGGGGCCCAAGCCCCGGATCCGCGGGGAGGGCCAGGTCGATGACGCGGTGCGGCTGTTCAACCAGGAGTACTGGGAGATCCGCGATCTCGACGTCAGCAACGCGCTGCCCGCCACGGGGACGCCGGGCGAGAATCTGCGCGATCTGCGCGGCATCCATGTGTCGGGGGACGACTCGCGGCAGCTGGACCACTTCGTGATCGACAGGGTAGACGTCCACGATGTCACCGGTGAGGTGAACTGGATCAGCGGCGATACGGCGGGCAACGCCCCGGGCGTGCGCTTCAAGACCGGTTGGGACCGGTCGAAGAAGACCGGCGGCATCGTCTTCGACACCACGGTGCCCGACATCACCGCGCCACCCGCCGCCGCGACCGTGCTGAACGATGTGCGGGTGCAGAACTCCACGGTGCGCAACACCTCGTTCGCGGGCATCGTCGTGAAGCAGTACACCGGCGACATGAAGGACGCCGATGGCAATCCGGTCGCCAAGCCGACCGGCTGGGGCACCCGGACCTCGGCGGCCGACACCACGTTCACCCCGCACACGGACATCACCATCCGGAACAACTACCTCTCCCAGGGCGGCACCGCCTACGGCTGCAACGCGATGTATCTGACCAACGTGCGCGGCGCGCTGGTCGACCGCAACGTGGTCGACCAGGCCGGGACGTCGGGCATCGAGGCGTACTACGCGGACGACGTGGTGATCCAGCGCAACGAGGTGTACCGCACGGAGCGGAAGGCCGGGGGCGCGGACTCCAACGGCATCGACGCCGACAAGGGCACCACGCGGGTCGTCATCCAGTACAACTTCGCCCATGACAACGGCGATGGGATCCTGCTCTGTCAGTTCGCCTTCGGCGACGTCGTGGTGCGGTACAACGTCCTGAACGGGAACTCGCGGTATCCGCTGTATCTGCATTCGGACAGGGCGGCGTCGGCCGAGGTCTACAACAACACGGTGCACAACGCGACGAGCAAGTACCTCGTCTACGGCTACGGCTCGTCGCTGAACGCGCGCTACAACCTGCACGACAACGTGTTCTCCTCGGCGGTCCCCGACGCGACCCTGACCACCAGCCCGACCATCACCTACGACCGCAACTTCTACGGCGGCGCCCCGCTGCCCGTACCCGCCACGGACGGCAACGCCCGCACCGGCGACCCGCTGTTCGTCAACCCGGCCGTGTCCGGCCCGTACGGCACCCCCACCAGCGGCCCGCAGCTGCGCACCGGCCTGGCCTTCGCCCCCCGCCCGGGCTCCCCCCTGATCGACACCGGCGCCCCCACCCCCGACAACGGCGGCCGCGACTACCGCGGTACCCCGCTCTACGACGGCGCACCCGACCTCGGCGCGATCGAGGGCCCGCGCTAATCACCGCCGGTTGTCAGTGGCGCCTCGTACCGTGAGGGCATGACGGACATGGAGACCGGGACACTCGACCCGATGGAGCGGCTGCTCGCCGAGCGTGCCTGTGAGCGTCTGATCGTGGAGTTCCTGCGGCGGCTCGATCTGGGCGAACCCGGCACGGTGGCGGAGTTGTTCACCGCCGACGGGATATGGGAGTGGCCCGCCGGGGATCGTCTGGTGCGGGGGCGGGACGCGCTGCGGGAGTATTTCGCCTCGCGTCCCGCGGACCGGCTGTCGCGTCGGCTCTGTTCCAACGTCCTGGTCACGGTGGACTCCGCGACGACGGCGACTGCGACGTCGTATTTCGCGACGTACCGGGTCGACGGTTACCGCGGCGGGATCGTCCCGCCGCGGCCGCCGGTCAATGTCGGGCATTACGAGGACACGTTCCGCCGGGCGGAGGGGCGGTGGCTGCTGGTCTCGCGGACCACGCATCTGGCCTTCGGCGGGGAGACGGAGCGGCTCGTGGACGGGGAGCGGGGCTGAGGGGCCGCCGTCAGGTCAGTGGCCCTCCGGGGCTGCGCCGCAGCGGTGGCAGCGGGCGTAGGGGGCCGCGTCCTGGAGGGCGCCGCAGGCGGGGCAGACGCGGTCCAGCCAGCAGGCGGCGTCCCCGCCTCCGGGTTCGGCGGGCGCGCGGTCCGGGGAGGGCTGCCGGGATTCGGTGTCGCTCATCGTCGGTGTTCCTCTCTCCAGTCCGTTCCCCTGAGCATTAGCATCCCACTCCGCAGATACCTCCGATCTATACATCCCTACGCGCCCCTGATGGACCGTAATCCCGCCTCACCTCTCCCCAGTTGTCGGATGAATCGGTAACGTATCCGCTTCGGGAGGCAAACATGGAGAGATCTGTCAGACGCTCCGCCCTCGTCCTGCTCCTCTGCGGCGCCCTGGCCATGACGCTGTTCGGCATGGGCCCGGCGCAGGCACAGGGGCAGGCGAAGGACTCCGGGTGGACGGTGAGCGAGCCGTCGTCACGCTCTTCCGGCGCCGGTCCGCTCGCCCGGCTGCGGCTCGACCGGGACTCGGGCGCGCTGACGCTTCAGGTGTCCCGAGGCGGTCGTACGGTGGTCGAGCCCTCACCGGTGGGCATCGTCACCGAGCGGGCGGACCTGTCGCGCGGGCTGCGGTTCCTGGGCCGAACCGACCGTACGGTGGCCGAGCGCTACCGGTCCACGGTCGGCAAGGAGCGCTCGCGCACGGTCCGGATGACCGAGGCGCGGTTCCGGTTCCGGGGCAGCGGCGGCGCCCGGCTGGACCTGCTGGTGCGGGCGTCCGCCGACGGGGTCGCCTACCGCTACGTCCTGCCGTCCGGCAGCGGTGATGTGCTGAACGAGACCTCGGCGTTCACGCTGCCCGCGGACGCGGACGCGTGGCTCGGCACCTACCGCAAGGACAACGAGAACCTGTTCAAGCAGTACACCGCGGCGACGGCGCCCGCCGGTGAGTACATGACGCAGGCGCTGTTCCGGACGGGCGGCGGCTACACCCTGATCGCCGAATCGGACCTCACCGGCCGCTACTCCGCCGCTCGCCTGGTCCACGACGAGGGGCAGCCGACGTACCGCGTCGGGCTGTGGGACCAGCGGGTCGAGTCCGACGGTCCGCTCAGCACACCCTGGCGCGCGATGGTCGTGGGCGATCTGGCGACGGTCACCGAGTCCACCTTCACCGACGACCTCGCACCCGCCTCGAAGGTCGCCGACACCTCGTGGATCCGGCCCGGGCCCGCGCTGTGGACCTGGCTCGCGGGCGGGCGTCCGGCCGGGCAGAGCCTGTCGATGCAGAAGGGGTACGTGGACTACGCGGCAGACCGCGGCTGGCCGTACGTGGTGGTGGACGCGGGCTGGTACTTCGACCCGGAGCAGTGGGACGTCACCGACCCCGACTGGCAGCGCACCAGCTGGATTCCGGAGCTGGTCCGGTACGCCAAGGAGCGCGAGGTCGGCATCCAGGTCTGGATCCACCAGCGCGATCTGGACACCGCGGAGGAGCGCGAGCAGTGGCTGCCGACGCTGGAGAAGTGGGGCGTGAAGGGGGTGAAGATCGACTTCATGGACTCCGAGTCCCAGACGACACTGCGCTGGTACGACGAGATCCTTCCGGCCACCGCGGCCCACCATCTGCTCGTCAACTTCCATGGTTCGACCATCCCCAAGGGCATCCAGCGCACCTGGCCGCAGGTGATGACGCTGGAGGGCGTCAACGGTGAGGAGAAGCGGGTGAACACGTCGCAGCACCTGACGACGCTCCCCTTCACCCGCAATGTCATCGGCTCGATGGACTTCACCCCGGGCGCCTTCCAGCGGGCCGAGCGCCCCAACGCGGGCTCGGACGCCGGTGAGCTGGGGCTGTCCGTGCTGTACGAGTCGGGGATCCAGAACCTGGCGGGCACCCCGGAGTCGTACGACGCCCGTCCACAGGCCCGGCGCTTCCTGGAGCAGATACCCGCCTCCTGGGACCGCACCCGGCTGCTTGCGGGGCGGCCCGGCCAGAGCGCGGTGCTCGCGCGTGAGAAGGACAGGCGCTGGTTCATCGGCGGCATCTTCGCGGGTGACGCGCACACCGCCGCCGTGCCGCTGCGGCTGGGCGAGGGCAAGTGGCTGGTCGATCTCGTCCTCGACGGAGCGGACGGCCTGGTGCGCACGCCACGGGTGGTGCGCGGCGGGGACACCGTGTCCGTCCCCGTGGTGAAGGACGGCGGCTTCGCCGCCATCGCCTGCCGCTGGCGCCCCGGCGTCACCAGCTGCGACCGGTCCTGACGCGCGCGGCGGCGGCAGGGGCATGGGGTGGCCCTGCCGCCGCCGGAGCGGCGGATCCCCCACACCTGACGCATGATCGTTCCGGGGCGACCGAGCGGATCACACGTCAGGAAGCGGATATGGCGATCACCAAATGGTTCTTCGAGCCCGGGCACACGGCCGCCGAATTCAGGGCCAGGCACATGATGGTCACGTACGTACGCGGGCAGCTCAAGAACGTGCAGGGCTCGATCGAAGTGGATCCGGACCAGCCGGAGAACGCCCGGATCGAGGCGACGATCGACGCCACGCAGGTGTACACCGGACAGCCACAGCGGGACGCCCATCTGCGCAGTGCGGACTTCTTCGATGTCGAGCATCATCCGACCTGGACGTTCACCGGCACGGGCGTCACCCAGCTGAGCGAAACCGAGTTCGAGGTCGCGGGCGATCTCACGGTGCGCGGTGTCACCCGCCGGGTGCCGCTGCATGTGACCTATCTGGGGCAGTGGGGCACGCCCTGGTGGGAGGGCGACCGGGACCTCGGACCGAGGCAGCGGGCGGGCTTCCTCGCGAAGGGCCGGGTCAACCGGCAGGACTTCGGGGTGTCCTGGAACGACACGGTGGACAAGGGCGGGGTCGTGGTGAGCGACATGGTCGACATCACCCTCGACGTCGAGGCCGTCCTCGACCCCGAGGGCGGGCGCACCTGAGCGGCAGGACAGGGCCTAACGGCCCGGGGGCTTGCGGGTGCGGGTCCACTCCCCCAGCTGCCGGGCCGTCCAGGTGTTGATGATCCGTTCCTTCGGCACGCCGCACTCCACCGCCCGGGTGCACCCGTTGATCTGCCAGTCCAGCTGGCCGGGCGCGTGGGCGTCGGTGTCGACCGAGAAGAACGTTCCCGCGTGGACCGCCTCCCGCAGCAGCCGACGCGGCGGATCCAGCCGCTCGGGACGGCAGTTGATCTCGACGGCGGTGCCCGACTCCGCGCAGGCCGCGAAGACCACGGCGGCGTCGAACGCCGACTCGGGGCGCTTGCCGCCCAGCAGCCGCCCGGTGCAGTGGCCCAGCACATCGACGTGCGGATCGCCGACCGCGGTCACCATCCGGCGGGTCATCGGGCGCGCGTCCATCCGCAGCTTGGAGTGGACGGAGGCCACCACCAGGTCCAGCCGGTCCAGCAGCTCGGGCTCCTGGTCCAGCGAGCCGTCCGCCAGGATGTCGACCTCGATGCCGGTCAGCAGCCGGAACGGGGCCAGCCTCTCGTTGAGCGCCGCCACCACGTCCAGCTGCTCGCGCAGCCGGTCCGCCGAGAGCCCGCGGGCGACGGTCAGCCGCGGCGAATGGTCGGTGAGCACGGCCCAGTCGTGTCCCAGCCGGGCGGCGGTACGGGCCATCAGCTCGATCGGGGAACCGCCGTCCGACCAGTCCGAATGCAGATGGCAGTCGCCGCGCAGCGCGGCCCGCAGCTCGTCCGCGGCGCCCTCGTGCCGGTCGGCGCCCTCCCCACCACCGGGTTCCAGTTTCCGGAGATAGGCGGGCACCTCGCCCCTGAGTGCCTCCTTGACCACCTGTGAGGTCTTGGGGCCGAGGCCCTTGAGCGAGCCGAGCGTGCCCGCCGCCACCCGTCGCTCCACCTCGTCAGGGGACAGCCCGGCGAGCACCGCCTGGGCGTTACGGAAGGCGCGCACCCGGTACGTCGGCGCCTGCTCGCGCTCCAGCAGGAACGCGATCCGGTCCAGCGCCGTCAGCGGGTCCACCACGCCCTCCATCATCCCCGCGACGACTCAGGCGCGCCGGTCCGGGCGGCGGCCCGGGGGCTGCCGGGGCTCGGCGCGGGCGGTCTGTTCGGGCACGTCGCAGGTCTGGGGCGACTTGTCGGAGACGGTGATGGGCCGTCCGTAGTGCTGGATCTCCAGCGGGGCGCCCTGGAGCAGGGTGTAGGTAGCGGTGAGGTCGGTGATCTCCACCCGCAGCCGCCGCCGCAGCACCTGCACGCTGAAGGCCAGCCGGGCCAGCTTCTCCGGCAGCTTGGGCGAGAAGCACAGGCTGCCCTCGCGGTACCGCATCCCGCCGAACCCGGCGACCAGCGCCATCCAGGTCCCGGCCAGCGACGCGATGTGCAGGCCGTCGCGGGTGTTGTGCTCCAGGTCCCGCAGGTCCATCAGGGCGGCCTCGCCCAGATAGTCGTAGGCGAGGCGCAGATGACCGACCTCGGCGGCCATGACGGCCTGGGCGCAGGCGGACAGGGAGGAGTCGCGGACGGTCAGATGCTCGTAGTAGGCGAAGTCGCGGGCCTTCTCCTCGTCGGTGAAGCACTCGCCGCGCAGATACAGGGCGAGCACAAGGTCGGCCTGTTTGATGACCTGTTTGCGGTACAGGTCGAAGTAGGGGAAGTGGAGCATGAGGGGGTACTGGCTGGGGTGGGTGTTCTGGAAGTCCCACTCCTGATGGCCGGTGAAGTCGGCGGACTGCTCGTGGACGCCCAGCGTCTTGTTGTACGGGACCGCCATGGCCTCGGCCGCGTCCCGCCAGGTCGCGGCCTCCTCGTCGTCGGCGCCCAGCAGCGAGCCCTTGTCCGGGTGGCGTTCCACGACGTCCGCGGCGGCGCGCAGGTTCGACTGGGCCATGAGGTTGGTGTAGACGTTGTCGTCCGCGATGGCGCTGTATTCGTCCGGCCCGGTCACCCCGTCGATGTGGAAGCGGCCGTGGTGGTCGTGGTGGCCCAGGGAGCGCCAGAGCCTCGCGGTCTCCACCAGGATCTCCACCCCGGTCTCGCGTTCGAACTCCTCGTCGCCGGTGGCGGCGACGTAGCGCACCACGGCGTCGGCCACATCGGCGTTGATGTGGAAGGCGGCGGTCCCGGCGGGCCAGTAGGCGGAGCACTCGGAGCCGTCGATGGTGCGCCAGGGGAAGGCGGCGCCTTCGTGGCCCAGCTGGCGCGCCCGCTCCCGGGCGGCGGGCAGGGTGGACTGGCGCCAGCGCAGCGCCTGGGCGACCGCCTCGGGGAAGGTGTAGGTCAGCAGTTGCAGGACGAAGGTGTCGGCGTCCCAGAAGGTGTGGCCGTCGTAGCCGGAGCCGGTGAGGCCCTTGGCGGGGATGGCGCGTTCCTCGGCGCGCGCACCGGCCTGCAGGACGTGGAAGATGCCGAACCGCACGGCCTGCTGGATCTCGGCGTCGCCCTCGACCTCGACGTCGGCGCGGGCCCAGAAGTCCTCCAGCCAGCCGCGCTGCTGGTCGACCAGGCCCTGCCAGCCGGTGGAGACGGCTCCGGCGAGCGCCGCCTCGACCTGGTCGCGGACGGCGGGCAGGGAGCGCGCGCCGGACCAGCCGTAGGCGACCAGCTTCTCCAGCCGCAGCTTCTCGCCCGGCCCCAGGACGGAGGTGACGGTGAGGCGGGCGACGTCGTCGCCGCTCTCGCTGGCGTGGCGGGTGGGCGGCGGCCCGGTGATCAGGTGGTCGGCGGCGGCGCCGACCCGCAGCCCGCTGTCCCTGGTGCAGTGGATCAGCAGCAGCCGCTTGTCGACGGCGGCGGTCTCCTCGGCCTCCAGCGGGCTCTCCAGCGCGGCGGACACCCGGGGGTCCCCGCCGCGCTCCGGCAGCTGCTCGTTGGCGACCAGTTCGGACTGGACGACGACCCGGATCTCGGCGTCCACCGCTTCCACCTCGTAGGCGATGGCGGCGATGGACCGCTGGGTGAGGGAGACCAGCCGGGTCGAGCGCACGCGCACGCTGGTTCCCGAGGGGGATGTCCATTCGCAGGTGCGGTGCAGCACGCCGCCGCGCAGGTCGAGCACGCGCTCGTGGGAGCGCAGCCGCCCATAGCGCAGATCGAAGGGCTCGTCGTCCACCAGCAGCCGGATGACCTTGCCGTTGGTGATGTTGATCATGGTCTGGCCCGCCTCGGGATAGCCGTATCCGGCCTCCGCGTACGGCAGCGGGCGCAGCTCGTGCACCCCGTTGAGGTAGGTGCCGGGCAGGCCGTGCGGCTCGCCCTCGTCGAGGTTGGCGCGCCAGCCGACATGGCCGTTGGAGAGCGCGAAGACGGATTCGCTCTGCGGCAGCAGATCGAGGCGCAGCTCGGTCTCGCGCAGCTGCCACGGCTCGACGGCATACGAGGCATCGGTGATCACGAGGGGCCCTCCAGCAGCTCGGCGAGATCCTTGACGACGATGTCGGCGCCGTGTGCGCGCAGCGCGTCCGCCTGCCCGGTCCGGTCCACGCCGATGACGCGGCCGAAGCGCCCGGCGCGGCCCGCCTCCATGCCCGCGAGGGCGTCCTCGAAGACGGCCGCTTCGGCTGGGGCGGTGCCCAGTTCCCGGGCGGCCTCCAGGAAGGTGTCGGGGTGGGGTTTGCCCGGGAGCTTCCGCTCGGCGGCCACCACGCCGTCGATCCGTACCTCGAAGAGCTGCTCGATCCCGGCGGCGATCAGGACATCGCGGCAGTTGGCGCTGGAGGAGACGACCGCGGTGCGCAGCCCGGCCTCCCGTACGGCCTCGGCGAAGCGCACCGAGCCGGGGTACGCCTCGACGCCGTCCTCCCGGATCTTCTCCAGGACGAGGGCGTTCTTCCGGTTGCCGAGCCCCTGGACGGTGTCCTTGTCGGGCGGGTCGTCCGCGCCGCCCTCGGGGAGGTCGATGTCCCGGGAGGCCAGAAAGGTGCGTACTCCGTCGGCGCGCGGGCGGCCGTCGACGTACTCGTCGTAGTCGGTGGTCTTGTCGAAGGGGCGGAAGGAGGCTCCGTCGCGGCGCCGCAGGAACTCGTCGAACATCTGCTTCCACGCCGCCGCGTGCACCACCGCGGTCCGGGTCAGCACGCCGTCGAGGTCGAACAGGCAGGCCCGGACGCCCGCCGGGAGGCAAAGCTTCGTCATGGCCCCCGGATCCCCCGCGTCCGCCGGAATATGCGGCGGATTTCTCCGGCGTGTGTACGCGGGGCTCCGGGGGCGGGAGCTCAGCCCGGTACGGCGGTGCGGCCCTCGCGGCGGGAGCGGTCGGCGGCCTCCAGCACGGCGACCACCTCACGGCCGAACCGCACGTCGCAGGGGTCGGCCACGCCCTCGCGGGCGCTGCGCAGCAGCCGGTCGACGGCCGTGCTGAACGCCTCCAGCGCCGTGGTTCCGGGGTCGGGCACCTCCGCCGTCCCCCGCTCCCCGTAGAAGTCGCAGCCGAATCCGGCGGCGGCGGGCGCGGCGTCCAGGGTGAGCGCGAGGGTGCCGACCGCGCCGGAGTCGTGGCGCAGCAGGACGTGCGCGGCGCCGCGCGGCCCGTCGAGGGCGGTGACCTCGGCCACCGGGCCCAGCACCGGCAGCAGCAGGGACAGGGCGTGCGGGCCGACGTCCCACAGCCCGCCGCGTTCGCGGCGCCAGGGCGAGCTGCCGTAGGGGCTGCCGGTGCGGAAGATGGAACCGAAGCCGGTGGCCCGGCCGCCGTCCCAGCCCCCGGCCGCGGCGGCGCTGTCCAGGAACGAGGCGATGGGCGCGGCGAAGCGCCGGGTGAAGAAGACCACCGAGGCCGCCGCGTGCTCGTCGGCGGCGGCCACGATCCGGTCGGCCGCGGCGGTGGTGAACGCCACCGGCTTGTCGAGCAGTAGATGGCGCCCGGCCCGTGCGGCGCGCTCGGCGAGTGCGCTCTGGATGTCCGGCGGGAGGGCGACGGCGACCGCGTCGACGTCGCCGATCAGCGCGTCCGCGTCGGGGTAGGCGCGGGTGCCGTAGCGGTCGGCCAGCGCCGCCGCCTTGGCCGGGTCGCGGCCCCAGATCCCGGCGAGTTCGGCGTCGGGGTGCGCGGCGAGGGCCGCGCCGTGGGTCTCCGCGGCCCAGTGTCCGGTTCCCAGCAGTCCGAAGCGCATCCGTCCGCCCCTATCTCCCGGTCAGCCGCGGGTCGCTCCCGTGGCCGGGCGCGATCCTACGCCGCAGTCCCCGGTACGTCGCCGGGGGTACGCCGCTCACCTGCTTGGACGTGGGCGGGTGCCGGAGGGTGGGGGCGGTGACAATCTTGGGCCACGGCCCCGCCGCAGTCCGCGCACGGCCGCGCTCCCCTCACCGCTGGAGGACGTCCGTGGCCAGCCCGTTCCTCACCACGCCGGGCCGTACGGCGCGGCGTACCGTGCTGCGCGCGGTCGCGGCGCTGCTGCTGTGCGGTGCGGCGGTGCCCGCCTGCGCCTCCGCCCCGGAGCAGTCCTCCCACCCGGGGAAGTCGGCGGCGGCGCACGACTCGGCGCGGGCGCAGTCCGCGGCCGAGAAGGCGGCGAAAGCGGCTCGGGCCCGGCTGCTGCCGGGCATGCCCGCGCCGCTCGACCCGCACGATCTGTACGCGGCGGACCGGCCGGGCAAGCTGTCGCGGACGGTGAAGAAGTTCCCGTCGCGGGTGTACGTGCCCAACACGCTGTCGGACACGGTCAGCGTGATCGACCCGAAGACGTACAAGGTGGTCCGCACCATCCAGGTCGGCCACCAGCCGCAGCACGTGGTGCCGTCGTGGGATCTGAAGACGCTGTGGGTCAACAACGACCTCGGCAACACCCTCACCCCGATCAACCCCGCGAACGGCAAAGTGGGCCGCCCGGTGGACGTCCACGACCCGTACAACCTCTACTTCACCCCGAACGGCAAGCACGCCGTGGTCATGGCCTCCAAGGACCGGGCGCTGGTGTTCCGGGACGCGCACACCATGCGGGTCGTGAAGTCGGTGCCGGTGACGTGTTTCGGCGTCAACCACGCGGACTTCTCCCCCGACGGGCGCTACTTCATCGTCTCGTGCGAGTTCTCGGGCGAGCTGCTGAAGGTGGACACGGCCCGGATGAAGGTGGTGGGTCAGCAGCGGCTGCCGCTCGCGGGGGCGATGCCGCAGGACGTCAAGATCTCACCGAACGGGAAGACCTGGTACGTCGCCGACATGGTGGCGAACGGGGTGTGGGTCCTGAACGGGGACACCTTCCGCCGCCCCCGGCTGCTGCCCACCGGCAAGGGCGCCCACGGCCTCTACGTCAGCCGGGACTCCCGCACCCTCTACATCTCCAACCGCGGCGAGGGCACCGTCTCCCTGCTGTCCTTCAAGTCCGGCAAGCTGACCGACCGCTGGCGGCTGCCCGGCGGCACCAGCCCCGACATGGGCGGGGTGTCCGCCGACGGTAAGGTGCTGTGGCTCTCGGGCCGCTACAACGGCGAGGTGTACGCGATCGACACCCGCACCGGGCGGCTCCGCGCCCGGGTCCCGGTGGGCGGCGGCCCGCACGGGCTCGCCGTCTATCCGCAGCCGGGCCGCTACTCCCTCGGGCACACCGGCATCTTCCGCTGAGCCCGGGCGGGCGTCGGGCCCGGACTCCGTCGTCAGATGCGCCAGGAGCGGATGCGCCCGGCCGCGTCGAAGACGTCCGCCTTGCTGGACAGGATGTCCCGGACCAGGTCGATCAGCGCGCCGTACGGGGGGTCGATGCCCTCGCCGGACGCGTGCATATAGGCCACGGCGGTCGCGCTGGCGAAGCGCGCGTTGCTCGCCGGGAGCGGCCTGAGCGTGGCGAGCGTGTGCAGCAATGCCGCAGCCCGCCACGCCGGGTCGGGATCGACGCCCAGGCGTGGCGGGTCGACGCGGTGGCGGGCCACGGCGGCGACCAGCCCCGAGAAGTCGGAGATGGCCGGCTGTTCGGGCAGGACCTCCTCATGGCGCTGGAGCAGCCACGGGATGTCGATGTGCAGCGGCGGCATCGTCACGCGGCCTGCCCGGGGTGGCGGTGCTCGTCGTCCGGGAACGCGTCCGCGAAGGCGTCCGCGTTGTCCGCGAAGAAGCGCCGGAAGACCTCGGCACCTTCCTGCAGGGCGCGGTGGCGGGCGATGTCGGCGACGGTGGCCTCGCGAACGAGGGCCTTCATCGTCGTACCGCGTTCCTTGGCGATCTGGCGGAGGTCCTCAAGTTCCCGATCGCTGAATTCCACGTTGAGTGCTGACATGCGGCACACCATACTTGTCCGGTACCCCGCCAGCAATCGCCCCAGCTCACACCCTGCTTTTGTAGGTACTTGACAAGCCTTACGGAGCCTGCGCGCCGGGTTGCCTGGCGCCGCTGCGATCCACCCTGACGAACGGCTCGCGCACCTCACGATCCGTCAGCGCGCGGTACGTGGCGGGGCGCCGGAACGCGTTGCCCCAGGTTTCGCGGCGCCGGTAGTCACGGAGCGCGTCGAGGTCGAAGACCGCCGGGTAGACGCCCTCGGCCTCGCCCGCCTCGATCACGAGCATGTCCCGGGAGCTTCCGTCGGCGAAGGCGATGCCGTCGAAGGCGATGGAGTGTCCCCAGCCGGGGCCCGCGTAGTTGGCCATGGCCAGGGCGGTCATGTTCTCGTACGCGCGGGACCGGAACTGGCCGAGCCGGTTGATCTCCAGATCGCAGGCGTTCGGGGTGAGGACGAGTTCCGCCCCGGCGAGCATCAGGGCCCGGGCGCTCTCCGGGAACTCCCGGTCGTAGCAGATCATCGCGCCCGTCATGACCTCGCCCGCCGCCGTGTCCAGGGCGCACACCTCGAAACCGTCTCCCGGGGTGAGGGCGGCCTCGGGCCAGTCGAAGGCGCAGGTGTGCACCTTGGCGTAGGTGAGGGCGAGGTGGCCGTGGCGGTCGATGAGGGACACGGTGTTGCGCGGCGCCCCGTCCCAGCTCTCCAGGTAGGTGAGGGCGATCGCCATGTCGAGTTCGGCCGCCAGCGCGCGGAAGTGGCCGACGAAGGGCCCGTCGCGGGTGATCGCCGCATCGCCCCAGACGGCCTCGGGCGCGGGCGGCGGGGGCGGCGTGCCGTCCCACAGCCGGGGGTGGCGGTAGAGGTCGCCGGTGGTCTCGTCGGCATCGTCGGCGACGGCCGGGCGGTAGCCGTTGCTCCACATCTCGGGGAAGAGCGCGATGTCCGCGCCGATGGCCTTGGCCCGGCGGCAGGCGGAATCACCGGTGGCGAGGTTCGCCCGTACGTCGCGGCCGGGAGGCGCGAGCTGGAGCAGGGCGACGGTCAGGGTGGTCATGGCTGGTCTCTCCTTCGTCGGCTGATGGAGCGGAGGCGAAGGAGTGGCCGGTGGACCCCGGGCGCGGGGCGGGCGTCACAGCATGCCCGCCACGCTACCGGGCACCCGGGGCCGCTGGTAAGAGGGCGGTCCCCGGCGAGCTGTACCGCAGGTGGGGGTACCGTGAGCCGCATCACAGGAGATCGCGGGACATCGCAGGAGGAGAGCGTGACCATGGAGCAGCGGGTGTGCGGCCGGACCGGGCGCGAGGTCTCCGTCGTCGGGCTGGGGACCTGGCAGCTGGGCGCGGGCTGGGGCGACGTCAGCGAGGCGGACGCCCTGGCCGTGCTGGAGGCGGCCGTCGAGTCGGGGGTGACGTTCTTCGACACCGCCGATGTGTACGGGGACGGGCGCAGCGAGCAGCTCATCGGGCGCTTTCTGCGGGACCGGCCGGACGCCGGGATCTTCGTGGCCACCAAGATGGGGCGGCGGGTGCCGCAGGTCGCGGAGAACTACACGCTGGACAACTTCCGCGCGTGGACCGACCGTTCGCGCGCCAACCTGGGTGTGGACACGCTCGACCTGGTGCAGCTGCACTGCCCGCCGTCCTCGGTGCACGCCACGGACGCGGTGTTCGACGCGCTGGACACGCTGGTGGACGAGGGCCGGGTGGCGGCGTACGGGGTCAGCGTGGAGACCTGTGAGGAGGCGCTGACCGCGATCGCGCGGCCGGGGACGGCGAGTGTGCAGATCATCCTCAACCCGTTCCGGCTGAAGCCGCTGGAGCGGGTGGTTCCGGCGGCGGCGGAGGCCGGGGTGGGGATCATCGCGCGGGTGCCGCTGGCGTCCGGTCTGCTGTCGGGCAGGTACACCAAGGACACGCTGTTCGCCGACGACGACCACCGTACGTACAACCGGCACGGTGAGATGTTCGACCAGGGTGAGACCTTCTCGGGGGTGGACTTCGAGGAGGGTGTCGAGGCGGCGGTGGAATTCGGGAAGCTGGCACCGGAGGGCGCGACTCCCGCGCAGACGGCGCTGCGGTGGATCGTCCAGCAGCCGGGGGTGACCTCGGTCATCCCCGGCGCACGTGGCCCCGAGCAGGCGCGGGCGAACGCGGCGGCGGCGGCGCTGCCGCCGCTGCCGCAGTCCACCCTGGACGCCATCGGCGAGCTGTACGACCGGCGGATCCGTGCGCAGGTGCACCACCGCTGGTGAGGTTCTTCCTGGGCTGATGGGATCAGAAGCCCGCGGTTCAGAAGCCCGCGTTCGCCGCCCATCCGGTCAGTTCGCGCTGGGCGGCGGCGCGCAGCTCCGCGGAGGGGGCGGCGGTGCCGTCGGCGACCAGGGCGTAGTGCAGGGTGCCGGTGTCTTTGGGTGCGGAGAGCACCAGGCGGCGGGCGTCCGGACCACCGGGCTCGGGCGCGGTGGCGATGGGGTGGTCGGCGGTGTGCCCCTGCGCGGTGTACGCGGGCGGGCCGGTGACCGTGCCCAGGTCGGAGACGACGGTGGTGGTGGCGGGGTCGAAGTCGCGGGGCAGGTGCAGTTCGGTGGGGGCGTCGGTGCGGCCGTCGGAGCGCCACACCAGCAGGCCGTAGCGGCCGGATCCGGTGAGCTTGGCGACGTTCGGGAGGGAGCTGGGGACGCGGTCCCAGCTGAGAGTGGTGTTGCCGTCGCGTGAGCGGTCCTCGAAGGTGAACGCGAGCGTGCGGCCCGCCACCGCGCTCGGGTAGAGGCGGTCGAGCAGCCGGGCGTCCTGGCGCAGCTGGGCGTTGCCGGAGTCGTCGAGGCGTACGGCGGAGAGGTCTTCGTCGTTCCAGGCGTCGCCTTCGGTGAGGATCTTCGAGGTGTTGCCGTTCATCGCCTCGCGGTGGCGGCCGTTGTAGATGTCCCACTGCCACTGGTTGGAGGAGAGGACGGAGCCGGAGGTGGCGGGCTTGGTCCACCAACTGGCGCCGGGCAGGCGGGAGTCGAGCGCCTGGTACATGCCCTTGAGGACGGTGGGCGCCTTGTCGGAGGTGAAGCCGGTGAGCGGGTGGCCGAACTCGCTCATGACGGCGGGGGTGTTCAGCGCGGTGGCGCGGTCGCGGACGGCGCCGAAGTCGGTCGAGTACTGGCCGTCTGCGGCCTTGCCGGGCATGAAGACGCCGGAGATGGCCTTCTGGTCGTAGTAGTGGGTGTTGAAGACATAGCGGGAGCCCGGCTTGCCCGCATCCAGCAGCCCGCCCTCGTGGCGCTGGAAGGACAGGTTGGAGTTCCAGAACATGTTGGGCTCCACGAAGGCGGGCTTGTCCCGCCAGCCCGCGGCGTCCATGCGCGCGCGGAACTTCTCGTAGAACGGCCACAGCACGTTCTTCTCCCAGGCGCGGCTGTTCTGGCCGTCGTCGTAGACACCCGCGTAGGGCTCGTTGAGCGGGTCGAAGCCGGTGACGCGGGCGAACGCGTCGGCGGGGAGGTGCTGGGCGAGGTAGGACATGGTCTTCTCGGCGGTGGCGAGGAAGGCGTCCTGCACGCGCACGGTGCCTGCGCTGGTGGTCAGGGCGCGGTTGTGCCAGAAGTCGCGGGTGGCCTTCATGACGGCCTGGTTCTGGGTGATGTTCTGGCCCCAGTGGGCGCAGATGCCGCAGGACTCCTTGCCGTAGCCGCCCGCGTCGACGACCCACTTCGGGGCGCCGTCGCCGCTGTACCAGCTGTCCTTGTCGAAGATGTGGCGGGAGTAGAGGTCTTGGTGGAAGTCGGGGTAGACCCGGATTCCGGCGTCGAGGAAGGCCTTCATCTGGGCGGTGACCTGCTCCAGGTAGCCGGTGTCCACCTGGCCGGGCTGGGGTTCGGCGTGGGCCCAGGAGAGCAGGAAGCGCACCGAGTTCGCCCCGGTCAGGTTGCGCATCGCGGCGGCGGACTTCCGGGCGTCGGCGACGCTGGCGAAGGGGAGGCCGTTGTTCTCCTCCAGCTTGGTCTCGCCGGAGACGTTGAAGCCGCGGAGCACGACCTCGCGGCCGTGGCCGTCGGCGAACCGGGTTCCGTCCGTGGTCACCTCGTCCGCGGCCCGCCCGTCGAACCAGGGCGGCTCGGCCGCGGCCGCCGGGGTGCCCGGGGCCACGATCGCGGCCACCAGCAGAACGGCCGCCCCGAGCAGCCCTGTTCGGCCCGCTCGGGACCGGCCGTTCCGTATGCCTGAAGTCGCGATGCCTCGCGTCGCATGCGTCGCCATGGAGACTACCGTCCAGTAGACATGAAGAATCGTCAACTAGTGGCGCTCAGCGGATCGTTCGGCCTTCGCGACGCATCAGGACAATCGGGTTACCGAGGGAAACCGCTGCCCAGGCCCGCACCCGCTTCCGGGGCGCCGAGCCCGTCGGGACCGAAGGAGACGATGCCGTCGGTCGTGAGGCCGGCCGACGCGCCGCGCAGCACCCAGGCGGCACCGCTGGAGGTCTGAGCGCCATCCTCACCAGGGGCGCCCACGGACAGGTCGGCCTTGCCGTCGCCGTTGGTGTCGGCGTGCTGGAGCGCCGCGCCGAAGTAGTCGCCCGCCTCGGCGGCGCCCGGAACCCCGGCGGTGTCCTGGGTGAACGCCTGCGCGCCGGTACCGGACAGCCCGCCCTTGCCGCCGAACAGCTGGACGACGCTGCCCGCGTCCTTCTGGCCCGCCTCCAGGTCCTCGTACGGGATGCCGACCGCGACGTCCGCGTAGCCGTCGCCGTTGACGTCGTCGGCGCTCAGCGCGTTGCCGAACTGGTCGCCCTCCTCGTTGACGCCCGGCACGCCCGCGGTGTTCTGGTCGATGGTCGCGGTGCGGGTGGTGCTCGGCCCGGACGCGGTGCCGTAGAACACCTTGAGGGTGCCGTGGTCGTACGGCAGGTCCTCGACGACATTGCCGGGGACCGTGCGCATGATCAGGTCACCGTAGCCGTCCTTGTCGACGTCGCCGACGGTGGTGGCGGCGGCGTCGGTGAGCCCGGTGGGCGTCTTCCCGAGGCCGTCCGTGCCACCCTTCCAGACGAGGGTGTCTTGGGACATCTCCTCGAAGGCGTGGGTGCTGACGAGTTCGTCCTTGCCGTCGCCCGTGATGTCGCCCGCGGTCAGGCTGGTCGGCCGGTCGATCTCGCCGGTGTCGACGGTGGCGCTCCCCGCCGCGGCACCCTCACGGGTGAACGGGCCGAAGCTGACGCGCAGCCCGGTCGTCTCGTCGAAGTCCGAGCCCTTGTTGACGATGACCTGGTCGACCAGATCGGCGTGGCCGTCACCGTTGAAGTCGCCACCGGCGATGGTGCTGAGGCCGAAGTTGTCGCCGTCGCCCGCGGGCAGCTGGGTGCCGCCACCGAGGCCGTTGGCCGAGCCCCACAGGACCGTGGTGGCGGGCTGGTTGCCCGCCTGGACCGCCAGGTCGGTGTAGCCGTCGCCGTCCAGGTCGCGGGCGACCGTCTCCTGGCCGAAGTACGCCGAGGCGGTGGGGTCACCGGGGACGCCCTCGGTGGCCCGGCTGACGATCTGCCGGTGTCCGGTGTCCGTACCGGAGGCCGAGCCGTAGACGACGGCGACATAACCGGCCTTGGCCTTGCCGTCCACGGTGCCGCTCTGCGCGGAGATGGCGAGGTCGGCGTATCCGTCCTTGTTGAAGTCGGCCCGGGGCGCGGAGGCCGCCGCGGTGGTGCGGGCCTCGGCGGCACCCGCCGACGGGGCGGCGAGTAAGACGGGGGTGGTCACAAGCGCGACCACCGTCGCGCAGCGCGCGACGGCGGAAAGGGAACGGGGCCGCACAGATCCTCCAGCTCGTTGGTGAGCGTTTACCTCATGTACACCCACCAGGACAGCCGGAGTCGCCGAACGGTTGCGCACCGGGACCTAGGGAATCCCCTAGGGGGCGTCTCGCCGGTCAACTCAGGCCCGTGCCCGAACGATTGACGCACCAGCCGTCACGGTCTACTTTCTGATCGATTCACCGAACTCTGTTCGAAATATCGACCTGCCATCCGGTGCCTGGCCGCATATCCCGGGGAGACCAAGATGAGTGCAGTGCTCCGCTCCGGCCCCGCCGAGCCGTCCCGCCGCCGCTTCCTCGGCATGGCCGCCGCCACTCCCCTGGCGGTATCCGGCGCGCTGACCCTCGGCGCCGGAACCGCCCACGCCGCCGACTCGGCCTATGCGATGTGCTACTTCACCGAGTCGACCAGCCTCGGCGCGGGCACCGACTACGGCCTCCACCTCGCCGTGAGCACGGACTCGCTCAACTGGACGCCGCTGAACCAGAACAACCCCCTGGTCACCCCCACCGCGGGCGCCCTCGGTCTGCGCGACCCGTTCCTCGTGCGCAAACAGGACGGCACGTTCGCCGTCCTCGCCACCGACCTCAAGGGGACCGACTGGAGTTACAACAGCCAGTACATCCATGTCTGGGACTCCACGGACCTGCGCACCTTCACCGGCTACCGGCGGCTGAAGCTGCACGACATGACCACCCACAGCTGGGCCCCCGAGGCGTTCTGGGACGCGGGCAGAGGGCAGTACGCGGTCATCTACTCCTCGGTCAACTCCAGCGGCCACAACGTGATCATGGTCAACTACACCAGCGACTTCGTCACCGCCTCCGCCCCGCAGGTCTTCTTCGACCCCGGCTATGACGTGATCGACGGAAACATGGCCGTCGGCGTCAACGGCTACCACTACCTGTTCTTCAAGAAGAACCAGACGCTGGTGGCGGCCCGCTCCACCTCCCTGAACCCGGGGAGCTTCAGGGAGTTCAGCACCGGTGTCGCGCACGGCGGCACCGAGGCCCCGACCGTCTACAAGTCCCTGACCTCGAACACCTGGTACCTGTGGGGCGACACCTACACCCCCAACGGGGTCTTCTACGCCTGGCGGAGCACCGACCTCGCCTCCGGCACCTGGACCGCGCTGGACCAGAAGACCTACACCCAGCCCGTCAACTCCAAGCACTGCGGCATCACGACGATCACCATGGCCGAGTACAACAACCTGATCGCCAAGTGGGGCGCCCCGGCCTGGAACCGGCTGAAGTCGTACAACTATCCGGACCGTTACGTCCGCCACTTCGGCTACGCCGGCCGCATCGACACGTACCCCTTCGACCTGTACACCGACGCGATGTGGAAGCTGGTGCCGGGCCTCGCCGACAGCTCGGGGGTCTCCTTCCAGTCGGTCAACAACCCCACCCGCCACCTGCGCCACTACGACTACCAGCTCCGACTCGACGTCAACGACGGGACATCGGCGTTCGCCGCGGACGCCACCTTCTACCGCACGGCGGGCCTGGCCGACTCGACCTGGGCTTCCTTCCGCTCGTACAACAACCCCACCCGCTACATCCGCCACTCCGACTACGCCCTGCGCGTCGATCCCATCTCCACGGCGACCGAGCGGCAGGACGCGACGTTCCGGGTCGGCTACTGAGCGTTCGAGCGGGGCCGATTACCGGTCTACCGTCCACTTCTGGTTGGCGGCGCCGGTGCAGGTCCATATCTGGAGGCGGGTGCCGTTGGCCGAACCGCCGCCACTGGCGTCCAGGCACTTGTCGGCCTGCGGGTTCACGATGTCGCGGGCCGCGGGGACGGCCCACTGCTGGGCCGCGCTGCCATTGCAGTCGTAGAGCTGGACCGGGGTGCCGTCGGCCGTGCCGCCCGATGCCACGTCCAGGCACTTGCCCAGCGCGCGGATCGTGCCGTCGCCGCCGACGGTCCACTGCTGTGCGGCCGACCCGTTGCAGTCGTAGAGCTGCACGGGTGTGCCGTTGGCGTTGTTGGCGCCCGCCACGTCCACGCACTTCCCGCCGACGCCGGTGATGGCACCGCCGCCCGATTGACCGCTGTCGGTGCTCACCCGGACATAGTCGACGAGGAGCTGCTGAGGGAAGGCCGTGCTGCCGTCGGGGTCTCCGGGCCAGTAGCCGCCGACCGCGAGGTTGAGGATCAGGAAGAAGGGCTTGTTGAACACCCACTGCCGTCCGCCGAGGTCGGCGGGGGTGCGCCGCTGGTAGACGGTTCCGTCGACGGACCAGGTGATCGCGTTCGGGCTCCAGTCGACGGCGAAGGTGTGGAAGGCGTCGGCGAACGCCTGGCCGCCGGGCAGGGTGTACCCGGCGCCGATGCCCCCGGATCCCGAGTACCCGGGGCCGTGGAGGGTGCCGTGGACCGTGGACGGCTCGAAGCCCACGTTCTCCACGACGTCGATCTCACCCGAGTTGGGCCAGCCGACCTGTCCGATGTCGTTGCCGAGCATCCAGAACGCCGGCCACATGCCCTGCCCGCGCGGAACCTTCATCCGGGCTTCGACCCGGCCGTACGTGGTGGTGAATTTGCCCGACGTGTTCAGCCGGGCGGAGGTGTACTCGCACCTTCCGTACCAGCACTGGTAGTTGTCCGGGTTCTCCCGGCGGGCGGTGATGGCCAGATGGCCCTGTCCGTCGAGGGCGGCGTTGCGGTTGCCCGCCGTGTAGTACTGCCGCTCATGGTTGTTGACGTTGTCCCCCGTCTCGATCTGCCACTTGCCGCCGTCGACGGCAGACCCCGCGGGCCCGTCGAACTCGTCGGAGAACGTGACGGCGGCGGCCGCCGCTGGTGGCGCGGCGGAATTCGCCGCGGAAGCGGGAGCGCCCTGCGCCAGTCCTGTGGACAGCGACGCGAAGGCGAGGACCGAGACGAAGGACAGCGACAGCCGCCGGGAAAGGCGCGAGAAGCCCATGGCTCTCCCTTCCAAAAACCTGACAGACGCTCAGTTCACTACGTGATTTAAGAAGTGAGGCAGGGCCCCGTCAAGGGATTGGTATGGACCAAATTCCCGCGGAAGCGCAGCCGCCTTCGCGGTACCTCTCTACAAACCTGTAGTTTTCTCTTTCCGCGTCGCGCGACGGGGAGCACCGACAAGGAGACGCACATGGCGCTGTGGGATCGCCTCAAGGACTCGGTCCAATCGATGCAGGCTCAGCTCACGGCGAAGAAGAGCGACTTGAAGAGCGGAGCCTTCCGGGACGCCAGCATGGCGATGTGCGCCCTGGTGGCGGCGGCGGACGGCAGGATCGACCCCTCGGAGCGGGAACGCGTCGCCCAGCTCATCGCCACCAACGATGTGCTCCAGACCTTCCCTTCGCACGACCTGCACCGCCGCTTCGAGGCGAACCTCGACAAGCTGACCGTGGACTTCGACCTCGGCAAGGTCAGTGCGGTGCAGGAGATCGCCAAAGCGAAGAAGAAGCCCGCGGAGGCACGGGCCGTCGTCCAGATCGGCATCGTCATCGGCGGCGCCGACGGCCACTTCGACGACAACGAACGGGCCGTCGTCCGCGAGGCCTGCTTCGCCCTGGACATCCCTCCGGCCGAATTCGACCTGGAACCGCTCGCGGCCGACGATCAGGGCGGCGTGGAGCGGGAGACACACCCCGGGACCGCCGCCCTGCCCGGAGACGAGCTTCAGGTGTTCCTCAAGGCGCTGGCCAGCGGGACGCGCCAGAAGCTCTTCTCGCACTTCGCCGACGGCGAGGAGCTGACGGTCGGCGAGGCCTCCGAACGTGCCGGACTCGGCCCGTCGACCACCTCCGAACACCTCGCCGTCCTCCGGCGCGGAGGGCTGCTCCAGTCGATACGTGCCGGCAAGCTGGTCCGCTACCGCGCCGACCAGGAGAACATCGCCGAACTCCTCGGGCAGCTCCATTCCTACCTGCTCGCCCCCTCGGCACCGACGTCCGCCGAGTCGCACGCGGCTCAATGACGCCCTGGCCCGCATTTCTACAGTGCTGTAGATTGACGTCGTCGTTCGCGGCCCATCGCCACGGGCCGCCATCAACCGGAGGAGACCACCCACCCATGTTCGGCCTCAGCGAACTCGCTCTCCTCCTCATCGTCGCCATCGTCCTGATCGGCGCCAGGAAGCTCCCCGACCTCACCCGCTCCGCGGGCAAGGCGGCCCGCATCTTCAAGAGCGAGGCCAAGGCCATGAAGGACGACGACGCTTCGGCCGACACCCCGAGCACCCCGCGCGTCATCCGGGCCGCCCCCGGCGACGTCACGCGCAAGGCTCCGGGAGCGGACAGCGGCCAGGGCTGAACCTGGACGCTTACGCGGCGGCCTGACCACCAAGCCGAGAAGGACGGTTCGCGCGAAGGGTTGACGTGCCCGGAGGACGGACGCATAGTCGCCTGACTACGTAGTCAGAGCAGACGGGCCGTCGTGTCGGTCGGTGTGACTACGTAGTCAACACCTGATCCGGCACCGTCCGGGATCGTGCTCGAAGGGAGCGTCCGTGCCCACCACCGAATCCCAGAACGCCTCTTCCGGGGCCGGGCAGGGGCATCGCCCCCCTTCGATGCGAGAGGTCGCCCGGCTGGCCCAGGTGTCGCAGAAGACGGTGTCCCGGGTCGTCAACGGGGAGCCCTATGTGAGCGACCAGGCCCGCGACCGGGTGCTGCGGGCCGCCCGCGAGCTGGGGTTCCGACCCAACACCGCTGCCCGGGCGCTGTTGCGAGGGCGCTTCCGCCGCATCGGCGTGGTGTCGTTGGGAACCGCGCTCTACGGCCCCTCGTCGCTGCTGTTCGCGCTGGAGCGGGCGGCGAGCGCCGCGGGTTACTCGTTCAGCGTCGTGACCACGCTCAATGGCGAACCCGCCGGTATCGAAGGTGCCGTCGAGTCCCTGCTGAACCAGGGTGTGGACGGCATCGTGCTGTCCGAGCCGATCGACGAGGGCGAGGCCGCTCCCCTCGACCCGGGGGTCCCGATCCTCAGCTTCGGCCGGATGCCGGCCCTGGCCCCGGGCACCCGGGCCCTGGTCACCGGCGCGGACGGAGTGGGCGGCGGCATGGCGGCCACGCGGCATCTCCTCTCCCTGGGGCATGCCACCGTGTGGCATGTGGCCGGACCTCACAGGTGGTGGGCGGCACGGGACCGCATGGAGGGCTGGCGAAAGGCGCTGCGGGAGGCGGGGGCGCCGGAACCGGAGTGGATCGAGGGCGACTGGTCGCCCTCGTCCGGCTATGAGGCGGGGCTCCGGCTGGCCCGTACTCCGGGGGTCACGGCCGTGTTCGCGGCCAACGACGACATGGCCATCGGTGTCATGCGCGGCCTGTCCGAGGCAGGCCGCGCGGTACCGGACCAGGTCAGTGTCGTCGGGTACGACGACATTCCGTCCGCGGCCTACCTCTCGCCGCCGCTCACCACCGTGAGCCAGGACTTCGACACCGTGGCGGCTCACGGACTCGACTTGCTGGCCCATCAGCTGGAGACGCCGGACACCCCCGCACCCACCCGGGCCGATCCGCCCGCCCGGCTGGTGGTCCGCCAGTCCAGCGCGCGGCCCCCACGCCCGTAGGACCGGCAGCCCTCCCCTCCGTATCGCACCGCGCCCGGCACCACGCGCGGCACCACGCACGGATATGTCATGCCCACATCACTCGGCACATCGCACCTCTTGACGAGGAGCCGCACATGAAGAGCCTCCCCCGATTCCCCGCGCCCACAGCGACCTCAGGACCGCACCGCGCACCACCACCCCCGCCGCCTCCTCCGAGCGCCGGGCACGGCACGGCCCCGCGCCGGTCCGTGCTGCGCTGGGCCGCCGGAGCCGGCGCCCTCGCCGCGACCGGAACGGCCTCGGCCTGCGGAGGCGGCCGCGCGCCGAGCGTGCGTACCTCCGGTCCCGTGACGTTGTCACTATGGACCCACGACCAGGGATACCAGGACTACTTCACCGGGGCCGCGCCCCGGGCCGAACACGCCACCCGGTTCTCCTACCGGTTGCGTGTCACCCGCGCCGGAGCCCAGGACCTGGTGACCAAACTCCTGGCCCAGGCCGTGGCGGGACGCGGCACCCCTGATGTGATGGGCTTCGAGATCGGCAACTACGCGCGCATGCTGCGCGGCGGCCTCTCGGCCCGGCTGCTGCGCGACTGGACGAAGGACGTCGCACCCCTCGGCGACGACCTGATCGCCGCGCGGCGGGCCCCGTACACGGTCGACGGCAGGCTCTACGCGCTCGACTCGGACACACCCGTCACGGTCTACTACTACCGCGACGACCTCCTGTCCGAATACGGCATACCGGTGGACATCGGTACGTGGGAGGAACTGGCCCGGGCCGGTGAGAAGCTGTACCGCAAGCACCGGGTCTCCCTGGGCGCGGTGGCCACCGGCAGCGATCTGAACCAAGTGGTGCAGCTCTTCGCCATCCTCCTCTACCAGAGAGGGGGCGCACTGTTCGACGCACATCGGCGCAGCACCCTGGACTCGCCCGAGGCGGAGGAGACGCTTCGGTTCATCTGTGACGGGCTGCGCAGCGGTTTCCTCGTGGACGTCGCCGACTTCTACGGCCCCAGCATGCAGACCGCCCTCAAGCGCGGCAGCGTCGCGGGACTGTGGATGGCGAGCTGGTACAAGACCTTCGGGCTGCGGCCGAACGTCCCCGAGCAGGCGGGCCGGTGGCGTATCCGCGCGCTCCCGAGGTTCTCGGCCGGAGGCGGCCGCACCTCGGTCGCCGGGGGCACGGGCTTCACCGCGATCACGGGCAAGGCGAACACCACCGCGAGCGCCGACTTCCTGCGTACCACCTGGCTCACCGAAGACGCCCAGATCCGCCGCTACCGCGAACTGGGCTACCTGCCGACCCGCCGCTCGGTCTTCCGCAGCCCCGAACTGCTCGCCCTGGAGGACACGTTCTGCGGCGGACAGCGCCTGTTCGAGGTGTACGCCCCGCTGGCGGACCATGTGCCCGCCTACTACCAGAGCCCGGACCAGTCCATCCTCACGGACGTTCTCAGCGGCTATCTGATCCGCGCGTACCGGGGCGACCTGTCCCCGCGCGAGGCGCTGCGGCGCGCCGCCTCCGACTTCCGTGCCCAGGCGAGCCGATAGGAGCCGCAGATGACCAGTATCCCCGCGGAACGGCTCCGCGAGTCCCTTCCCCCGGCGGTCGCGTCCGGCGGCCGCGCGTCGCGGCCACCGCGCGGTCCCGCCCGTGCTCCGTACCTGTTCATCGCGCCGTTCTACGTGCTGTACGTCCTGTTCATGGTCGTGCCGATCCTCGTGTCGATGTATCTGAGCCTGTGCGAATGGGTCGGGCTCGGCCCCCCGCGCTGGGTGGGACTGCGCAATTACGCGCATCTGCTCACCGACGTCAGTTTCCACCGCGCGCTGCAGAACACCGGCGTCTACGTCCTGGTGAGCGTGGTCGTCATCGTCCCCGTCGCGCTGATGATGGCCCAGGGGCTGAACGCCCGGGGCCTTGGGGCACGGGATCTGTTCCGGGTGTCCTTCTTCATTCCCATGGTGGTTTCGCCCATCGTGGTCGCCCTCATCTTCAGCCTTGTGTTCGACCGGCAGTTCGGCCTGGCCAACTCGGTGCTCCGGGCGGTGTTCGGGCTCGGCGGATTCGACTGGCTGGCCGATCCGACCCTGGCCAAGGCGAGCATCAGCCTCATCATGCTCTGGCGCTGGGCGGGCTACCTGACGGTCTTCTTCCTCGCCGGGCTGCAGAACGTCCCGCGTGAGCTGTACGAGGCCGCGGAGCTGGACGGAGCGGGACGGTTCCGCACGTTCACCACCGTCACCCTGCCGGCGCTGAAGCCGGTGACCGGGTTCGTCGCGGTGACCTCGTTCATCAGCGCGGCACAGATCTTCGACGAGCCGTTCCTCCTCACCCGGGGCGGACCGGGCGACGCGACGCTCTCGGTGGCGATGTTCATCTACCGGGCGGCCTTCGAACGCCAGCAGTTCGGCTACGCGGCGGCGGCCGGGGTCGTGCTGTTCGTCCTCGTCTTCACCATCAGCCAGGTCTTCAACCGGCTGCTCGGCATCGGGAGGTCGTCATGAGGATCTCGTCCCCGGCACGCGCCCGCGGGCCCCGGGCCGCTCCACGCGCACTGCTCTACGCCGCGCTGACCGCCTTGCTGCTGGCCTTCACCGGGCCGCTGCTGTGGGCGCTGAGCGGGTCGTTCAAGCCGCGTGGCGACATCTTCGCCTACCCGCCCCGGCTGCTGCCCAGCCCGGCGACCCTCGCCAACTACCGGCATCTGCTGGACAGCCAGCCGTATCTGAGCTGGTTCCTGATCAGCACCGTGGTGGCGATCGTGGCGACCGCCGTATCGGTCTTCGTCTGCGCGCTGGCCGGGTTCGGGTTCGCCAAGTACCGCTTCACCGGACGGAAATTCCTGTTCGCGGTGATGTTCAGCTCGCTGTCGATTCCGTTCGCCGTCATCCTCGTGCCGCTCTTCGTGATCCTCGTCAAGACCGGGCTGGGCAATCCCTGGTTCGCCCTGATCGTGCCGTGGGTGGCGCCCGCGTTCGGGATCTTCATGATGCAGCAGTACATCATCCAGAGCGTCCCGGACGAGTTGCTGGAAGCGAGCCGCATCGACGGCTGCGGGGAGTTCCGTATCTTCTGCCAGGTCGTGCTGCCACTGCTGCGCCCGTCGCTGGGCGCACTGGCGGTTTGGACGTTCCTGCAGAGCTACAACAGCTTCTTGTGGCCACTGGTCCTGGTCTCCGACATCCATCAGTTCACCCTCCCCCTGGGGCTCCAGACGCTCTTCCAGGCGGAGAACCGTCAGTACGACCTTGTCCTGGCCGGATCGGTGCTCGCCACCGTGCCCACCGTCCTGGTCTTCCTGCTGCTGCGCAGGCAACTGCTCGAAGGACTGTCGGCGGGCGCGGTCAAGGGCTGATCCCGCCCCTCGGCCACGTCCGCCGTCCCGGCTCTTTCCCGTAACCGTCGATAGAGGAGGACCCTTGCCCCAGCTTCCCCCGCGTGTGCTGTTCGGCGCCGCCTACTACCACGAGTACCAGCCCTGCGACCGGCTCAAGACCGACCTGGACCTCATGGAGCGGGCGGGCTTCTCCGTCATCCGGGTCGGCGAGTCGGTGTGGTCCACCTGGGAACCCGAGAACGGCCGGTTCGACCTCGGCTGGCTGCGGCCGGTGCTGGACGGGGCTCATGAGCGCGGCATCGGTGTCGTCCTCGGTACGCCGACGTACGCCGTACCGCCGTGGCTCGCCCGGCTGTACCCCGAGATCGCGGGCGAGCGGCGCACCGGCGAGCGCATCCCCTGGGGCGCCCGCCAGGAAGTGGACTTCACCCACCCCGCCTTCCGATTCCACGCCGAACGCGTCATCCGGGCGATCCTGGCCCGCTACGCCGACCATCCCTCGCTGCTGGGCTTCCAGGTCGACAACGAACCGGGCAACGAACTGTTCCACAACCACGGCGTGTTCCAGCGCTTCGTGGACCACCTGCGCGTGACCTACGGCGACGTGGAGACCCTGAACCGGGAATGGGGCCTGGTCTACTGGTCGCACCGGCTCTCCACCTGGGCCGACCTGTGGACCCCGGACGGCAACGCGCAGCCGCAGTACGACCTGGCCTGGCGGCGTTTCCAGGCCGAGGAGACCACGCGGTTCATCGGCTGGCAGGCGGACATCGTGCGCGAGTACGCCCGCCCGGAACACTTCGTCACCACATGCGTCGCCTACGACCGGCCCGCCCTGGACGACCAGGCCCTGACAAGCCGGCTCGACGTCACCGCGGGCAACCCGTACTACACCATGCAGGACGGCCTCGGCCTGCCCGACCCGGGCACCGGCGGCCAGACGTGGACGACCAACGGGACATGGGCGCTGTACCAGAGCGCTGACCGGATGTTCTCCTCGCGCCAGGAGCCGTTCCTGGTCACCGAGACCGACGCCCAGGCCATCGGACACTCCTGGAACAACCGGCCCGCGTACGACGGCCAGTGGCGGCAGGCCGCCTGGGCGCTGATCTCGCGCGGGGCACGCATGATCGAGTACTGGCACTGGCACACCCTGCACTTCGGTACGGAGACCTACTGGGGCGGTGTCCTGCCGCACAACGGCCGTCCCGGGCGCGTCTACCGGGAGATCGCCCGCATCGGCCAGGAGCTGGAGAGCGCGGGCGACCTGGTCGCCGGGCTGACACCGGACGCGGATGTGGCGATGGTCTACTCGTCCGCCAGCAAGTGGGCACTGGCGTTCCAGCCGCCGCTGGCCGAGCCGGACGGCGGCCCGGACCGGCGCTCGTACCAGGGGGTCTTCGAGCCCTTCTACCGGGGGGCGTTCGACGCCGGGCTCCAGGTCCGCCTCCTGCACGCCGACCGCCTCACCGGCACCACCGCGCGCGTTGCCGCCGAGCGGCACCCGGTCCTCGTCGTGCCGGGCCTCTACACCGCGGACGACGCGACGCTCGACTGGCTCGCCGCCTACGCCGCCGCGGGCGGCCACCTCGTGCTCGGCCCGCGCACCGGCTACGGCGACCCGTGTGCCCGGGCCCGCACCGACGTCATGCCCGCGCGCCTCGCGGAGGCGGCGGGCGCCTGGTACGACGAGTTCAGCAACCTCTCCCAGGACGTGCCGGTGCGCCCCGCCCCCGGAGCCCCCCTCGCCCTGCCGAGCGGGGCGGCGGCCACCCGCTGGGTGGACTGCCTCCAGACCGACGGCGCACAGGTCCTGGCCGGATACGACCACCCGCACTTCGGCCGCTGGCCCGCCGTCACCACGCATTCCCACGGCGACGGGCGGGTGACGTACGTGGGCACCGTACCGGACCCCGTCCTGGCCACCTCGCTGTTCCGCTGGGCCGTCCCGGAGCGCGAGGGCGGCTGGAGGTTCGCCCAGGAGAGCGTCACCAGTACGGGTGCCACCGCTCCCGACGGCCGCAGGGTGCGCTTCCTGCACAACTGGTCCTGGGACGAGGTGGCGGTCCGGCTCCCCGCCAGGGTCCGGGACGTGCTCGACGGTACGGATCACCAGGCCGGGGATGAGCTGAGGCTGAAGCCCTGGGACGCCCGGGTACTCCTGGAACGCTGACGACCGTCTCGCCTCGTCAGCGGTGCTCAGGAGAAGTCCAGCCCCTCGGTGCGGCGCAAGTCCGCCCGTCATGGGCCTTCTTGATTCCCCATAGACCCCTCATTACCTTGGAGGAATCAGGAGAGGTGCAATTGACTGATACCGACTCACCCTCATTCAGCGAATGCGGCGATGAAAAATTGCGGGGGTGTCAAAAACAGCAGGTTTCACGCCGATGTTACAGCGTTGCGAATTCTGCGTAGTCGTACGTCAAAGCACTAGTGGACTTACTAGACTTTCCGGAAGGGACCTCCCCTTGAGCACTCACCCCACGGACACGAATTCACCCGAGACGTCTCGCCCGGCACGGTATTCGCCCCCCACTACCACTCTTCAGTACGAACTCCTCGACCGGCGGGAAGAACTAGCCGTGTTAGGGCGGCTCACCAAGCGGTTACCCGACCGTGTCAGTTCGCTGGTATGCATCGAGGGTGCGGGAGGCATCGGCAAGACCTCACTGTTGAACGCCTGGATCGCCGGTGCGCGCGACCGTGGCCTGCTGGTGGCGCGTGCGCATGGCATCGAGTCGCGGGAACATCGGCCATGGACCGTGGCACGGCAGTTGTTCGACTCCCTTCTTGCCGCGCTCTCCGATGCGGACCGGCGTGTTCTGCAGGAGAGCCCGGCGACCCAGGCCCTGCTGGCCCGGTCCGGTGAGGAGTGCCGGGCGTCCGGGGACGACGCCGAGGTGTCATGCGAGATCGGCGATGATCTTTACGAGGTGATCGTCAGCGCCTGCGAGATGGGCCCGTTGGCTCTCGTCCTGGATGACGCCACCTGGGCCGACCAGATGTCGCTCAGCTGGTTTCGCTGCCTGGCGAGCCGCATCGACGGCCTCCCGGTGATGCTGGTGACGACCCGCCGGTGCGGTGGCGGGCACGAATCGGCGCCGATGCTGGACGAACTGGCCCTCCAGCCGGGCGCCATCACCCTGGAACTCTCCTCGCTCAGCCCCGGCAGCGTGCGCCGACTGGTCCAGGACCGGATGGGCGGACGCGCCGACGAGCAGTTCTGCGCCGCGTGCCACGAGGTGTGCGAAGGCAATCCCCTGCTGCTCAACGAGTTGCTGCGGGTCCTGGTGAGGAACGGTGTGCAACCGTACGCGGCGCAGGCCGACCGCGTGGCCGAACTCAACGAGCGCGTGCTGGAGAGGACCATCGCCATGCGCCTGGCCCGGCAGTCCCCAGCGGTCGTGGCGATGAGCCGTGCGCTGGCGGTACTCGGTGACGGCACACGGCTTCCCGTCGTGGCCGCCCTGGCCGGTCTCGACCCCTTCCGCGCGCAGGAGACGGTACGGGAGATGCGCTGCATGGGCGTCCTGGCCGAGGAGGAGCTGCCGCGGTTCACCCAGCCGCTGGTACGGCCCGCCCTCTTCCGCGCCATGACTCCGGCGCAGCTGGCCGAGGAGCACTTGCGCGCCGCCCGGCTGCTGCGCGACCACGGCGAAAGCAGTGAGAGAGTCGCCCACCATCTGATGCTCACCCAGCCCAACGGAGACGAGTGGCGCATCGCGGTGCTGCAGGACGCGGCGCGGAGGGCCGCGGCGCGCGGCGCCCCGGCCACTTCGGCCCGCTATCTGCGGCAGGCGCTGACGGAGTCCCCGGCCCCGCAGGCGGAGGTGTCCCTTCGGTCGGAACTCGCGACGATCGAGATGCTGGACAATCCCACCGCCGCGGCGTACCACTTCCAGCAGGAACTGCTGCTGCGTCAGGACACCCACGGGCGGGCCGCCGCGGTCAGCGGGCTGGCGGTGGCGTTGTGCACCACCCGGCGCACCCAGGAGGCCATAACCGCGCTGCGGCAGGTACTGGCCGAGCTGGGCGAGTCGCCCGAGGACGACGAGTGGCGGTTGCGGCTGGAAGCGCACCTGGTCATGACCGCGTGGCAGGACGGCCCCGCCGCGTCGATCGGCACGGAGCTGGTGGAGGCGCGTTCGCATCGTTCCCTGCGCGGCGACACTCCCGGCGAGCGGGCCTGGCTGGCCGTGTGCGCCCTGCATGCTCAGGCCGGTCACGGCACCGCCGAGCACGCCCGCGCCCTGGCGGGGCGCGCCCTGCGGGGTGGGATGGAGCTGGACGGGGCCATGGTGCGGTTCTTCCCGCCCCTCCTCCTCTCCCTCGTCGCCGCCGACCATCCGGAGATGGCGGCCGGCTGGCTCCAGCGGATGGCCGACCACGCCGCACGGCGCGGCTCCGCGAGGCTGTCCGCCGTGGCGACCTTCGGGCTGACCACGGTTGCCTGGCACTCCGGTCGGGTGGAGGAGGGGCTCGGCCACGCCCGTGCCCTGCTCGACGTGGTCGGGCGGGAAACCCCGGAGCGTCCCGCCGTACCGTCGTTCGCGGCCGTGGCCAACCTGCTGCTGGACCTGGGTGCCACCGATATGGCGCAGGACATGCTGCAGACGCACCCGACCGACAGCCTCGTCTGCGATGCCTGGGCCAAGTCCGCCTATCTTCTGGCCCACGGGCGGCTGCGGCTGGAGCAAGGTGATCCGGGAGCCGCGCTGGCGGCTCTGCTGGAGTGCGGCCGGTACCAGGAGGCGGGCCCTGTGATCACTCCGGCGGCCGCCCGGTGGCGCTCCTACGCCGCCCTGGCGTACGCCGCCGCCGGTGACCGGGCCTCGGCGATCGACATGGCCAACCGCGATCTGGACCTGTCGCGCAGATGGGGCACCCACAAGGCGATCGGCGTCAGCCTCCGCACGCTGGGCACGGTCACCGGCGGCCAGCGGGGACTCGAATTCCTCTCCCAGGCCGTCGACATGCTGGAGCACTCACCGGCGCGGGTGGAACTCGCCTACACGCTGAACGAGTTCGGTGCCGCCTGCCAGCGCCTCGCGCGGCGGGACGCGGCACGGTCCTCCCTGGAACGGGCGCTGGTGGTGGCGGAGGAGTGCTCCGCGAGCTGCCTGGCCGACCGTGTCCGCGTCACGCTGCCGCTGGTCGGAGGCAGCCTTCGGGCGGCCAGGCCATCGGATGCGCGGCGGCTCACCCCCAGCGAGCGCCGGGTGGCGGAGCTGGCCGCCCAGGGCCGGACCAACCGCGAGATCTCGGAGGCCCTCTTCGTCACGCGGCGCACCGTCGAGATCCATCTGACCAGTGCCTATCGCAAGCTGGAGATCTCCGGCAGGCCGGAACTCGCCTTCGCGCTGGCCCAGGCGGCCACCCCGGCCCGTCGGGAGAGCGCGCTCCCGATGCCCTGACGGCCAGCCGGGACGTACGGAACCAGGGC
>NZ_JBHWJI010000031.1:0-103913 GCF_042731515.1 Streptomyces sp. NPDC059850
TCGGGGGGGGGGGGGGGGGGGCGGGGGGGGGGGGGCCCCCCCCCCCCGCCACTGCGTATCCTCGTTCCGTGCTTCTCTCAGACAAGGACATCCGGACGGAGATCGACGCCGGACGGGTGCGAATCGATCCGTATGACCCGGCGATGGTGCAGCCGTCGAGCATCGACGTCAGGTTGGACCGGTATTTCCGGGTCTTCGAGAACCATCGCTATCCGCATATCGATCCGGCGGTGGAGCAGCCGGATCTGACGCGGCTGGTGGAGCCGGAGGGGGATGAGGCGTTCATCCTGCACCCGGGGGAGTTCGTGCTCGCCTCCACGTACGAGGTCGTCACGCTTCCGGTGGACCTTGCCTCGCGGCTCGAGGGGAAGTCGAGCCTCGGGCGACTGGGGCTGCTGACGCACTCGACGGCCGGTTTCATCGACCCCGGGTTCTCGGGGCACGTGACCCTTGAGCTGTCGAACGTGGCGACGCTGCCGATAAAGCTGTGGCCGGGGATGAAGATCGGGCAGCTGTGCATGTTCCGGCTGACCTCGCCCGCCGAGCATCCGTACGGCTCGGCGCGGTACGGCTCCCGTTACCAGGGGCAGCGCGGGCCGACGCCGTCGCGGTCGTTCCAGAACTTCCACCAGACGAAGGTGTGACCGGCCGTGGCTGAGGAGCGCGAGAACCTTACGTACGAGCGGTTCGGCACGGCCGTCCGCGAGCTGGCGCAGACCATCGCGGACGACGGGTACGAGCCGGACATCGTGCTGTCCATAGCCCGTGGCGGGGTCTTCGTCGCGGGCGGGCTGGCGTACGCGCTGGACTGCAAGAACATCCACCTGGTGAACGTGGAGTTCTACACGGGCGTGGGGACCACCCTCGACATGCCCGTGATGCTCGCGCCCGTGCCCAACGCGATCGACTTCTCCGACAAGAAGGTGCTGATCGCCGACGACGTCGCGGACACCGGCAAGACGCTGAAGCTGGTCCGCGACTTCTGCCTCGGGAGCGTCGCCGAGGTGCGCAGCGCGGTGATCTACGAGAAGTCGCAGTCGCTGGTGAAGTGCGAGTACGTGTGGAAGCGCACCGAGCAGTGGATCAACTTCCCCTGGAGCGTCGAGCCGCCCGTCGTGCGGCGCGACGGGCAGGTTCTTGACGCGTAGACGGTAGAGGGGCCCGGAGGCGGGCCCCTCGCCTACAGGGTTCCCAGCTTGACCAGCGACAGCAGCGCGATCAGCTGGATCGCCGACGCGCCCAGCGCCTTCTGCCACGGCAGGTCGTGCGACTTGCTCACCATGGACGTGAAGAGCGCGCCCGCCGCCAGCCAGGTCGCCCAGCCCAGCACCTGGACCAGGGGGCTGTCGCCGCCCAGGAAGACCGCGAACAGCAGCCGCGGCGCGTCCGTGATCGACATGATCAGCATCGAGAGGCCGATCGTCGGTCCCCAGGTGCCGTCGCCGCCCAGCTGGCGGGCGAGGGTGTGGGTGACCGCGCCGAGCACCAGGGCGCTGATCACGACCGCGACGCCCGCGCTGAGGATCCACGGGATGCTGTTGCCCAGCGGGGCCTTGAGGACGTCCGCACGGGCGTCGTCGAAGCCGAAGACCGCCAGCAGGCCGTAGACGAACGTCACGATGAGGGCCGGGATCCACACCGTGTAGTCGCGCATCTGCCAGAAGGTGGCCGCCGGGCGCAGCACGATGCCGCTCAGCAGCTGCTTCCAGTGCAGCCGGGGACCGGCGGGCGGGGCGGTGGAGGACCCGGCGCGGTAGGTGCTGCCGTCGTCGTACGAACCGGGGCCGGGGCCGTACGGGTCGTACGCGTCGGGCGCCTCGCCCACGCTGAACGCCTGCGTATGACCGGCGTTGTTGTCCGCGAAGGCGCCGGGGCCACCCGGGCCGGGGCCGCCGGGGCCCGGTCCACCGGGGGGCGGGCCGCCCGGTCCCGGTCTGTACGCGCCGCCCTGGCCGCCCTGGCCCGGTGCGCCGCCTCCCGGCCCGTAGTACGGGTCCTGGCTGCCGAAGTACTCCGGCTCTCCCTGTGAGGCGGGCTGCTGCCACTGCGGCTGCGTGCGGCCGTACGGGTCCTGCGACCCGTGCGGCTGCTGCTGCGGTCGCTGCTGCTGCTGCCCTTGTTGCGCGGAGTGGGAGTCCCGTCCGCGTCCGATCCTGAATCCAGCCACCATTCGAACGTACCCGGTCGTGGGGGGTGGGGTGCCGGAGCGGAGGGACAGGCCCGGCATTGCTGCCGAGCTGTGACATCCCTTAGGGGGACCCTGGGGGGTTTACCCCCCACCAGGGCCTGCCGGAGTGCTAACGGGCCCCCGTGAAGGGCCTGCTGGAGAAGGTGATCTTGTCGGAGGAGCCGTTCGTGATCCACCAGCGCTCGGGCCCCTCGCCGTAGAGGGAGAAGGCGATGCCGGGGCCCCAGGCGAGCACGACCTCGTCCTTGCCGTCGTGATCGAAGTCCGCCGCGCCGTAGAGCCGGGCGGCGCGCTCGTCGGGGCGTACGGCCTTGCCGTCCACCCGGGCCGGGGCGGTGCGGGTGAGGGTGTGGCGAACCACGGCGGCAGGGCCGGTACGGCCGGTACGGCCGGTACGGCCGGGGCGCGGGGCCAGCAGCCGGGCGCCGCCGGAGCCGAGCGGGACGGCCAGCTCGTCGGAGCCGTCGCCGTCCGTGTCGGCGGCGACCATCGTCCCCGACATGCCCGGTACCGGGAGGGAGGGGGAGGAGCGGACGAAGCGGCCCGTGGCGGCGCCGTAGTAGACGCTCACCGTGCGGCCGATGTCCGGCTTCTCCGTCGCGTCGCCGCCTTCGTCGGCGCGGGTGCCGCTGGCGCCGACGGCGACGTCCCGGCGGCGGTCGCCGTTGAAGTCGCCGAAGGTGATCGAGTTGCCCTTGCGCAGCGTCCGCCCGGTGTGCCGCAGCCCCCGTGGGCCCGCGGTCAGGAGGGTGGAGCCGGACTGGGTGGCGGCGCTGATGCCGTGCACGACCAGGTCGGTGGGGCGGTCGCCGCGGATCCGGTCGGCGACGAGGTCGCCGATCTCGGCGTGGCCGCCGCGGAACGGGCTGCGGTACGGCACGGTCCTGGCGGGCTGGCCCGCGCGGCTGAACGGCCCGTACAGGACGAGGAACGAGCGACGGTCCGCGCGGACCACGGCCAGGTCGTGGTGGCCGTCGCCGTTGAAGTCGCCGACGGTCGGCCGCTGCGGATCGACGGAGTCGGCGGGGCCGGTGAGCTGGACGCGGGCGGCTGCGCGGGCGTGCGGCGGGCCGCCCGCGCTGCCCCACGCGATGTACGGAGCGGTCCGCACCGTGGCGTGGGTGCGCTTGGCCTCGGCGGCGCTCAGCCGCTCGCCGCCGGTGGTGGTGACGTCGGCGTAGCCGTCGCCGTCGAGGTCGGCGGTGGCCACCTCGGTCGCGCCCGCGACGGCGACATCGCCGTCGGGCAGGCCCAGGTCGGCCCGCCGGAGGACGGTGCGGGTGGTGGGGTGGAGGCCGTCGTCCGAGCCGTGGACGAAGGCGATCCGGCTGGGCAGGCCGCGCTTGCGGGGCGGGACCGGAAGCTGGAGGTCCGGGTAGCGGTCGCCGTTGACGTCGTCGGGCAGCTCGCTGCCCTTGCCGCGCGGGACGGGGGCGGTCGCGGGCTGGGCCCCTCCGGATGTCGCGGCCGACGACGGACGCCGGTCCTGTGGTGGCCCGTCGCCGGAATCACCCACTCCGCATCCGGTGAGCAGCGCGAGCACACCGGCCCACACCGCGCAGGTGGCGAGGGCGGTGCGGCCTGTGCGGCCTGTGCGGCCGGTGTGGCCGGTGTGGCCGGAGTGTCGCGTGGGGGGAGGCGCGGGCGTCATCGGTCACCCCTAACCCATGCGGCGGGGTCACGGCAACCTGGACGGCCACCTGAACGGCACCTGGACGGCAACTGGACGGCAACCTCCAGGCAACCCGGGAGCCCTCCTGGAGGCAACCGGGCGGTAACCCGGAGGGCGATCCGCGCGGCGCTCGCGGCGCGGTCGAGGGGCGCTCGCGGCGCGCACGGGTGGTGCGTAAAGGAGGTTCCGGGAGTGATCAGTCCGCTTGACTGTAAAGATGACCTTTGGAGCACAAGGGCCGTCCAGGACATTTACCTACCCCCGGGTGGGGCATGATCCTGTAGGGATCCACAACCTTGTTGTGAGAAGGGATACTTCACGGCCAGGATCGGTACATGTTCGAAGCGGGCGAGCGGGGGCAGCCATGTGCGATTCGCACGAAGCGTCAGTGACGGGTGAGGCACCGAGACCCATGGAGGGTGCGAGCGGGGTGTAGGCGCGATGTCGGACGGGAGTGGCCGGCCGGCAGCGGCGGATGCCGCTCGCCCGCCACAGTACGAGGGTGCTAAAAATAACGACATGGCCGGACTTTTCGGTCGATCACGGGTCCCCTTGGCCCGGACCATGACCGACTGGCGGAATCAGCGCGGCCATCAAGGCCCCCGCCGTCAACGGAGTGCCCGCGAGCGGAACGGGCACGACGCCGCGGTGCACGAAACCGAGGTGCCCCAGGCACGTCAGTCGCGGCAGGCGCGTGAGCGCTACGAGGGGCAGGGCCTCCGGGGCCGTCGGCGCGACCGGAAGCGCCGCCGCCCGGGCCGTGGTGTGCGTACGGTCGCGGGCCAGGTCTTCGTCCTGCAGGTGGGCGTCGTGCTGCTGCTCGTCGTCGCCGCCGTGGTGGCGCTCGTCCTGCAGTCCCGGTACGACAGCGAGCGCGAGGCCCGTAACCGCTCGATGGCCGTCGCCGAGAGCTTCGCGAACGCCCCGGGCATGGCCGCCGCGATGCGCGGCGCCGATCCGACCGCCGCGCTGCAGCCGCTCGCCGAGCGGGCCCGCAAGGGCTCCGGCGTCGACTTCGTCGTGGCCATGTCCACCCACGGGATCCGCTACACCCACCCCAATCCGAACCGGATCGGGAAGCACTTCATGGGCAGCATCGAGGGCGCGGTGAAGGGCCGTACGGTCACGGAGACCTTCACCGGCACGCTCGGCCTCTCCGTGCGCTCCGTGGTGCCCGTCCTCGACCAGCGCGGGAAGGTCGTGGGCCTGGTCTCGGCCGGGATCACGATCAAGAAGGTGAGCGGCGCGGCCAATCACCAGCTGCCGCTCCTGTTCGGCGCCGCCGCGGCCGCGCTCGCCCTGGCCACGGTGGGCACGGCGCTGGTCTACGGGCGGCTGCGGCGCCAGACCCACGGTCTGGACCCGGCCGAGATGACGCGGATGTACGAGCACCACGACGCGGTGCTGCACGCCGTCCGCGAGGGGGTGCTGATCGTCAGCGGCGACGGCCGCCTGGTGCTCGCCAACGACGAGGCGCGCCGCCTCTTCGACCTGCCGCACGACGCCGAGGGCCGTCTCGTCGCCGAGCTGGGCTTCGATCCGGGCACGGCCGAGCTGCTGGTCTCGGGGCGCCCGGCCACCGACGAGGTGCATACGGCGGGCGAGCGGCTGCTGTCCGTCAGCCACCGCCCCACCGACCGCAACGGCGGCCCGCCCGGCAGCGTCGCGACCCTGCGCGACACCACCGAGCTGCGCGCGCTGTCCGGCAAGGTCGACCTGGCCCGCAACCGCCTGAAGCTGCTGTACGACGCGGGCGTGTCCATCGGCACCACGCTGGACGTGGTGCGCACCGCGCAGGAGCTGGCGGAGTACGCGGTGGCCCGGTTCGCCGACTACGTCTCCGTCGACCTCGCGGACTCCGTCCTGCGCGGCGAGGAGCCGCAGGACGGCGCCGCCGGTACGACGGGCGGCGGCGGCAGCGCGGACGGCCGCCCCACGCCCCTGCGGCGTACGGCGCTCAGCGGCATCCGCGACGACGTGCCGCTCTACCCGCTCGGCCAGCTGATCCGGTTCACCCCGAACGCGCCCCAGGCCCAGGGCTTCCGCACCGGCGTCGTCACGGTCGTACCCGTGCTGAGCGACCACGGGGGCTGGCAGGAGCAGGACCCCGACCAGGCCCGGAAGATCGTCGACTGCGGCATCCACTCGATGATCACGGTCCCGCTGCGGGCCCGGGGCGTGGTGCTGGGCGTGGCCAGTTTCATGCGCGCGGAGAAGCCCGAACCGTTCGAGGAGGACGACGTCTCGCTCGCCGAGGAGCTGGTCACCCGGGCCGCCGTCAGCATCGACAACGCCCGGCGCTACACCCGCGAGCACACCATGGCCGTCACCCTCCAGCGCAGCCTGCTGCCGAGGGTGCTGCCCGAGCAGAACGCCCTCGACGTCGCGTACCGCTATCTGCCCGCCGAGTCGGGCGTCGGCGGCGACTGGTTCGACGTCATCCCGCTGCCGGGCGCGCGGGTCGCGCTGGTGGTGGGCGACGTCGTCGGCCATGGGCTGCACGCGGCGGCCACGATGGGGCGGCTGCGCACCGCCGTGCACAACTTCTCCACCCTCGACCTGCCCCCGGACGAGATCCTGTCCCATCTGGACGACCTGATCGCCCGCATCGACCAGGACGAGAGCCACAGTGCCCTGGCGGACGGCGACGGCGGCGGTGAGGTGATCATCGGGGCCACCTGTCTGTACGCGATCTACGACCCGGTCACGCGGCGCTGCACCATGGCCCGGGCCGGACATCCGCCGCCCGCGGTGGTGAGCCCGGACGGCTCGGTGGAGTTCCTGAACGATCTGCCCGTGGGCCCGCCGCTGGGCCTGGGCGGGCTGCCGTTCGAGACGGCCGAGCTGGAGCTGCCCGAGGGCAGCCATCTGGTGCTCTACACGGACGGGCTGATCGAGAAGCGCGACCGGGACATCGAGACGGGCATGGAGATGCTGGGCGACGCCCTGTCCCACCCCGGACGCTCCCCGGAGCAGACCTGTTCCGCGGTGCTGGACGCGCTGCTGCCCGAGCGCCCCAGCGATGACATCGCGCTGATCGTCGCCCGTACGAGGATCCTGGAGCCGGGGCGGATCGCCGACTGGGAGGTGCCGTCCGAACCGGCCCAGGTCGCTGAGATGCGGGCGGCGGTGGCCGGGAAGCTCGCGGAGTGGGAGCTGGGGGACGTGGCGTTCACGACCGAGCTGATCCTCAGCGAGCTGATCACCAACGCGATCCGCTACGCCACCGGCCCGATCCGGGTGCGGCTGCTGTGCGACCGCAGCCTGATCTGCGAGGTGTCCGACACGAGCAGCACCTCGCCGCATCTGCGGTACGCGGCGACGACGGACGAGGGCGGCCGCGGGCTGTTCCTGGTCTCGCAGTTCGCCGACCGGTGGGGGACGCGGTACACGGCGGAGGGCAAGGTCATCTGGACGGAGCAGACGCTGCCGCCGTCCAAGAACGGCAAGCCGAGGGGGTAAGGCCGTACGTACGGCACGAGGCCCGCCTGCTCATCGCGCAGGCGGGCCTCGGTGCGTCGTAGCTCAGCGGGTCACTTCACCGGCGCGGGCTCCGGGGCCTTCGCCGACTCGCCGTCACCCTCCGGCTCGGCGGGCGTCTTCACCGAGTCGAGCAGCAGCTGCGCCACGTCCACGACCTGGAGCGACTCGCTCACCTTGCCGTCGTTCTTCTTGCCGTTGACCGAGTCCGTCAGCATGACCAGGCAGAACGGGCAGGCGGTGGAGACGATGTCCGGGTTGAGCGACAGGGCCTCGTCGACGCGCTCGTTGTTGATGCGCTTGCCGATCCGCTCCTCCATCCACATCCGGGCGCCGCCCGCGCCACAGCAGAAGCCGCGCTCCTTGTGGCGGTGCATCTCCTCGTTCCGCAGGCCCGGCACCTTGGCGATGATCTCGCGCGGCGGGGTGTAGACCTTGTTGTGGCGGCCCAGGTAGCAGGGGTCGTGATAGGTGATCAGACCCTCGACCGGGGTGACCGGGATCAGCTTGCCCTCGTCGATGAGGTGCTGGAGCAGCTGGGTGTGGTGGATGACCTCGAAGTGGCCGCCCAGCTGCGGGTATTCGTTCGCGATGGTGTTGAAGCAGTGGGGGCAGGTCGCGACGATCTTCTTCTTCGCCTGCTCGACCACGACGCCCTCGTCAGCGTCCTCGCCGAAGGCCATGTTCAGCATCTCGACGTTCTGCTGGCCGAGCTGCTGGAACAGGAACTCGTTGCCGAGGCGGCGGGCCGAGTCACCGGTGCACGCCTCGTCGCCGCCCATGATCGCGAACTTGACGCCCGCGATGTGCAGCAGCTCCGCGAAGGCCTTGGTGGTCTTCTTGGCGCGGTCCTCCAGGGCGCCCGCGCAGCCGACCCAGTACAGGTAGTCGACCTCGGACAGGTCCTCGATGTCCTTGCCGACGACCGGGATCTCGAAGTCGACTTCCTTCGTCCAGGCCAGCCGCTGCTTCTTGGCCAGCCCCCAGGGGTTGCCCTTCTTCTCCAGGTTCTTGAGCATCGTCCCGGCCTCGCTCGGGAAGGACGACTCGATCATGACCTGGTAGCGGCGCATGTCGACGATGTGGTCGATGTGCTCGATGTCGACCGGGCACTGCTCGACGCAGGCGCCGCAGGTGGTGCAGGACCACAGGACGTCCGGGTCGATGACGCCATTCTCTTCCAGCGTGCCGATCAGCGGGCGCTCGGCCTCCGCGAGGGCGCTCGCGGGCACGTCCTTGAGCTGCTCCGCGGTGGCCTTCTCCTCGCCCTCGGCGTCCTTGCCGCCGCCCGCGAGCAGGTACGGGGCCTTGGCGTGCGCGTGGTCGCGCAGCGACATGATCAGCAGCTTGGGGGAGAGCGGCTTGCCGGTGTTCCAGGCGGGGCACTGCGACTGGCAGCGGCCGCATTCGGTGCAGGTGGAGAAGTCGAGGATGCCCTTCCAGGAGAAGTGCTCGATCTGCGAGACGCCGAACTGGGCGTCCTCGTCCGGGTCCTCGAAGTCGATCGGCTCGCCGTCGCTCACCATCGGCGGCAGCGCGCCGAGCGCCACATCGCCGTCGGCCTCACGCTTGAACCAGATGTTCGGGAAGGCCAGGAAGCGGTGCCAGGCCACGCCCATGTCGGTCTTGAGAGAGACCGTGATCATCCAGATGAAGGACGTCGCGATCTTGATCATGGCGACGAGGTAGGTGAGGTTCTGGATGGTGGTGAGGCTCAGCCCCTTGAAGGCGGCGATCAGCGGGTACGAGGCGAAGAAGCCGATCTCGTAGTGGTCGACGCCGTGCTGGACGCCCTCCAGGGCCCGCAGCGTCATGATCGACAGGCCGACGATGAGGATGACGGCCTCGACGAAGTAGGCCTGGCCGATGTTGGAGCCGCTGAAGCGGGACTTGCGGCCCGCGTCGTCGGGCCGGTTCAGCTGCCGGATGACGATCAGGGTGAGGATGCCGAGCGTCGTCATCAGGCCGATGGCCTCGGTGAAGATCTCCCACGGCAGCCAGTCGCCGATCACCGGCAGCAGCCAGTCGGACTGGAAGAGCTGGCCGACGGCGTTGACGATCGTCAGCAGCAGGGAGAAGAAGCCCACGGCCACGAACCAGTGCGCCACCCCGACGATGCCCCAGCGGTTCATCCGGGTGTGCCCGAGGAACTCCTTGACCACCGTGACCGTACGCCCGGTGGGGTCATCCGTCCGGGTGCCCGCGGGGACGGGCTGGCCGAGCGTCACGAAGCGGTAGATCTGCAGGATGGCACGGCCGAACAGGGCGACGCCGACCGCGATGAGGACCAGCGACACGATGATCGCGGCGAGTTGCATAAGGGCTCCTCGAACCTGCGAGAGCGGGAATTACTAAGCAGTAACTTATTTTGTCTTACCGAGATTACCCGGCCGGGCGCACGGCCATGTAGTCGACCGGCCGGTGATCTGCGTCGCTCGCCCGGCCCGCCCCGCTGACCTCCTCAAATGCTCTCTTGATCATAAGACTCATATAAAAGTTGAGCCGTGACGACTCATGTCTGTTGACAGCGAAAAGCGGATCATGCACGCTTGAGCCTGTTCCACTCAATGCTGTAGCTGGAGGATCCCGAAATGGCACGTGCGGTCGGCATCGACCTGGGTACGACGAACTCCGTCGTCAGTGTTCTCGAAGGCGGTGAGCCCACCGTCATCACCAACGCCGAGGGCGCCAGGACCACGCCTTCCGTCGTCGCCTTCGCGAAGAACGGCGAGGTACTGGTCGGCGAGGTGGCCAAGCGCCAGGCGGTGACCAACGTGGACCGGACCATCCGGTCGGTCAAGCGCCACATGGGCACCGACTGGAAGGTCAACCTCGACAACAAGGACTTCAACCCGCAGCAGATGAGCGCCTTCATCCTGCAGAAGCTGAAGCGGGATGCCGAGGCGTACCTGGGCGAGAAGGTCGCGGACGCGGTCATCACTGTCCCGGCGTACTTCAACGACGCCGAGCGCCAGGCGACCAAGGAAGCCGGTGAGATCGCGGGCCTCAACGTCCTGCGTATCGTCAACGAGCCTACCGCCGCCGCGCTCGCCTACGGGCTGGAGAAGGACGACCAGACCATCCTGGTCTTCGACCTCGGCGGCGGCACCTTCGACGTCTCGCTGCTGGAGATCGGCGACGGCGTGGTGGAGGTCAAGGCCACCAACGGTGACAACCACCTCGGTGGTGACGACTGGGACCAGCGCGTCGTCGACTACCTGGTGAAGCAGTTCAACAACGCCAACGGCGTGGACCTGTCCAAGGACAAGATGGCTCTCCAGCGCCTCCGCGAGGCCGCTGAGAAGGCGAAGATCGAGCTGTCCAGCTCGACCGAGACCACCATCAACCTGCCCTACATCACGGCCTCCGCCGAGGGCCCGCTGCACCTGGACGAGAAGCTCAGCCGCTCGCAGTTCCAGCAGCTGACCTCGGACCTGCTGGAGCGCTGCAAGACCCCGTTCCAGAACGTCATCAAGGACGCGGGCATCTCGCTGTCCGAGATCGACCACGTGGTCCTGGTCGGCGGCTCGACCCGGATGCCCGCCGTCGCCGAGCTGGTCAAGGAGCTGACCGGCGGCAAGGACGCCAACAAGGGCGTCAACCCGGACGAGGTCGTCGCCATCGGCGCGTCCCTCCAGGCCGGTGTCCTCAAGGGTGAGGTCAAGGACGTCCTCCTGCTGGACGTCACCCCGCTGTCCCTCGGTATCGAGACCAAGGGCGGCATCATGACCAAGCTGATCGAGCGCAACACGACCATTCCGACCAAGCGCTCGGAGATCTTCACGACGGCCGAGGACAACCAGCCGTCCGTGCAGATCCAGGTCTACCAGGGCGAGCGCGAGATCGCCGCGTACAACAAGAAGCTCGGGATGTTCGAGCTGACCGGCCTGCCGCCGGCCCCGCGCGGGGTGCCGCAGATCGAGGTCACCTTCGACATCGACGCGAACGGCATCATGCACGTCGCGGCGAAGGACCTGGGTACGGGCAAGGAGCAGAAGATGACCGTCACCGGCGGCTCCGCGCTGCCGAAGGACGACATCGACCGCATGATGCGCGAGGCCGATCAGTACGCGGAGGAGGACCACAAGCGCCGCGAGGCCGCCGAGACCCGCAACCAGGCCGAGCAGCTGGTCTACCAGACCGAGAAGTTCCTCAAGGACAACGAGGACAAGGTCCCGGGCGAGGTCAAGACCGAGGTCGAGGAATCGCTCACCGACCTCAAGGAGAAGCTCGAGGGCGAGGACACCGCCGAGATCCGCACCGCGACCGAGAAGGTCGCCGCGGTCAGCCAGAAGCTGGGCCAGGCGATGTACGCCAACACCGACGCCGCCGCCGGTGAGGCCGGTGCCGCCGGTGCGGACGGTGCCGAGGGCGCTCAGGCCAAGGCCGATGACGACGTGGTGGACGCCGAGATCGTCGACGACGAGAAGGCCGACAAGGGCCAGGGTGGTGCCGCGTGACGGAGGAGACCCCGGGCTTCGAGGAGCAGCCCGACGTCCCCTCCGAAGCCGCGCAGACCCCCGACGACGCGGCGAAGGGCGCCGGGTCCGCCGACAAGGCGGGCCCGGGGGCCCCGGCCGGGGACATCGAACAGGTAGCCATTCAGGCGCAGCTGGACCAGGTGCGTACCGCCCTCAACGAGCGGACCGCCGACCTCCAGCGCATCCAGGCCGAGTACCAGAACTACCGGCGCCGGGTCGAGCGGGACCGGGTGCAGGTCAAGGAGGTCGCGGTCGCGAACCTCCTGACCGAGCTGCTTCCGGTGCTCGACGACATCGGCCGGGCGCGGGAGCACGGCGAACTCGTCGGCGGCTTCAAGTCCGTCGCCGAATCGCTGGAGACGGTGGCGGCGAAGCTGGGACTGCAGCAGTTCGGCAAGGAGGGCGAGCCCTTCGACCCGCTGGTTCACGAGGCGCTCATGCACTCGTACGCGCCGGACGTCACCGAGACGACGTGCGTGCAGATTCTCCAGCCGGGGTATCGAATCGGCGAACGAACGATTCGCCCGGCGCGGGTCGCGGTCGCCGAGCCCCAGCCGGGTGCCTCGCCCAAGGGCCCGGGCGAAGGCGACGGCACGGCGCCGGACGAGGAGAGCGGTGGCCCGGAAGAGGGCTGACGCGACGGTGACGGCAGGAATACCAGGAGAGGAGGGACGTCGGGGATGAGCACCAAGGACTTCGTCGAGAAGGACTATTACAAGGTTCTCGGCGTCCCCAAGGACGCGACCGAGGCGGAGATCAAGAAGGCGTACCGGAAGCTCGCCCGCGAGTACCACCCGGACGCCAACAAGGGCGACGCCAAGGCCGAGGAGCGCTTCAAGGAGATCTCCGAGGCGAACGACATCCTCGGCGACCCCAAGCGGCGCAAGGAGTACGACGAGGCCCGCTCCCTGTTCGGCAACGGGGGCTTCCGCCCCGGGCCGGGCGGGGCGGGCTCCACCGGAAGCTTCAACTTCGACCTGGGCGACCTCTTCGGGGGCGCCCAGGGCGGCCCCGGTGGCGCGGGCGGTGCGGGCGGCTTCGGCGGCGGGCTCGGCGACGTGTTCGGCGGTCTCTTCAACCGCGGCGGGCCCACCCGGACCCAGCCGCGGCGCGGCCAGGATGTCGAGTCCGAGGTGACGCTCAGCTTCACCGAGGCCGTCGAAGGGGCCACCGTCCCGCTGCGGATGTCCAGCCAGGCCCCGTGCAAGTCGTGCTCCGGCACCGGCGACAAGAACGGCACCCCGCGGGTCTGCCCGACCTGCGTCGGCACCGGGCAGGTCAGCCGGGGCGGCGGGGGTGGCTTCTCGCTCACCGACCCGTGCGTGGAGTGCCGGGGCCGAGGCCTGATCGCGCAGGACCCGTGCGAGACCTGCAAGGGCAGCGGACGGGCCCGTTCCGCCCGCACCATGCAGGTCCGTATCCCCGCGGGCGTCAGCGACGGCCAGCGGATCCGGCTGCGTGGCAAGGGCGCCCCGGGCGAGACCGGCGGTCCGGCCGGTGACCTCTACGTCATCGTCCATGTGGACCCGCATCCGGTCTTCGGCCGGCGCGGCGACAACCTGACCGTCACCGTCCCCGTCACCCTTCCGGAGGCGGCGCTCGGCGGCGAGATCAGGGTCCCGACGCTGGGCGGCCCGCCGGTCACCCTGAAGCTGCCGGCCGGAACGCCGGGCGGCCGGACGATGCGCGCCCGTGGCAAGGGCGCGGTGCGCAAGGACGGCACCCGCGGCGACCTGCTGGTCACCGTCGAGGTGACGGTGCCGAAGGACCTCAGCGACGACGCTCGTGAGGCGCTGGAGTCCTACCGGGAGGCGACCGCGGGCGATGACCCGCGGGCGGAGCTGTTCCAGGCCGCGAAGGGAGCATGACCCGATGGAGACGCACGGCCGAGGGGGCCTCGGAGGCAGGGGACCCGGCCGGTCACGTAATCCGTACGAGCTGACCGACGAATCGCCGGTGTACGTCATCTCGGTCGCCGCTCAGCTCTCCGGCCTGCATCCGCAGACCCTGCGTCAGTACGACCGCCTCGGGCTGGTCTCCCCGGACCGCACCGCCGGCCGCGGCCGGCGGTATTCCGCGCGCGACATCGAGCAGCTGCGCCAGGTGCAGCAGCTGTCCCAGGACGAGGGGATCAACCTCGCCGGGATCAAGCGCATCATCGAGCTGGAGAACCAGGTCGCCGCGCTGCAGTCGCGCGTGGCCGAGCTGCAGTCGGCCGTCGAGGGCGCGGCCGCCGCGATGCAGCAGCGCGAGGCCCAGGTCCACGCCTCGTACCGCCGTGACCTGGTCCCCTACCAGGACGTCCACCAGGGCAGTGCCCTGGTCGTCTGGCGTCCCAAGCCCAAGCGCAGGGACTAGCGTCTCTCCTCGGCAGCGACAGGCCCGGTGACCCATGCGGTCGCCGGGCCTCGCTCATGTGGCCGGGGCCCGCCGCGGGCGCACCATGGAGGTGTGGGAGGAGGTACCGCACATGTTGGAGATCAAGACGCTGGACAAGCCGGATGAGCGGCGGGACTTCCCCGGAGGTCATCTGGAAACCCTGCATCTGACCGGGCTCGACTTCGCCGTGGGCACCTTCGAGCCCGGCTGGCGCTGGCGGGAGTCGGTCCGGCCGCTGGCCGGGACGCAGAGCTGCCAGGTGCGCCATGCCGGGGTCGTGGTGCAGGGCCGTATGCGGCTGCGGATGGACGACGGCGCCGAGGGCGAGGTGGGCCCCGGCGATGTGTTCGTGGTGCCGCCCGGCCATGACGCGTGGGTGGTCGGCGACGAACCGGTGGTGGTGTACGACACCGGCGGCGAGATGGCCGAGGCGTACGCGCGGATCGAGGGGTCCGACACCTGATCGCGGGGTTCCGGCGTACCGACCGCGTGCCGGGGGCTGCTCAGCCGCGTCCCATCGCACGGGTGAGGGTGATCTCGATCAGGACGCGGTGCGGGTTGGGGCGGGGCGTGCGCTCGTAGCGTTCGGCGTAGCGGCGTTCCGCGTCGGCGATCAGCTCGGGTTCGGTGCGTACCCGGGCGATCCCCTCCAGCGTGGCCCACCGCTTGCCCGCCATCTGGCAGACGGCGACCCGCGCGCCGTCCGCCGACTCGCTCGCCGCCCGGACATGGGCGGCCTTGCGGCTGTGACCGCTGGCGATGACGCGGGCGAGCCCGGCGTCGGGGTCGTAGGTGACGCCGACCGGGACGACGTGCGGGGTGCCGTCGGGGCGGAGGGTGGTGAGGGTGCAGATATGGCGTTCGCGCCAGAAGGCGAGGTACGCGGGGTCCGGGTTGCGTGGATCGAGGGCCATGGACGGGAACCTATGGCCAGAACGCTGGCGGAGACACAGTTGAGTGGAATAGACTCAACTTTACGCATGTTGTGCACGGCAGGATTGGTTGTGCAGGCAGGATTGTGGTCCGCCGCAGCGCGATGAGGAGGAGCCAGGTACGTGGACGCCGAGCTGACCAACAAGAGCCGGGCGGCGCTGAGCGCGGCCAATGACCGTGCGGTGTCCGCCGGGCACGCCGATCTGACCCCGGCCCATCTGCTGCTCGCCCTTCTGCAGGGCCAGGACAACGAGAACGTGATGGATCTGCTGGCCGCCGTCGACACCGACGCGGCCGCCGTACGGAACGGGGCCGAGCGGCTGCTCGCCGCCCTGCCCAGCGTGCAGGGCTCCACCGTGGCCCCGCCACAGGCCAGCCGTGACCTGCAGGCGGTCCTCGTGGACGCCGCGCAGCGCGCGAAGGACCTGGGCGACGACTACATCTCCACCGAGCACCTTCTGATCGGCGTCGCCGCCAAGGGCGGCCAGGCCGGGGAGCTGCTCGACCAGCAGGGGGCGAGCGTCAAGCCGCTGCTCGCCGCGTTCGAGAAGGCCAGGGGTGGACAGCGGGTGACGACTCCCGATCCGGAGGGCACGTACAAGGCGCTGGAGAAGTTCGGCACGGACTTCACCGCCGCCGCGCGCGAGGGCAAGCTCGACCCGGTCATCGGCCGGGACCAGGAGATCCGGCGCGTGGTGCAGGTGCTCTCGCGGCGTACGAAGAACAACCCGGTGCTGATCGGCGACCCGGGCGTCGGCAAGACCGCCGTGGTGGAGGGGCTGGCCCAGCGCATCGTCAAGGGCGATGTGCCGGAGAGCCTGCGCGACAAGCGGCTGGTGGCGCTCGACCTCGGCGCGATGGTCGCGGGCGCGAAGTACCGGGGCGAGTTCGAGGAGCGGCTGAAGACCGTCCTCGCCGAGATCAAGTCCAGCGACGGCCAGATCATCACCTTCATCGACGAGCTGCACACCGTGGTCGGCGCGGGCGCGGGCGGCGACTCGTCCATGGACGCGGGCAACATGCTCAAGCCCATGCTCGCCCGCGGTGAGCTGCGCATGGTCGGCGCGACCACGCTGGACGAGTACCGCGAGCGGATCGAGAAGGACGCCGCGCTGGAGCGCCGCTTCCAGCAGGTGCTGGTCGCCGAGCCGACCGTCGAGGACACCGTGGCGATCCTGCGCGGCCTCAAGGGCCGGTACGAGGCCCACCACAAGGTGCAGATCGCGGACGGCGCGCTGGTGGCCGCCGCGACCCTCTCCGACCGGTACATCACCTCCCGCTTCCTCCCCGACAAGGCCATCGACCTGGTCGACGAGGCCGCCTCCCGGCTCCGTATGGAGATCGACTCCTCACCCGTAGAGATCGATGAGCTGCAGCGCTCCGTCGACCGGATGAAGATGGAGGAGATGGCGCTCGCCAAGGAGACCGACGAGGCCAGCAAGCTGCGGCTGGAGAAGCTGCGCCGCGACCTCGCCGACAAGGAGGAGGAGCTGCGCGGCCTGACCGCCCGCTGGGAGAAGGAGAAGCAGGGCCTCAACCGGGTCGGTGAGCTGAAGGAGAAGCTGGACGAGCTGCGCGGCCAGGCCGAGCGCGCCCAGCGCGACGGCGACTTCGGCACCGCCTCCAAGCTGCTGTACGGGGAGATCCCGGCCCTGGAGCGGGAGCTGGCCGAGGCCTCGGAGGCCGAGGCGGAGGTGCAGCAGGAGGACCGCGGCACCATGGTCAAGGAGGAGGTCGGCCCGGACGACGTGGCCGATGTGGTCGCCTCCTGGACCGGCATCCCGGCCGGGCGGCTGCTGGAGGGCGAGACCCAGAAGCTGCTGCGCATGGAGGATGAGCTGGGCCGTCGGCTGATCGGCCAGACCGAGGCCGTACGGGCCGTCTCGGACGCCGTGCGCAGGACCCGGGCCGGGATCGCCGACCCGGACCGGCCCACCGGATCGTTTCTCTTCCTCGGCCCCACCGGCGTCGGCAAGACCGAGCTGGCCAAGGCGCTCGCCGACTTCCTCTTCGACGACGAGCGGGCCATGGTCCGCATCGACATGAGCGAGTACGGCGAGAAGCACAGCGTCGCCCGGCTGGTCGGCGCCCCGCCCGGCTACGTCGGCTACGAGGAGGGCGGCCAGCTCACCGAGGCGGTGCGCCGCCGCCCGTACAGCGTGGTGCTGCTGGACGAGGTGGAGAAGGCCCACCCCGAGGTCTTCGACATCCTGCTCCAGGTGCTGGACGACGGGCGGCTCACCGACGGCCAGGGCCGGACGGTGGACTTCCGCAACACCATCCTGGTCCTCACCTCCAACCTGGGCAGCCAGTACCTGATGGACCCGCTGCTCAGCGAGGAGGAGAAGAAGCAGAGCGTGCTGGAGACGGTCCGCACCTCCTTCAAGCCGGAGTTCCTGAACCGCCTGGACGACCTGGTGGTCTTCTCCGCGCTCAGCCAGGACGAACTGTCCCGCATCGCCGAGCTGCAGATCGCCGCGCTCGCCCGGCGCCTCGCCGAACGGCGGCTGACCCTGGAGGTCAGCCCGGAGGCGCTGGCCTGGCTCGCCGAGGAGGGCAACGACCCGGCGTACGGGGCGCGCCCGCTGCGCCGTCTGGTGCAGACCGCGATCGGTGACCGGCTGGCCAGGGAGATCCTCTCCGGCGAGGTCCGGGACGGCGACACGGTCCGGGTCGAGAGGGCCGGAGACGGCCTCCTGGTGGGCCCGGCGCGGTGATCACACCGCCGCTGTCCTGATCGCTGTCTTGATCGCGCAAAGGTCCGGTCAGGGTTGCACGGCGGGGGCGGGTGTGAGGGAGGATGGCGGTATCCATACGAAGGGAAATCCACGGTGAGCATCGACCCGTCCTCGATTCCGAATTTCGGGGGCCAGCCCGAGCCCGAACCGGCGGGTCCGAGCGGCCCCGTGCTGCCCGACCAGGACCTGGTCAAGCAGCTTCTGGAGCAGATGGAGCTGAAGTACGTCGTCGACGAGGAGGGAGACCTCGCGGCGCCGTGGGAGCAGTTCCGCACCTACTTCATGTTCCGCGGTGAGGAGGAGCAGCAGGTCTTCTCCGTCCGGACGTTCTACGACCGGCCGCACGGCATCGAAGTGAAGCCGCAGCTGCTCGAGGTGATCGACGACTGGAACCGCCGCACCCTGTGGCCCAAGGTCTACAGCCACACCAACGACGACGGCACGGTCCGGTTGATCGGTGAGGCGCAGATGCTGATCGGCACCGGCGTCAGCCTGGAGCACTTCGTATCCAGCACGGTCAGCTGGGTGCGGGCGTCGATCGAGTTCGACCGCTGGCTGGTCGAACAGCTCGGCCTGGAGACCGACGCCGAGTCCGGCGACGACGAGAAGCCGGGCGACGACGAGGCCTGAGCAGGCCGGTCGGCCAGCGCACGCACTGCAGCACAGGCACAGCAGCACACAGGCACAGCAGCACGAGAACCCGGCCAGCGCGCCGCCCGTCAGGACGACGGCGCGCTACCGGGTTCTTGTCCTGTAGGTGAACGAGCACGCCGACGGACCGGGGGCCCGAGAAGATGCTGTTACGGCTGGCCTGGTGGACCGTGCGCAACCGGAAGGTCGCGTTCGCCGGATCCTTCGTGGCGATGGCGAGCGCCCAGACCCTGGTGACGGCGCTCGCGGTGCTGCTCGACGCGGGCGCGCGGGCGGGAGCGGAGCAGGGCGGGGAAGAGGCGCTGTCCTTCACCGTGCCGTTCGCCTTCATCTGCCTGTTCGTCTGCGCTTTCGCGGTGGCCGGGACCTTCTCCCTCTCCGTTCAGCAGCGCACCCGGGAGATCGCCCTGCTGCGCGCCGTCGCCGCGACCCCCGGTCAGGTGCGGCGGCTGATCGCGTACGAGGCCCTCGTGGTCACCGCCGTGGCGGCGGTGCCCGGGTGCGGTCTGGGCGTCCTGCTGGCCGCCGCGCTGCGGGCCTGGCTGGTCGGCCAGGGCTGGGTGCCGGACGCCTTCCCCCTGGACTTCGGCGTCTGGAGCCCGCTCGGCGCCGTGGCGATCTGCTGCGTGACCGCCCAGCTCGCGGTCCGGAGCAGCGGCAGAAGAGCCTCCCGGGTGCGCGCCGTCCAGGCCCTGGGGGAGGCGGCCGTACCGCCCCGGCGGGTGGGCGTCGTACGGACCGCCCTGGGCCTCGCGGCGCTGGGCGGCGGCTTCTGGGGGCTGTCGGCCATCGAGGAAGCCAGCGGGTCGTCCGACGCGGCCAACACCGCGGCGGGCATCGTCATGGTGTTCATGGTCGCGGTGGGGCTGCTCGCCCCGTGGATCGGGAAGCTGGCCGCCGGTGTCTTCGGCCTCGGGTGCCTGGTGCTGCTGCCGGTGAACGGGGCGCTGGTGCGGGCGAATCTGAGCGCGGGGCACCGCAGGCTGGGCGCGGCCGCCACCCCGCTCGCGATCACCGTCGCCTTCGCGGCCGTGGTGTTGTTCGTACCGCAGATGAAGTGGCACGAACAGGAGCGGCAGGACCGGGAGCGGCTGGTCGCCGACTATCTGGTGCGGGCCACGGGGCAGGAGGACCTGCCCGACTCGGCCGCCAGGACGGTCGGCGGCCTGCCGGGCGTCGCCGAGGCCATCGGTGTCCAGGGCACCCACGCGATGGTGCTCGGCAGCGACGATCCGGACGGCGAGGGACCCCGGGGCATCGTCCAGGCGGTCACGGACGGCTCCCTGGGCCAGGTGCTCGACCTGGCGCCCGCCCACGGCGGCCTCGACCGGCTCGGGCCGCACGACATCGCGCTGAGCCGGTCCCTGGCCCGCGCCGCCCGTGCCGAGGTGGGCGACACGGTGTGGCTGTCCCTGGACGACGACCGCGTCGAACGGTCCCGGGTGGCCGCGATCTACACCCGCGACCAGGGCTTCGGGGACCTGGTCGTGCCGCAGCGCATGGCCGCCGCCCACCTGCTGCCCGGGGACCCGTCCATCCTGGACACGGTGTACGTACGGGCCCTGCCGGGCCGGGAGGGGGACGTGGCGGACCGGCTGGCCGCTCTGACCGGGGACCGGCCGTCCTGGGAGGTCCTGGACCGCTCCGCGCACCGGGCCGAGGCCCGTCGTCAGCGGGATGCGTCGATGACCGCCACCTATCTGCTGCTGGCCATCGTGACCGTGTTCACGTCGATCTCGGTCGTCAACACCCTGGTGATGACGACCATGGAGCGGGTGGGCGAGTTCGCGCTGCTGCGGCTCGTCGGCGCCACCCGCGGGCAGGTCGCCCACATGATGCGGGCCGAGAACGCCGTGACCGTGCTCGCGGCGCTGCTGGTCGGCTCGACGGTGGCCGGGCTGGTCCTGACCGCGTTCAGCAGGGCCCTGACCGGCTCGCCCCACCCTTCCCTGCCAGGGGCCACCCTCGCCCTCATCGTGGGCGGTGCGGGCGTGCTCGCGTCTCTGACCGGAGTGCTGACGACGCGCATCGCCCTGCGGCCGCGGGCCGCCGCCGCGCTGCGAGGCGACGGCTAGCCGTACCTCCTGCGGCCGCGCCTCCGCTCATCGCCCGCCCTCGGCGAGGATGGACGGTGGACGATGGCTGAAACCGGCAGAGGGAATGGTGGAGACATGGGCGGCAGGCCGCTGCTGAACCGACGGCTCGACGGGCACGGCACGACGATCTTCGCGGAGATGTCCGCGCTCGCCGCGCGCACCGGCGCGATCAACCTGGGCCAGGGCTTCCCCGACACCGACGGGCCCGAGGAGGTCCGCGAGGCGGCCGTACGGGCCCTCCGGGACGGGCGCGGCAATCAGTACCCGCCCGGCCCGGGCGTCCCCGAGCTGCGGACCGCCATCGCCGAGCACCAGCGGCGGTTCTACGGCCTGTCCTACGACCCCGACACCGAGGTGCTGGTGACCGCGGGCGCCACCGAGGCCATCGCGGCGTCGATGCTGGCGCTGCTGGAACCGGGCGACGAGGTCATCGCCTTCGAGCCGTTCTACGACTCCTACGCGGCGTGCATCGCCATGGCGGGCGCCACCCGCGTCCCCCTCACCCTCCGGGCCCCCGATTTCCGCCCCGACCTCGACGCCCTGCGCGCCGCGATCACGCCCCGCACCCGGCTGCTGCTGCTCAACAGCCCGCACAACCCGACCGGCATGGTGCTCACCCGCGACGAGCTGACCGCCATCGCGGCCCTCGCGGTCGAGCACGACCTTCTCGTGGTCACCGACGAGGTCTACGAGCACCTGGTGTTCGACGGCGAGCACATCCCCCTCGCCTCGCTGCCCGGGATGCGCGAGCGGACCGTCTCCATCTCGTCGAGCGGGAAGACTTTCTCGTTCACCGGTTGGAAGGTGGGCTGGGTGACGGCCTCGGCGCCGCTGGTGACGGCCGTCCGTACCGCGAAGCAGTACCTGACCTTCGTCAGCGCGGGCCCGTTCCAGTACGCGGTGGCGGAGGCGCTGAGCCTCCCGGACGGCTACTTCACCGGTTTCCGGGAGGGGCTGCGGGCCAAGCGCGACATCCTCGCCGACGGGCTCACCGAGGCGGGCTTCGAGGTCTTCCGTCCGCAGGGCACCTACTTCATCACCACCGATGTCGCGGCCCTCGGCGAGAAGGACGGCATCGCCCTCTGCCGGAGCCTTCCGGAGCGCTGCGGCGTGGTCGCGGTGCCCAACGCGGTCTTCTACGACGACCCGGACGCCGGGCGGAGCCAGGTCCGATTCGCCTTCTGCAAGCGGGAGGACGTCCTCCGCGAGGCCGTGGCGCGCCTGCGGCGGCTGTGAGCCACGGGCGTGTCCCCATCGAACCTCTGGACTTGCTCAACTCGGCTTTTGACGGGGACCAAGCCGGGCAGGAGCTGGTCAGGCACGACAGAGCGGTACCTCGCTACGGGGGCTCGCTACGGGGGATGGAAGGAGTGAGGACCCCATGGGATTTGTCATCGTGTTCGTCGTCGTGGTCTTCGCGGTCATGGCGGTGGCGGCACTGAGCGCCGGGAAGGCCAGGAAGCGCCGGGGGGCTTACGGGGCGGGTTCGTCCGGGGGCGCCGGTGGCGGCTGGTGGCTCGGCAGTGGTGGTTCGAGCGGCGGTGGCTGCGGTGGCGGCCACCACCACGGCGGCAGCAGCTGCGGCGGCAGCAGCAGTAGCTGCGGCGGCGGAGGGGGCTGTGGCGGTGGCGGCGGTGGCGGTGGTGGCGGCTGCGGGGGAGGTTCCTGAGCCGTCCCTCGGGGGAACCGCCCCGTGTGAATGCGCCCGGCGCGCCAACGTGCGCCGGGCGCAGCTGTGTTGAACACTTGAGCTGGGGACCGCCCTAGGGGGTGGAAACCCGGCGAAGGTGGGTAAAAACGATGTGGCGTCGACCATTTCATGATTCCGTATACCACCGCCCTACGGACCCCACGTGGGCACGAGCCGGCGTATCCGCAGCCCCCCTGGACCACTGCGGGGCGGACCACCGCGGGGCGAGCCGGCCCACCTTTCCCCTGCGTGCTTGCGGAGCCGACCCATGCTCACGACCCTCAAGACTGCCTACACCGACACCCGCGCCGATGACCTGGCCTGGGCCCTGGGGCGGGAACCGCTTCCGGCCCTGGCCGTGCTCGACCTCCGACTTCACGGTTTCGCAGTGCAGTTGAGGCTTCTCGGGGCCTCGCACCAGGTCCTCCTCGAAGCGGAGGACGGGCGCTGTTCTGAGACCGTCGCCTGCATGTCCGGCAGCAGCACCCCGCTTCCGCTGGGCGTTTCCACCCTCGTCGACGGCCGCGAGTACGAATTCGCGGCGCGCGTCGAGGAGTTGTCCAAGGGGTCGTTCGCCGGGCGGGCCCAGGAGTTACTGGCGCTGGTCGCCGACCATCCGCACGGCCTGGCGGGGACGTTCCCCGGCAGCCCGCACGCGTTCACCGCGCTGCTCGCGCAGTGGCACGAGGGCACGGTGGGGTGGCGTACCTGGCACGCGTATCCGCAGGAAGGGCGGCTCGTCACCACCCGTACCTGCCTGGGCGTGACGTCCATACCGATGCGGCTCCGGCCGCCCGGCGACCACCCGGTGTCCTCCCGCTGATCCCCCGCTGATCCGGTGTGCGGATGATGCGGTGTACGGATGAGCGGCAGTCAGTACACCCTTGTGGGTGACCAGGCGTGGGTGATTTGTAACGTAGCGTTCCGTTCGTGACCGAATCCCCGATGCCCGCGCCGGAGTCCGAGAATCCGGTGCGGCTGCCCGTGCGGGCCGGGTTCGGCCGCTTCCTCATCCTCGTGACCGTCTTCGTCTGTGCCGCCTGCGGGCTGGTCTACGAACTCGAACTCGTCGCCCTCGCCTCCTACTTGGTGGGCGATTCGGTGACCCAGGCTTCCGTCGTCCTGTCGGTGATGGTCTTCGCGATGGGCGTCGGCTCGCTGCTCGCCAAGCGGCTGCGCCCCCGCGCCGCGGCCGGTTTCGGCGCCGTCGAGGCGGTGCTCGCGCTCCTCGGCGGCTGCTCGGCGATGGCCCTGTACGCGTGCTTCGCGTGGTGGGGGCAGTCGCGCTCGGCGCTGGTCGGCTTCTCGTTCGCGATCGGCGTGCTCATCGGCGCCGAGGTGCCGCTGCTGATGACGCTCATCCAGCGGGTGCGGCGGCAGGACCCGGGCGGCGCGGTCGCCGATCTGTTCGCCGCCGACTATGTGGGCGCGCTGGTCGGCGGGCTCGCGTTCCCGTTTCTGCTGCTGCCCGCGTTCGGCCAGCTGACCGGCGCGCTGGTGACGGGCGCGGTCAACGCGGTCGCGGGCGGGGCGCTGGTGCTGTGGCTGTTCCGCCGCGATCTGAGCGCACGGTCCCGGTGGGCGCTGATCGTCGGCAACGCCCTGGTGCTCGGCCTGCTGGCGGCGGGCGCCATCCTCACCCCCTCGTTCGAACGGGCCGCCCGGCAGGCCGTGTACGGGCCGGAGGTGCGCGTCGCGGTGCGCACCGGGGTCCAGGAGGTGGTGCTGACCGGCGGCCGCACCCACGGGCGCTCGCTGTCGCTGTTCCTCGACGGGCGGCTGCAGGTCAGCGGCCACGACGAGATGCGCTACCACGAGGCGCTGATCCACCCCGCGATGGCGGCCGGACCGCACCGCCGGGTCCTGGTGCTCGGCGGCGGCGACGGGCTCGCGGCCCGCGAGGTCCTGCGGTACGGCGGGGTCCGGTCGGTGACCGTCGTCGAGCGCGACCCGGAGGTGGTGCGGCTGGCCCGCCGCGACCCCGGGCTCTCCGCGCTCAACGCGGACGCCTACCGCGATCCACGGGTGCGGGTGGTCACCGCGGACGCCTTCGACTGGCTGCGCCGGAGCGCCGCGTACGACGTCGTGGTGAGCGATCTGCCCGACCCCGGCCTCACGCCGAGCACCAAGCTGTACTCGCAGGAGTTCTACGGCCTCGCGGAACGGGCGCTGGCCCCCGGCGGGCGGCTCGCCGTCCACGCGGGCCCCTTCAGCCCGCGGCCCCGCGCGTACTGGACGGTGGACGCGACGATGCGCTCGGTGGGGCTGCGGACGGTGCCGTACGTGGTGGCGGCGCGCCCGGCGGGCGGCGAGCGGGCGGGGTACGGGTCGGCGGGGGACGGGCCGCGCGACTGGGGATTCCTGCTCGCCGCCCGCACCCCGCCCCCGCTGGCCCTCGCCCCCCACGGCCCCCGCCCGCGCTCGCTCACCCCGGCCGGTCTGGACGCGGCGCGGGGCGCGGCCGGACGGAGCCGGGAGCCCGGTCTGCCGCCGTCGACCCTGATGCACCCCCGCTACGGGGACTGAGTACGTCGAGGGCGAAAGTTGCGTGGGATGGGGTCTCAGCCAACGCGCGATGGGTAGTGTCTTGAGCTATGGAGCATGAGGTGTTCGTTCCGTTTCCCGTCGACACCGTCCGGCAGGCGCTCTCGGATCCCGACCGCATCGCCCGTTGCGTTCCCGGGCTCCAGCAGGACGCCGATGAGGACGCGGGTCCGCTCGCCGGGCGGCTGCGGCTGCGCATCGGCGGATCCACCATCACCTACCGTGGCGTGCTGCGCGTCACGGAGCGCGGCGATGGCGTGGAGGCCGAGGGCGAGGGCACGGAGGTGCGGGGCGGCGGCTCGGTGAAGCTGGCGCTGACCCTGACGCCCCGGGCCGTGGACGGCGGCGGTACGGGGCTGCGCTGCTCGGGGACCGTGCGCAGCGAGGGTCGGCTCGCCGAGTTCGACGCGCACGCGACCGAGACGGTGGCCCGCCGCATGCTGGACCGCTTCGGTGCGTCGCTGGCGTCCGGTCTCGAGGCGTCCCCGATCGCCCCGGCCGCCGATCACGACCCCCTCGCCGAGGCGGAGCTGCCGCTGCGCACCGACGCCACCGATCAGCCCGAGGAGGCCGAGGACATCGACGTGGACGACATCGGCGACCTCGACGACGTCGACTCGGTGGGCGATGTCAGCGAGCTGGCCGAGCTGGGCGGGCTGGGCGGGCTGGACGACGACGAGCCCCCGGCGGAGGCCGCGCACGCCCGCCGCACCATGATCGGCCGCTCGACCGAGGAGGTCGACCACGCCCCGCCGCGCGGCCGCTACGCCCCCGTACCGGCGCCCGAGGCCGGGTCCACCGGCGCCGCGCTGCGCTGGGCGGCGCCCGCCGCGGCCGTGGTGCTCGCGTCGGCCGTCGTCGTCGGACGGCGTGTGCTGCGCCGCCGTAGGTGATCGCTGGTCAGTGCTGATCGCTGGTCAGTGGTGATCGCTCGCCGCCGCCGAGCGGCTGCGCATAGGGTCGGGGCGTGACCGAAGAGACTACGGAGACCAAGGGCGTCCGGCTGACCGCCGGGGACGCCGAGCTGACCGTTTCGCCCGAGAACGGCTGCCGTATCGGCTCGCTGCGCATCGGTGGCACGGAGCTGCTGCGGCAGGGCCCGCGGTACGGGTCCTTCCCGATGGTGCCCTGGTGCGGCCGGGTCGAGCTGGGCCGGTTCCGCGACGGCGGCCGGAGCCACCAGCTGCCCGTCAACTCCCCGCCGCACGCGATCCACGGCACCGGCCGGGACCTCGCCTGGCGCACGGTCGGCACCGGGCCGGACAGCGCGACCTTCACCTACGACCTCGCCGACCCGTGGCCGTACGAGGGCCGGGTCACCCAGCGCTTCGACCTGACCGCGGACGCGCTGACCGTCACCATGAGCGTGGAGACGGAAGGCGACTCCTTCCCGGCGCAGGCCGGATGGCACCCGTGGTTCCTGCGCGACCTGGGCGAGGGCGGCGCGGACGTCGAGCTGTCGTTCAGCGCGGAGTGGCAGGAGGAGCGCGGCGAGAACCACCTCCCCACCGGCCAGCGCATCCAGCCCCGCCCCGGCCCGTGGGACGACTGCTTCGGCATGCCGGACGGCGTGGATGTCACGCTGACCTGGCCGGAGCGGCTCGAACTCAAGGTCACCAGCCGCAGCGAATGGGTCGTGGTCTACGACGAGCAGCAGGAGGCGGTGTGCGTCGAGCCGCAGTCCGGGCCGCCGAACGGTCTGAACACCCTTCCCCGCCTGGTCACGCCCATCGACCCGCTGGAGATCTCCATGACGTGGAGCTGGCGCGAGCTGGCGTAACGCGGTGGAAGAGCACCGCCTAAGCTCGTGTGCATGAGCGAAGCGCGTGACGCCCTGCTGCAGCAGATCAAGGACAAGGCCGTGGTCCACGGCAAGGTGACCCTCTCCTCCGGCAAGGAGGCCGACTACTACATCGACCTGCGCCGGATCACCCTGGACGCCGAGGCCGCGCCCCTGGTCGGGCAGGTCATGCTCGACGCCACGGCCGACCTGGACTACGACGCGGTGGGCGGCCTGACCCTGGGCGCCGACCCGGTGGCCACGTCCATGCTGCACGCGGCCGCCGCGCGGGGCCGGAGGCTCGACGCCTTCGTCGTCCGCAAGGCGCAGAAGACTCACGGTCTGCAGCGGCGGATCGAGGGCCCGGACATCGCGGGCCGCCGCGTGCTGGTGGTCGAGGACACCTCCACCACCGGCGGCTCGCCGCTGACCGCCGTCGAGGCGGCGCGCGAGGCGGGCGCCGAGGTCGTCGCGGTCGCCACGATCGTCGAGCGCGGGGCCGCCCCCGCGATCGCGGACGCCGGGCTGGCTTACGTACCGGCGTACTCGCTCACCGACCTCGGCCTGAGCTGATCCGGGGCCTGAGCTGATCTGGTTTCACGTGAAACCACCCACCCCCGTCCGTGTGGTCCCCGCGAGCGCCGGGTGGAGCAATCGACGGAGTCTGGGAGGATGGCCGCGACGATGACGTCGCCGCAGGACTCCCCCTAGGTCAGGGCCAAGAACCTCACCCGCGCACATCACAAGGAGCGGACAGATGCCCATCGCATCCCCTGAGATCTACAACGAGATGCTCGACCGGGCGAAGGCAGGCAAGTTCGCCTACCCGGCGATCAACGTGACCTCGACGCAGACGCTGCACGCCGCGCTGCGGGGCTTCGCCGAGGCGGAAAGCGACGGCATCGTCCAGATCTCCACCGGTGGTGCCGAGTTCCTGGGTGGCCAGTACAGCAAGGACATGGTCTCCGGCTCGGTCGCGCTCGCCGAGTTCGCGCACATCGTCGCCAAGAAGTACCCGGTGAACATCGCGCTGCACACCGACCACTGTCCGAAGGACAAGCTGGACGGCTATGTGCGTCCGCTGCTCGCGGTCTCGCAGGAGCGCGTCGCGGCCGGGCAGAACCCGCTGTTCCAGTCCCACATGTGGGACGGCTCCGCCGAGACGCTGGACGACAACCTGCGCATCGCGCAGGAGCTGCTGGCCGAGGCGGTCAAGGCCAAGATCATCCTTGAGGTCGAGATCACCCCGACCGGCGGCGAGGAGGACGGCGTCTCGCACGAGATCAACGACGAGCTGTACACCACCGTCTCCGACGCCGAGCGGACCGCCGAGGCGCTGGGCCTGGGCGAGAAGGGCCGCTACCTGCTGGCCGCCTCCTTCGGCAACGTCCACGGCGTCTACAAGCCGGGCAACGTCGTGCTGCGCCCGGAGCTGCTGCGCCAGCTGCAGGACGGCCTCGCCGCGAAGTCCGGCAAGACCGACCCGTTCGACTTCGTCTTCCACGGCGGCTCCGGCTCCTCGGAGCAGGAGATCCTCACGGCGCTGGAGAACGGCGTGGTGAAGATGAACCTCGACACCGACACCCAGTACGCCTTCACCCGGCCGATCGCGGACCACATGTTCCGCAACTACGACGGTGTGCTGAAGGTCGACGGCGAGGTCGGCAGCAAGAAGGTCTACGACCCGCGCAGCTGGGGCAAGTCGGCCGAGAAGGGCATGGCCGAGCGCGTCACGCAGGCCTGCGCCAACCTGCGGTCCACCGGCACCAAGCTGAAGTAACCGGCGCCGTTTCCGGGCCCGGGTCCCCGCCGTCGCGGCGAGGACCCGGGCCCGTGTGCGTTCGCCCCCGGGCTGGCCGCACGCGGGCGTCGCGGGGATGATCCAGGTATGGGCGACAACCCGCCTCCCACCGCCGTGCGGATCTCCACCGCCGCCGGGCGGTGGGTCGTGCTCACCACCGTGCTGGGCTCCGCGATGGCGCTGCTCGACAGCACCGTCGTCAACGTCGCCCTGCCCCGCATCGGCCTCGACCTCGGCGCCGATCTCGCCGTCCTCCAGTGGACCGTCAACGCCTACCTGCTCACCCTCGCCGGGCTCATCCTCCTCGGCGGGGCGCTCGGGGACCGCTTCGGGCGGCGGCGGGTGTTCATCGTCGGCGTCGTGTGGTTCGCGCTCGCGTCCCTGCTGTGCGGGCTGGCGCCGAACGCCGGGATGCTCATCGCCGCCCGCGCCCTCCAGGGCATCGGCGGGGCGCTGCTCACCCCCGGCTCGCTGGCGCTGATCCAGCCGGTCATCCACCCCGACGACCGGGCCCGGGCGGTCGGGCTGTGGTCCGGGTTCGGCGGGGTGGGGGCGGCGATCGGGCCGTTCCTCGGGGGCTGGCTGGTGGACGGTCCGGGCTGGCGCTGGGTGTTCTTCCTCAACGTGCCGCTGGCGGCCGTATGCGTCCCGGTCGCGCTGCGGCACGTACCGGAGTCCCGGGATCCGCGGGCGCACGGCCGGTTCGACGTGCTGGGCGCGGTGCTCGGCGCGCTCGCGCTCGGCCTGGTGACGTACGCGCTGATCGCCGCGCCGCAGCGGGGCGCGTCGCTCTCCGTGGTGCTGCCCGCCGTGGCCGGGCTGCTGGCGGGGGTGGCGTTCGTGTACGCGGAGCGGGTGCGCCCCGAGCCGATGCTGCCGCTCACCCTCTTCTCGTCGCGCCAGTTCACCGCCGTGAACGCGGTGACGCTGTGCGTGTACGCGGCCTTCGGCGGCTTCTTCTTCCTGGTCGTGCTGAACCTCCAGGTGGTCGTCGGCTACTCCGCGCTGGTCGCCGGAACCGCGCTGCTGCCCACGACCTTGCTGATGCTGCTGCTGTCGGCCCGCTCCGGCGAGCTGGGCAAGCGCATCGGCCCGCGCATCCCGCTGACCGTCGGGCCGCTGCTGTGCGCCGCCGGAATGCTGCTGATGACCCGGGCCGGGGTGGGCGCCGTCTACTGGCGGGACGTGCTGCCCGCGCTGGTGGTGATGGGGCTGGGCATGGTGGTGCTCGTCGCCCCGCTCACCGCGACCGTGCTGGCCTCGGTGGACGTCGGACGGGCGGGCCTGGCCAGCGGCATCAACAACGCGGCGGCGCGGGCGGCGGGCCTGGTGGCGGTCGCGGCGCTGCCGCTGCTGGCGGGCATGGGCGCGGAGGCGTACCGGTCGGCGGACCGGTTCTCGGAGGCCTTCCGGCGGGCGATGCCGATCTGCGCGGCGGTGCTGGTGCTGGGCGCGCTCATCGCCTGGCGGGCGGTACGGGCGGACGCGCTGGAGCGGGCCGGGGAGCCTGAGGAGGCGGCGGAGGGAGCGCGGGCGGCGGGGGAGCGCCCCTGCCGTCCCGAGTGCGCGTACCACTGCGGGGTGGGCGCCCCGCCGCTGGACCCGGGCGAGCGGCCGCGCAAGCCCCCGGCTTGATCACGCGCCTCAGCCCCTGGCTTGATCATGCGCCTCGGTCCCCGGCTTGATCATGCGCCTCGCGGCAGTGGACCTTGGTGTGGGGCGGCGGGCGGGGCGGGCGGTCCGGCAGACTGGAACCCATGGCCATTCACGAGAATCTGCTCGGGGGACCGCCCCCGACCCATCTGCCCGACGACCCCGAGCCGCGGGAACTGCTCGCGTCCGGTGCGGCTCCCACCGAGGTCGCCGCGAAGTACCCGGCCTCCTCGCTCGCCTGGGCCCAGCTCGCCGACGAGGCGTTCGAGAACGGCCGGGTGGTCGAGTCGTACGCGTACGCCCGCACCGGCTACCACCGTGGCCTCGACGCGCTGCGGCGCAGTGGCTGGAAGGGCCACGGCCCTGTCCCCTTCGAGCACGAACCCAACCGGGGTTTCCTGCGCGCCCTGCACGCGCTCGCCCGCGCCGCGCAGTCCATCGGTGAGCAGGAGGAGTACGAGCGCTGCGCGTCGTTCCTGCGTGAGAGCTCGCCGACCGCGGCGGACACGCTTTCCTGACCCCTTCCGGGGTGTGGGCCTGCCGGGGCGTTCGTGTCCCGGCAGGCCCGTCGTGCGCCGTTGCGCGGGTGCGGAGCGCACTTGCGAGCGGCGCGCGCGGCACGCATGATGCGGGCAGGGACCACAGAAGTGGCCCCTGAGGGGACCGGGGCTCCGAGACCGAAGGGATGGGGCGGACCGCTACCCGGTGGCGAGCAGTACCTCAGGAGATGCGATGTCGCAGCAGCCTGCCCCGAAATCCGCCCCCGCGCCCGACGAGGCCGTCCTGTCCGACGGCGAACCGGAACCGGAAGCGCCCCATCTGGACTTCCAGGGCACGACCCCGTACGAGGACTACGTCCGGGCGTCCGTCCTCACCCACCTCCAGCACCCGCTCTCCGACGACCCCGGCGAGATGGTCTTCCTGGTCACCACCCAGGTCATGGAGCTGTGGTTCACCGTCATCGTCCACGAGTGGCACACCGCCGCGCAGGCGCTGCGCGAAGACGACCTGCCCACCGCGCTGGCGGCGCTGGGGCGCTCCACGTACGAGCTGGAGTCGCTGAACGCGTCCTGGAAGCCGCTCGCGCACCTCACGCCCGGCCAGTTCAACGCGTACCGCTCCGCGCTCGGCGACGGTTCCGGCTTCCAGTCCGCGATGTACCGGCGGCTGGAGTTCCTGCTCGGCGAGAAGTCGGCGTCCATGCTGGTCCCGCACCGGGGCGCGCCGCGCGAGCACGCGGAGCTGGAGAAGGCGCTGACCGAGCCCAGCCTCTACGACGAGGTGCTGCGCTTCCTGGACCGCCGTGGCCACGCCATACCCGCCGCCGTGCTGGACCGCGACCCCACCCGCCGGTACGAGCCGGATCCCGGGGTGGAGCGGGTGTGGCAGGAGATCTACTCCGGCCGGTGCGAGGACGAGCTGATCCAGCTCGGCGAGGGGCTGACCGAGGTCGCCGAGCTGGTGTGGCGCTGGCGCAACGACCATCTGGTGGCCACCCGGCGGGCGATGGGCGCCAAGACCGGAACGGGCGGCTCCGCCGGGGTCGCCTGGCTGGAGAAGCGCGCCGCGAAGAACGTGTTCCCCGAGCTGTGGACGGCGCGCAGCTATGTCTGAGACGACGCTCCCCAAGGAGCTGACCGCCGAGGCCGACGCGCTCGACGCGGCCGATGAACTCCGCGCCAAGCGCGACGCCTTCGCCCTCGACGACACCGTCTACCTCGACGGCAATTCGCTCGGCGCGCTGCCCCACGCCGTCCCCGCCCGGCTGGCCGACGTCGTGGCCCGCGAATGGGGGCAGCTGCGCATCCGCTCCTGGGAGGAGAGCGGCTGGTGGACCGCCCCCGAGCGGATCGGCGACCGCGTGGGGCGGATCGTCGGCGCAGCTCCCGGGCAGGTGGTGGTCGGTGACTCGACCAGCGTGAACGTCTTCAAGGCGGTCGTCGCGGCGGTACGCATCGCCCAGGAGCGCGGGGCCCACCGCGACCAGATCGTGGTGGACGAGTCCACCTTCCCCACCGACGGCTACATCGCCGAATCCGCCGCCCGCATGACCGGCTGCACCGTGCGGGCCGTGGCGGCGGGCGACGTACCGACCTCGGTCGGGCCGCGCACCGCCGTCGCGCTCGTCAACCACGTCGACTACCGGACCGGCCGCCTCCAGGACCTGCCCGGCACGACGGCCGCCATCCACGCGGCCGGGGCCCTCGCCGTCTGGGACCTCTGCCACAGCGCGGGCGCGCTGCCGGTGGGGCTCGACGCGCACGGGGTCGACCTCGCCGTCGGCTGTACGTACAAGTACCTCAACGGGGGCCCGGGCGCGCCCGCCTATCTGTACGTGGCGCGGGAGCACCAGCCGCGCTTCGACTCCCCGCTCCCCGGCTGGAACTCCCACGCCGACCCCTTCGGCATGACCCCCGCCTACACCCCCGCCGAGGGCGCGGTACGCGGCCGCGTCGGCACCCCGGACATCCTCTCCATGCTCGCGCTGGAGGCCGCGCTGGAGGTGTGGGACGACGTCCCGGTCGAGGCCGTACGGGCCAAGAGCCTGGCCCTGACGGACTTCTTCCTGCGGTGCGTCGAGGCTTACGTCCCGGCCGGGCGCGTCCAGTCCGTCACCCCGGCCGCCCACGCGGAACGCGGCAGCCAGATCGCGCTGCGCTGCGCGGAGGCGGGCCCGGCGATGGCCGAGCTGATCCGGCGCGGCGTCGTCGGCGACTTCCGCCGCCCCGACGTGCTGCGCTTCGGCTTCACCCCGCTCTACACCGGCTTCGCCGAGGTGGAGCGGGCGGCGCGGGTGCTGGCGGAGGTCCTGGAGGACGTACGGGGCGAGGTGGGCTGACCGATGAGCCGTGACGCGGCCGCCGAGGAGGCGTCCCTCTTCGGCCACGCCCCGGTGGCGCCCGACGCGACGGCCGCGTACGGCGAACACCCTGACCAGGTGGTGGACTTCCACCTGCCCCGCGACCCGGCGGGCCCCGCCCCGCTGGTCATCCTCTTCCACGGCGGCGCCTGGCGCGCCCCCTACGACCGCCAGCACGTCGCCCCGCTCGCCGCCTGCCTCGCGGAACGCGGCTTCGCGGTGGCGCTGGCGGAATACCGCCGAGGCCCCGCACCGGGCGGCGTCGGCGGGTCGGCCGCTTCCGGCCTGGCGGGCCGTTGGCCGGAGACCTTCGACGACATCGCCGCCGTGGTGGACCGGGTGCCGGGGCTGGTGCGGGAGTTGGGGCTCGGCGGGGTCGACGCCGGGCGCGTCGTGCTCGCCGGGCACTCGGCGGGCGGGCACGCCGCGCTGTGGGCGGCGGCCCGGCACCGGCTGCCGCCGGGCAGCCGGTGGCGGCTGCCCACGGCTCCTCCGGTGTGCGGCGTGGTCGCGCTCGCACCGATCGCGGATCTCGCCGCCGCCCGCGCGCTGCGGGTGTGCTCGGACGCCGTCGACCAGCTGCTCGGCGACCGGATCGCCGCCCGGCTGCCGCTCGCCGATCCCGCCGCGCTGCTGCCCACCGGCGTGCCCACCGTCCTGGTGCAGGGCGGCACGGACGTCGACGTTCCGCCGCAGGTCGCGGACTCCTTCGCGGCGGCCGGGGCGGTCGCCGGGCAGCCGCCGCGGGTGGTGCGCATCGCCGCCGTCGGGCACTTTCCGCTGATCGACCCGGCCACGGCCGCCGCCCGCACGGTCGCCGACGAGATCGCGCGGCTCACCGCGCGGTCGTCACCCTCGTAGTACCTGAGAGGGACGTCGGACAATCACTATCTGTGGGGACGACGCGGGCCCGCCCGCTCCCTACGGTATGAGGCGTGACCCAGACGATTCCGCGGACCGAACTCCGCATCGCCCGCAGTGCGTTGTCCGGCCTGCGGCAGGACTTGATCGACGACGCGTTCGCCATCCGCCCGCTGCCGCCGCTGAGTTCCGGGCATCCGGTGATGCGCAGGATCCCGGAGCGGGCCCGGCGATACGTGGGCTGGCTGCCGCACGCCGCGCTCACGGTCTGCGCGTTCTACGTCATGTGCCAGTCGGTCTTCCTGGTGCCTGACGAGATGAGCAGCCTGGTCCTGGCCCTGCTGAGCGGGGTGCCGCTGCTTCTGACGCTGTTCCGGCCGGCCGGCGCCTGGTGGCTGTCGTTCGGGGCGAGCGCCGCGACGGGGCTGGGGCTGCTGGGGCTGGATCAGACCGTGGGCTGGCCGTGGCCCATACCGCTGGCCATCTCCCACGTCCTGGTGATGGTGGTGGTCGCGGCCCGGTCGCGTCCCCGGGTGGCCACCGAGATATGGCTGCTCACGGCCCTTCTCGCGGTTGTCGCCGAGTACGTCGACACCGACAGCCGGTACACCTCGGACTCCCTCCAGATGCTGGCCGACAGCCAGATCACCTCGGACAGCGTTCAGATGCTGTTCGTCTCCGGGCTGGCGCTCTGCGCCGTCGTCACCATGCGCAGTCTTGGCGAGAGCAAGCGGCGGATCGCGGTGCAGGAGTCGGTGACCGTCGAGGAGCGTTCCCGCCGCACCACGCTGGAGGAGCGCGCGACCATCGCGCGGGAGCTGCACGACGTCGTCGCGCACCACATGTCCGTCATAGCGATCCAGGCGGAGGCGGCCCCGTACCGGGTGGAGAACCCGCCCGAGGAGCTGACCAGGAGCTTCGCGACCATCCGGGAGAACGCGGTGATCGCCCTCACCGAGCTGCGCCGGGTCCTCGGGGTGGTGCGGGCCGATGACATCGGCACGGACACCGACCCCGAGGCGCCCCAGCCCACGCTGGCCGCGCTCGACGGCCTCTTCGCGGGGGTACGGGCGGCGGGCCTGACGGTCGACCACGTCACGACCGGCGCGGTGCGCCCGCTGCCGCAGGGCGTGGAGCTGTCCGCGTACCGCATCGTGCAGGAGGCACTGAGCAACGCGCTGCGCCACGCCCCGGGTTCCACGGCGCGCGTCGAGGTGTCGTATGTGCTGGGCGGTCTCGGGATGCGCATCGTCAACGGGGCGCCCACCAAGGCGGTGCCGCCCTCGCCGGGCATGGGCCACGGGCTGCTCGGCATGCGGGAGCGCGTCACGATGCTGGGCGGGGAGATACGGGCCGGGGCGAGGGAGGAGGACGGCGGCTACGAGATCACCGTCTTCATCCCGGTCCCGGAGGCGCCGGACCCGGACCCAGAGGAGACGGCGGCGGAGCCAAAGATATGAAGGCCATCCGCGTGCTGATCGTCGACGACCAGATGATGGTCCGCGAGGGATTCTCCGTGCTGCTGGGCGCCCAGCCGGACATCGAGGTCGTCGGTGAGGCGGTCGACGGCCGCGAGGCGATAGCCCAGGTCGCGGCGCTGCGCCCGGACGTGGTCCTGATGGACATCCGGATGCCCGAGCTGAACGGGCTGGAGGCGACACGGGAGATCGTCGCGGCGGACGCCGACGCCAAGGTCCTGGTGCTGACCACCTTCGACCTCGACGAGTACGTCTACCAGGCGCTCCGCGCCGGGGCGAGCGGCTTCCTGCTCAAGGACGCCTCGGCCCGTCAGCTCGGCGAGGCGGTGCGGGTGGTGGCGGCGGGGGAGGCGCTGCTGGCGCCCACCGTCACCAAGCGGCTCATCGCGACGTTCTCGCAGCTCGGCGAGTCCGCCCTGCCGGGCGCGGCGCGGCCGGGCCCGCACGAGCGGCTGGACGAGCTGACCGAGCGGGAGAACGAGGTGCTGGTGCTGGTCGCGAAGGGCCGGTCCAACGCGGAGATAGCGGAGCATCTGGTGGTGGCCGAGTCGACGGTGAAGACCCATGTGAGCCGGATCCTGGTCAAGCTCGGCCTGCGCGACCGCACCCAGGCCGCGGTCTTCGCGTACGAGGCACGGCTCGTGACCCCGGGAGGCTGACCCAAGGGACCACCGACCCGCCGACAACGGCCGAAGCCCTCTGGAGGACGGGCCGGTCCGGCGATACGGTCCGGTCATGACCAGCCCAGCCCCTGCCTTCGACCCGTGGCAGCCGTCGTTCGTCGCCGACCCCTACCCGGCCTACGCGAGCCTGCGCGAGCGCGGCAGGGCCCACTGGTTCGCGCCGTCCCGACAGTGGCTGATCCCGCACTTCGAGGACGTACGCGCCCTGCTGACCGACCGTCGGCTGGGCCGTACGTATCTCCACCGCTTCAGCCACGAGGAGTTCGGCCGCACCGCGCCGCCGCCCGAGCACGAGCCGTTCCACACCCTCAACGGCAACGGCATGCTGGACTTGGAGGCGCCGGACCACACCCGGCTGCGGCGGCTCGTCTCCAAGGCGTTCACCCCGCGCACGGTCCAGGCGCTGGTGCCGACGATCCGGCGGCTGGCGGACGGGCTGGTGGACTCGTTCGTCGCCTCCGGCGGCGGCGATCTCATCGCGGCGGTCGCCGAACCGCTGCCGGTCGAGGTCATCGCCGAGATGCTGGGCATCCCGCCCGCCGACCGGCCGGCGCTGCGCCCCTGGTCGGCGGATATCTGTGGGATGTTCGAGCTGAACCCGGGAGAGGAGACGGCGCGCCGCGCGGTCCGGGCCTCGGAGGAGTTCTCGGACTATCTGCGCGGGCTGATCGCCGCCCGCCGCGAGCACCCGGGCGAGGACCTGATCAGCGCGCTGATCGCCGCGCACGACGAGGGGGACCGGCTCTCCGAGCAGGAGATGGTGTCCACCTGTGTGCTGCTGCTGAACGCGGGCCACGAGGCCACCGTCAACACCACCGGCAATGGCTGGTGGACGCTCTTCCGCCACCCCGACCAGCTGGCCCGGCTGCGGTCCGCCCCGGACGCGCTGCTGTCCACAGCTGTGGACGAGCTGCTGCGCTACGACACCCCGCTCCAGCTGTTCGAGCGCTGGGTCCTGGAGGACATCCGGGTCGGCGACACCCTCATCCCGCGCGGCAGCGAGGTCGCCCTGCTCTTCGGCTCGGCCAACCGCGACCCGGCCCGCTTCGAGCGCCCCGACACCCTCGACCTCGCCCGCGCCGACAACCCCCACCTCAGCTTCGGCGCCGGGATCCACTACTGCCTGGGCGCCCCGCTGGCCCGTATCGAACTCGCCTCGTCCTTCGGCGCGCTGCTGCGCGCCGCGCCCGCACTGCGGCTCGTCAGGGAGCCGGAGTGGCAGCCGGGATATGTGATCCGCGGGCTGACGGAGCTGCTGGTGGAGGTCTGAGGTCTGAGGACCCCCGGCACACGACTCGGCGCCGGACCCGCCACAGGGGGTGGGCGGGTCCGGCGCCGAGGCACGGAGGCTGACGGAGGTCAGCCGATGTCGCGGCGGCGCAGGGCCACCAGCCCTCCGGCGGTCAGCACGGCCGAGGCCAGCACCATCCACACGAACGGCGCCGCGGTGACGTCGTCACCGGGCAGCTTCGGCAGATGGCTGAACGGCGAGGTGTTCATGATGGACTGCGACACCTTCAGCGCCGGGCCCATCCAGCCGAGCGCGACCACCCAGCCGACCAGGCCCCAGGCGGCGGCCGAGTACTTCGGGAGCGCCCCGATGAGCAGCACCGTCAGGCTGGTGACCAGCCACACCGCGGGCGTCTGGGAGAGCGCGGCGCCCAGGACGCGAGGCAGCGAGCCGCCCACATCGCCCGACGCCAGCCCGTAGCCGAGGCCCAGCGCGAGACCGCCGATGGCGAGCACGGCGACCGGGCCGAGGTAGGAGATGACCAGGTGGCTGGCGGCCCAGCGCACTCGGCTGACCGCGTTGGACAGCAGCGGTTCGGCCCGCTGGTCGGTCTCCTCGCCGCGCAGCCGCAGCACGGAGCTGGCGGCGTAGACGGTGAGGATGGTGCCGAGGACGCCGACCATGGAGGCCAGGAAGGCGTCGTTGAGCCCCTGGGCGCCGCCCATCCGCTCGATGATCTCGCGGGTCTGGTCGCTGTCGCCGAGGAAGTCGTCGGCGCCGTCCGAGATGGCGCCGAAGATGGCCCCCGCGAAGACGAACCCGGCGGCCCAGCCGACCAGGGCACCGCGCTGGAGGCGCCAGCCCAGGCCGAAGACGCCCTTCAGGAACGGCCCGGCGGCGGGCGGACCGGGGCGGGTCGCGTAGAAGCTGGCGCCGACGTCGCGACGCCCGGCCAGCGAGTACGCGACGGAGATCGACGCGGCGGCCAGCACCGCGATCAGCAGCAGCGGCCACCAGCGCTCGGCCGCGAACGGCCGGGCGTACTCGGCCCAGCCCAGCGGCGAGAGCCAGACCAGCACATGGCCCGAGCCCTTGGAACCGTCCTCGGCGGCGTCACCCGCCATGCGCAGCACGAACGCCACGCCGACCGCGGCCGAGGAGAGCCCCCGGGCGAGCCGCGCGCTCTCGGTGAGCTGGGCGGCGACGGCGGCCAGACCGCCGAAGGCCATCCCGGACAGGCCCACGGCCAGCCCCAGCGCGACCGCCCCGCTGCCGCCCTGCGCCGCGAGACCGCCCGCGACGAGCAGGGTGACGGCGCCGTTGGCGATGGCCACGGTGAGCAGGGCCGAGGTGAGGCCCGCGCGGCGGCCGACCACACAGGAGGACAGCGCCTCCTGGCGGCCGGTCTCCTCCTCCTCGCGGGTGTGCCGGATGACGATGAGCAGGCTCATGATCGCGGCGAACACGGTGAGGAACGCGCCCACCCGCCAGACGGTGAGCGCGCCGAGCGAGTCGCCGAAGGCGGTGCCGAACAGCGCGCGGGTCGCCCCGTTGCCGTTCATGTCCTGGACGAGCTGGGTGCGCTGGGCGGGCGTCTCGTAGGCGCTGTCGAGGCGGCCCACGGTGCTGGAGGCGGTCAGCCCCAGGCACAGCACCCACACCGGCATCATGATCCGGTCACGGCGCAGCGCGAGCCGCAGCAGGGTGCCGGTGCCGGTCAGGTCGCGGGACGAGCCGCGGGCCCGGCCGGTGACCCGGGCGTCGGCTACGGCGGTCATCGCGCGATCGCCTCTTCGGTGTCGGTGCCGGTCCCGGCCCCGGTGCCCGACTCGGCGCCGGTGCGGGTGACGTCGTCCTGGTAGTGGCGGAGGAACAGCTCTTCCAGGGTGGGCGGGGTGGAGGTGAGACTGCGCACGCCCGCCTCGGTGAGCCGCCGCAGCACGGCGTCCAGCTTGTCGCTGTCCACCTGGAGCTTGACGTGGCGGTCCTGGACGTCGAGGCCGTGGACGCCGGGCAGCCCGGTCAGCCCGGTGGGCGCGGCGGCCAGCTCGGCGGTCACCGACGTACGGGTCAGATGGCGCAGCTCGGCGAGGGTGCCGGACTCGACCCGCCTGCCCTTGCGGATGATGCTGACCCGCCCGCACAGCGCCTCGACCTCGCTGAGGATGTGGCTGGAGAGCAGCACGGTGCGGCCGCGGTCGCGCTCCTCGGCCACGCACTCGCGGAAGATCTCCTCCATCAGCGGGTCGAGCCCGGAGGTCGGCTCGTCGAGGATCAGCAGCTCGACCTCGGAGGCGAAGGCGGCGACCAGCGCGACCTTCTGCCGGTTGCCCTTGGAGTAGGTGTGGCCCTTCTTGGTCGGGTCCAGCTCGAACCGCTCCAGCAGCTGGGCCCGCCGGGTCTGGTCAAGACCACCGCGGAGCCGCCCGTACAGGTCGATGACCTCGCCACCGCTCAGGCTGCGCCACAGGGTGACGTCTCCGGGGACGTACGCGATGTGCTGATGGAGGTCGACCGCATCGTGCCAGGGGTCCTTGCCGAGGAGCTGGACCGCACCGGAGTCGGCGCGCAGCAGACCGAGCAGGACGCGGATGCTGGTGGATTTCCCGGCGCCGTTGGGCCCGAGGAAGCCATGGACCTCACCCGCCTCGACTTCGAGGTCGAGGCCGTCCAACGCGTGGGTCCGGCCGAAGGACTTGTGCAGGCCGGACGCGGAGATTGCCGTCTTCATGGTTGCGAAGCTACGCTACTTTCACAAATTTGTGAAGTTAAGGAATCGTATAAACTTATGATGATGTGACGAAGAGAGGAGATGATGAGCCGGTGAGGGAGATGATCGAAGACATCGAAGAAGGACACGACGTACGTGATGACGAGGCGGTGTCCCGGTTCGTCGAGCGGTTCGCCGCCGACCTCGTCGAGGCCGGGATGCAGCGGATGGGCGCCCGCGTCTTCGCCGCTCTGATCGTCTCCGACTCAGGCGCGCTCACCTCCGCCGAACTCGCCGAGCAGCTCCAGATCAGCCCGGCCGCGGTCTCCGGCGCGATCCGCTACCTCGCCCAGGTCGACCTGGTCGCGCGGGAGCGCGAACCGGGCTCCCGGCGCGAGCGCTACCGGCTCTACAACGAGGTCTGGTACGAGACGATGACCCGCCGCGACCAGGTGCTCACCCGCTGGGAGTCCACCATGCGGGACGGTGCGAAGGTCCTCGGCCCCGGGACCCCGGCCGGGCAGCGGGCCTCCGAGACCGCCGAGTTCTTCGAGTTCATGCAGGTCGAGCTGCGCACGATGCTGGAGCGCTGGCGCGCCCGCCAGGAGGCGACCCGCGCCGACGGGGCCGAGGAACCGTAAGCGGTACGACGCGTAAGCCGTACGAGCCGTCACCGGCGGTGCGGCAGGGTAAGGCTCCACGCCCCGGCCAGCACCGTCCAGGTCCGGCTGCGCACCGGGCCGCGCACCAGCGCGTCCGAGTGGTAGCGGAAGTCCTGGCCGGAGACGGTGACGGCCCGGGCCCGCGCCGTGACCGGCCCCCCGGCACCGTCGCCCGCGTGCGGATGGACCACCACATCGGCCAGCCCGCCGCCCGGCGCGGCCGTCGACACCGAGACGCCCTCGACCCGCCGGTCCAGATCGGTCAGCAGCACCCCGTCCGCCTCGACCCGCAGCCGCTGCGGCGGCGGGCGCTCCCGGCGCCCCCGGCCACCCCCGCCCAGCCCCATGACCGGCAGCGACAGCAGGGTCAGCGCCGTCCGCGCGGTGCGCGCCGCCGGGGTCCACCAGGGGTGGTGGCCGCCGGTGGCGCAGCCGCCCGCGCCCCGCGCCCCCGCCTCGCCGCCCGGCCCGGCCGCGCCGCCGGGCCCGGCCGCGCCGGTGGGGTCCACGGCGTACGGATCGCAGCCGCAGTCGCAGCCGTCCGCCGCCCCGCCCGGCGCGCCGCCGCCCGCGACACCGTTCGCGGCGACCGGCCCCGTACGCGCGGGCCCCGCAGGTGGCGCCGTACCGGCCGCGCCGTCCCCGCCGGGGATGCGCAAGGCCCCGAGGACCACCCCGCCGCTCTCGTCGACCAGCAGGTCACGCGGGCGGGCGGACCCGTCGAGCACCGTGCGCGCCGCCGCGACCGCGTCCGTCGGCACGCCGAGCGCGTGGGCGAGGGCGACCGTGGCCGCCCCGCCGACGGGCACGACCGACAGCGCCGCGTCCGCCAGCTCGCGCTGCCGGTGCAGCAGCTCCACGACCCGCAGCAGGGCCCGGTCGTCGCCCACCACCACCGGCCGCCGTCCGCCGCGCCGGGCGAGTGCCCGCTCGACTTCCTCGGGGCCGTCCGGCAGGCAGATTTTCGTTTGCGCGCCCGCACACAGCACATCTTTCGCGATGCGCACCGACTCCCCGTCCGTTCGCCGGGCGGTGGGGTCGATGACCATGAGCAGGCGGCGCCCCCGGACGGTGTCCGGCGGAGAGTGCCAGGGGTCTGGAGCCGACACCTCGGTCCTTCCTCAGGTAATCTCTCGGTGCAAGAGCCCCTGTCGCTGTTGCGCCAGGGGCTTCGTCTATCCGGGGCACCGGTTCGACGGCTCTTGTGGTGACGCACGCCACCACGCACGTTGGACATGCCCCGCCCGGAAGGGGTGTACGCCTGTGCCCGCACTTGTGCTGCTCGGTGCTCAGTGGGGTGACGAGGGCAAGGGAAAGGCCACCGACCTGCTCGGTGGCTCGGTCGACTATGTGGTCCGCTACCAGGGCGGCAACAACGCGGGTCACACGGTGGTGGTCGGCGACCAGAAGTACGCCCTGCACCTGCTCCCGTCCGGCATCCTCTCGCCCGGATGCACCCCCGTCATCGGTAACGGCGTCGTCGTCGACCCCGCGGTCCTGCTCTCCGAGCTGAGCGGGCTGAACGAGCGCGGCGTCGACACGTCCAAGCTGCTGATCAGCGGTAACGCGCATCTGATCACGCCGTATCACACGACGATCGACAAGGTGACGGAACGCTTCCTCGGGAAGCGCAAGATCGGCACCACCGGCCGTGGCATCGGCCCGTCCTACGCCGACAAGATCAACCGCGTCGGCATCCGGGTCCAGGACATCTTCGACGAGTCGATCCTGCGGCAGAAGGTCGAGGCCGCTCTCGACTTCAAGAACCAGGTGCTCGCCAAGCTCTACAACCGCCGCGCCATCGCCGTGGAGCAGGTGGTCGAGGAGCTGCTGGGGTACGCGGACCAGCTCGGCGGCTACGTCGCCGACACCACCCTGATCCTCAACAACGCCATCGACCAGGGCCAGGTCGTGCTCTTCGAGGGCGGCCAGGGCACCCTGCTCGATGTCGACCACGGCACGTACCCCTTCGTCACGTCCTCCAACCCGACCGCGGGCGGCGCCTGCACCGGGACCGGCGTCGGGCCGACGAAGGTCAACCGCGTGATCGGGATCCTGAAGGCCTACACCACGCGCGTCGGCGCGGGCCCCTTCCCGACCGAGCTGCTCGACGAGGACGGCGAGAAGCTGCGCACCATCGGCGGCGAGCGCGGTGTGACCACCGGCCGCGACCGGCGCTGCGGCTGGTTCGACGCGGTGATCGCGCGCTACGCGACCCGGGTCAACGGGCTCACCGACTTCTTCCTCACCAAGCTCGACGTGCTCACCGGCTGGGAGCGGATCCCGGTGTGCGTGGCGTACGAGATCGACGGCAAGCGGGTCGAGGAACTGCCGTACAGCCAGACCGACTTCCACCACGCCAAGCCGATCTACGAGACGCTGCCGGGCTGGTCGGAGGACATCACCCAGGCCAAGACCTTCGACGACCTGCCGAAGAACGCGCAGAAGTACGTGCAGGCGCTGGAGGACATGTCCGGCGCGCCGATCTCGGCGATCGGCGTCGGCCCGGGCCGGGACGAGACGATCCAGATCAACTCGTTCCTCTGAGGCCCCCGGGCCCCGGCCCACTACGTACGGCCCGCACGAACGGCGTCATCGCGCCGCGTGCGGGCCGTCGTACGTAAGGCACCTCAGCCGACGGGCGGGCCGAAGACCCCCGCGGGCACGGGCGGTTGCTGCTGCTGCCGCTGCGCCGCCCGGCGCCGCTCCTGCATCCCGGTCAGCTTCACCACCACGGTGATCGCCAGCACCGCGGCCAGCAGCGAGATGCCGTCGTCCGCGATGTGACCGGCGACCCCGATCCGCTTGTCCACGCTCCTGGTGTTGTCGACGGTCACTTCCAGGATCCCGGCGGACGGGGCGGAGAAGCACATCAGCACGAACCCCATCCACCACCAGTGCAGCGCCGCGCGGGGCACCCGGCCGGGGCCCGGGCGGGCGCTGGCGGTCCAGATGTCGTTCGCGATCTGCTTGGGGATCCACAGCAGGGCGATCGGGATGAACCACGCCCCGATGGCGTAGCCGCTGCCGAAGCGCAACCGGCCGGGGGACAGGGCCGTGGCGTTGACGTACGTACGCCGGAACCACACCAGCCACAGCACGACCAGCGCCACCACGCACATGCCCAGCGCGCCGTCCAGCGAGGCGACCGCCTCCGCCCTGCGCTCGACCGCGGCGTTGGACCCCTCGTCCTCGGCCAGGTCGCGCAGCGCGCCGAACTGCGACATCCGCAGATACAGATCGCTGATCGTCAGCAGCATCCACACGACGAACACGGCCACCAGGGTGTTCCCCAGCGCGCGCACCGAGCGCACCTTCTGGCCCCCGGCCGTGGGGCCGCTCGGGGTCTGGTAGCCGCCCGCCTGCGGCCACGGGCTGCCCGGCTGCTGCTGTGCGCCGTTCATCGGGTACCCGTACGCCGCCGGGGCGCTGGGCGCGCCGTACGCGGACGGGGGGTTCGGAGTGGAGGGTCCGGCCGCTCCCGCCGCCGCGCCCGCGCTCGGTGTGGCGTACGCGCTCTGCGGCGTGGCGGGCGCCGGGGCCGTCGCCTGCTGATGCGGGTTCTCGGCCTCCAGCAGCTGCAGCGCGTCCCGCCCGAGCCGGGCCAGCAGCCCGCCCGGCAGCCACGGCTCGGCGGCGTCGGGCGCGGCCGCCTCGGTGTACGTGATCAGGTCCGGCACCGAAGGCCGCTGCGCCGGGTCCTTGCTCAGACAGGCGGTGACCAGGCCGAGCAGTCCCTCGGGCAGCCCCTCAAGATCGGGCTCCTCCTGGGCTATTCGGTACATCAGCGCGTGTATGCCGCTGTCCACCCGGCCGAACGGCTGCCGCCCGGTGGCCGCGAACGCGAGCACCGATCCCAGGCAGAACACATCGCTCGCCGTGGTCACCGTCTCGCCGCGCACCTGCTCCGGCGACATGAACCCCGGCGAGCCGACGACCGCGCCCGTCGCCGTCAGATTGCTGTTGCCGCTCACCGCGTCCAGGGCGCGGGCGATGCCGAAGTCGATGACCCGCGGGCCGTCGATCGTGATCAGAATGTTGGACGGCTTGAGATCGCGGTGGATCAGCCCCGCGCCGTGGATGTCGCGCAGCGCCAGCGACAGACCGTGCGCCAGGACCCGCACCGACTGCTCGGGCAGCGCCCCGAAGTCGTCGGCCACCACCTCGTGCAGCGACGGTCCCCCGATGTACCCCGTGGCCACCCAGGGCACCTCGGCCTCGGTGTCGGCGTCGAGCACGGGCGCGGTCCACTGGCCGCCCACCCGTCTCGCCGCCTCCACTTCACGCTTGAAGCGGCCCCGGAAATCCGGTTGCCGGGCGAGTTCGGCCTGCACCAGCTTCACGGCGACGGTCCGGCCCCGGGCCGAACGGGCGAGGTACACCTTGCCCATTCCGCCCTCGCCAAGCCTGCCGAGCAGCTGGTACTCGCCGATCCACCGCGGGTCCTGGGCCCCGAGGTTCTCCATCGCGGTGTGGCTCCTGTCCCTGTGCCGATGGTCCCCGTACGCCGATCGGCCGATCAGTTCAGACGGGTGAAGGTCTGGGTCATCGTCTCATCGCTCTAGCTGTCCGGATCTTCATACACCACCCGGAACTTGTCCTTTCCAGGACGCGGAGAAAGTGCGTGAGGTTCCCGGCGCGCACAGATCCTCCGCCGGCCCGACACCCTGCCGGGTCAGCGGGCCGAAGCTGTACACCTTGGCGGTGTGCGGCCGGTCCGGGCGCTCCGTACGCTGGGGGGCGCCCCAGACCCGCGAGCGATCCGAGGTAGCGAACGTGTCCGTGCAGCCCACGCACCCCACCCCCGATCCCGCCGCCGGCGCCGCCGTCAAGGCCGCCGACCGCGCGCATGTCTTCCACTCCTGGTCCGCGCAGGGGCTGATCGACCCGCTCGCGATCGCGGGCGCCGACGGCTCGTACTTCTGGGACTACGAGGGCAACCGCTACCTCGACTTCAGCTGTCAGCTGGTGAACACCAACATCGGCCACCAGCACCCCAAGGTCGTCGCCGCCATCCAGGAGCAGGCGGCGAAGATGTGCACGATCGCGCCCGGCTTCGCCGTGGACGTACGGTCCGAGGCGGCGCGGCTGGTCGCCGAGCGCACCCCCGGCGACCTGGACAAGATCTTCTTCACCAACGGCGGCGCCGAGGCGGTCGAGAACGCGATCCGCATGGCCCGGCTGCACACCGGCCGCCCCAAGGCGCTCTCCGCCTACCGCTCGTACCACGGCGCCACCGCCGCCGCGATCAACCTGACCGGTGACCCGCGCCGCTGGCCCTCCGACACCGCCTCGGCCGGGGTGGTCCACTTCTGGGCGCCGTTCCTCTACCGCTCGCCGTTCCACGCCGAGAACGAGGCGCAGGAGTGCGAGCGCGCGCTGCGCCACCTCGAGGACACCATCGCCTACGAGGGCCCGGCGACCATCGCCGCGATCATCCTGGAGACCATCCCCGGCACCGCCGGGATCATGGTGCCGCCGCCCGGCTATCTGGCCGGGGTCCGGGAGATCTGCGACCGGTACGGGATCGTCTTCATCCTGGACGAGGTCATGGCGGGCTTCGGCCGCACCGGCCACTGGTTCGCGGCCGACCACTTCGGCGTCACCCCGGACCTCCTGACCTTCGCCAAGGGCGTCAACTCCGGCTATGTGCCGCTCGGCGGCGTCGCCATCTCGGCCGAGATCGCCGCCACCTTCGACCAGCGGCCCTACCCCGGCGGCCTCACCTACTCCGGGCATCCGCTCGCCTGCGCCTCCGCCGTCGCCACCATCAACGCGATGGCGGAGGAGGGCATCGTGGAGAACGCGGCCACGATCGGGAAGGACGTGATCGGCCCGGCCCTGAAGGAGATCGCAGAGCGCCACCCGTCGGTCGGCGAGGTGCGCGGTCTGGGCGTCTTCTGGGCGCTCGATCTGGTCAAGAACAAGGAGACGCGCGAACCGCTCGTCCCGTACAACGCGAGCGGTGCCGCCAACCAGCCGATGGCCGACTTCGCGGCCGCCTGCAAGCGCGGCGGGCTGTGGCCGTTCGTGAACATGAACCGAACGCATGTGGTGCCGCCGTGCACGGTCACCGAGTCCGAGGCCAAGGAGGGTCTGGCCATCCTGGACGAGGCGCTGAACGCGGCGGACGCCCACACCGCGTAGCCGCGTCCTCACCGGGGCGTCACGTCCCCTTCACACCCCATAGCCACATATAGGCGTCCGGTGTAGACCACCACCTGACTCTGCGTACTTTGCGCAACGGCCCTCGCATATCGTGATGCGAGGGCCGTCCGCTTCCGGATGACATGACACGACGGCCGCGGAAGGAGACGGTCCTCGATGCCCGTGCCCGGCACCAGCCCGGTCAAGCGGAACACCCTCCGGCAGCAGATCGCCGACGCGCTGTGTGACGAGGTGCTCGCGGGCAGACTGCCGGCGGGACGGCAGTTCACCGTCAAGGAGATGGCCGACCACTACGGCGTCTCCGCCACCCCGGTCCGCGAGGCCCTGCTCGACCTGTGCTCACAGGGGCTGCTGGACGTCGAGGAACACCGTGGCTTCAAGGTCCACGAGTTCACCATCAAGGACTTCCGGCACATGGTCGACGCCCGCAACATGGTCGTCGAAGGGCTGTTCCGGCATGCCGTCGAGCAGACGCTGAGCACCATGAACCCGCAGTCCCTGGGCTCGGTGCGGCGCCGCGCCGAGGCCGCCGAGCGGGCCGCCCGCTGCGGCGACCTCGACATCCTCATCGGCTACGACCTGCGCTTCTGGCGCGAGATATGCGGGCTGGTCGGGAACCCCTACATCACCGACTTCCTCCAGCGGCTGCGCATGCAGACCTGGGTCTTCACCGTGCCCTATCTGCGCCGGGTCCCCGATCTGCGCGGCGAGCTGTGGGCGGGCCACTGCGAGCTGACCGCGGCCGTCACCCGCGGTGACCCCACGGGGTCCGAGCGGCTGATAGCGGCGTACAACGCGCACTTCCGTGCGCTCATCGAGCGGTTGGTCACCGACGCCCCCTGAGCGCCACCCTGAGCACCCATCCGAGCGCCCACCCGAGGGTGACAGCTGCCGTCTGCGCTCTTCGCGCCGCGTATCCGGGGCACTACGCTGAACCGACCAGCGACCATACGGATACGACGGATACGAGAGTGAGATCGCGTGGCCTGTGACCTCTGGCTGGTCCCCCTCGTCGATGTGCTGTGCCACAGCCCCGACAATCCCTTCGCCGACGAGATCGCAACCTACGACAAGGCACTCGGTGAAGCCGGTCTGCCGCCGGTGCCCGTCCTCGGCTACATGCCCGGCCTCTCCGGGGACGTCGCCCCGGTAGCCGGATTCGACTACGACGCACTCCACTTCCTCCGCCGCGCCTACCTCCTGCAGCTGTGCGGACTCGCGGTCACCCCGGTCGACGAACTCGGCGGGGACTACGAGCAGTTGCTGGAGATGTTCGAGCCCACGGCCCAGCAGTCGCACCTGGTGTGGCACTACGACCACGCGGGTGCCTACGTCCCGGTCGACTTCCCGAGCCCGCTGTCCAACGACGAACTCATGGAGGGCGGCGGCCCGCTGGGGTCCAGCCATGGGCTGCTGCGCGAACTGGAGGCGGTCGCCCCGGCGCTCGGCATCGACCCGGCCAACCCCCCGGCCGCCCCCACGCCCCCCGCCCGGCCGACCAGCCTGGAGGAACCGGCCACGCCCGGACCGTACGAGGACAGCCCGTTCGCGCGCGAACGCCATGTCTGGCTGGGGCTGCACGCGGCCGCGACCCGCAGCCTGGGCCAGGGCTCGATGATCCTCTTCAGCTGAAGCCCGGCCCCTGACCCCGTGGCGCCCCGCGTCTCAGCGGGGCGGCTCGGGAGGACGCTGCCGCGGCATGTTGGGGCGGGTGCTGCCCGGCGGCAGCGGAAAGCGGTGCGCGGGGCTCCCGCTGTCCGGGCGGGAGCCCTGGGCCACCAGTGACTGGGTGAACAGCGAATGGGTGAACATCGGCGCCGAACCCGAGCCGAAATCCACCATCCAGCCCGCGGTCTCCATCCGCACCAGCTCGGACACGTCCTCGCAGAACCGCCGCAGCACCGCGAGGCACCGCTCCACGGCCTCGGACGCGGTGCCCTCGGTCGGGCCCAGCACCTCCCGGACGCTCTCCGACGCCCAGTCGAACTGCAGCGACTCCAGCCGCCGCTGCACGGCCTGTGCCGTGGCCACGTCCCGCATCCAGCCGGACGTCAGCCCGAAGTACCGGTCGCAGCCCACGCACGCGACGGCCAGCAGCAGCGCCAGGGCGCCCCATCCGGCCCCGCCGCCCAGCACCCCGTTCAGCTCCAGCAGGGCCAGTACGACCCCCGCCACCGCGCCCGCCGCGGCCCCCGCCCGCAGCACCCGGGCGGCCCGCCGCTTCCACAGCCGGTCGGCCAGATACCAGTCGCCCACCCGCAGCGCGCCCTCCTCGACCCACTGGTACAGCTCGTCGAGGCGCTCGGCGGGCTCCCCCCAGTCGCCGTGCGGGAACGTCCGGCCGAGCAGGTCCTGCTGCGGCCTCGCCCCCTCCTGCCGAGGGAGTTCCTCGGGCTGCATCTCCGGCTGACTCACCCGTGCACTCCCTCTGCGGCGGTGTATCTCCTGGCACGCCGCTGAGGCGCGACGACCATTCCTACCGCCGAACGGCTGGCCACGCGGCCACGATCACGGGTATTCCGCCCATAAGTGGTGGACATCGGATATAGGGCCCCATCCCCACTCACCCGAAAGAGTGCCCGCCCGCCCGTCCCGCGTCCTGACCCGGCCGGGCCGCCCGGACGGGGGAGGCCGTAGGGTGCCTACCGTGAAGGTCCTCGTCATCGGCGGCGGCGCCCGCGAACACGCCCTGTGCCGCTCCCTCTCCCTCGATCCCGACGTCACCGCTCTGCACTGCGCGCCCGGCAACGCCGGGATCGCGGAGGTCGCCGAGCTGCACGCCGTCGACGCCCTCGACGGCGCCGCCGTCGCCGCTCTGGCCGCCACGCTGGAAGCGGACCTGGTCGTCGTCGGCCCGGAGGCGCCGCTCGTCGCGGGCGTCGCCGACGCCGTGCGCGCCCGGGGTATCCCGGCCTTCGGACCGTCCGCCGAGGCCGCCCAGCTGGAGGGGTCGAAGGCGTTCGCGAAGGACGTCATGGCGGCGGCGAACGTGCCCACCGCCCGCGCGTACGTCTGCACCACACCCGCCGAGGTCGACGAGGCCCTGGACGCCTTCGGCCCGCCGTACGTGGTCAAGGACGATGGCCTCGCCGCGGGCAAGGGCGTCGTGGTGACCAGCGACCTGGCGGCGGCCCGCGAGCACGCGCTCGCCTGCGGACGCGTGGTGATCGAGGAGTTCCTCGACGGCCCCGAGGTGTCGCTGTTCGCGGTGACCGACGGCGAGACCGTCGTACCGCTCCAGCCCGCCCAGGACTTCAAGCGCGCGTATGACGGCGACGAGGGCCCGAACACCGGCGGCATGGGCGCCTACTCCCCGCTGCCCTGGGCCGACCACGCCCTGGTGGACGAGGTCGTGGCCACGGTCTGCCAGCCCACCGTCGACGAGCTGCGCCGCCGCGGCACGCCCTTCTCCGGGCTGCTGTACGCGGGGCTCGCGATCACCTCGCGCGGGGTGCGGGTCATCGAGTTCAACGCGCGCTTCGGCGACCCGGAGACCCAGGTCGTCCTGGCCCGGCTGAAGACCCCGCTCGCAGGTCTGCTCAAGGCCGCCGCGACCGGTGCGCTGGCCGCCGAGCCGCCGCTGCGCTGGAGCGACGGCGCCGCGGTGACCGTCGTGATCGCCTCACACAACTACCCCGGCACCCCGCGCACCGGCGACCCGATCACCGGCCTGGACGAGGTCGCCGCCGAGGACGCGCCCACGGCGTACGTGCTGCACGCGGGCACCAAGCGGGACGGCGCGTCCGGCGACGTGCTGAGCGCGGGCGGACGGGTGCTGTCCGTCACCGCCTCCGGCTCCGACCTGGCCAAGGCCCGGGAGCGGGTGTACCAGGCGGTGTCCCGGATCGGGCTCGACGGCTCCCACCACCGGACCGACATCGCCGCCAAGGCGGCCACCGAGGGTGCGGGCGGCGCGGAAGGCGCAGTCGGAGCCTGAGCCCGGGCCCCGGCCGGAGTTCCCGGTTCTCCCCAAGGCCATTCCATCGGGTGAGGGCTTCCGCATCCTGCTGACGCACGCCCCGCCTCCAACTACTGTGCCGCTCAGGCGAGGTGCGGCAACTGGCCCATCGGCATTGCGGAGCGGGCGGCCGGTGCCACAGTGGGTGGATAGACAACGCCGCCGTCGTCCGCTGTTCAACCACAGGCCGGACAGTTGGGGGTGATGAGAACCGTGGCAGGTCCGGAAGCAGGTGCACTGGCGGCACGCGCCCGTGCCCTCGCCGTACTGCGTATCCGGGGCGCCGCGCTCGCGGTCGCCCTCCTTCCGGCCGCGGTGGCGGTCGTGCTGCTGGCGGGCAGCGCCACCGGGCGCATCGGCGGCGGATCGCACGACGAGGGCTGGTCGGCGCTGCGCTGGGCGGTGATCGGCGGTGCCCTGCTGGTCCTGCTGCTGGCGGCGGGGGTGGCCGCGGTGGTCGTCCGGGCGAAACCGGCCCTGACCCCCACGGTGCCCATCGCCGAGGAGACGGCCCCGGATCTGTACCGGCTGGTCCGCGACCTCGCGGAGCGGCTGGAGGTGCCCGCGCCGTCCGCGATAGCGCTCACCCCGGACTGCGACAGCTGGCTGGAGGACCGCGCCCATCCGGCGCACGGCCGTGACGGCGAGGACCGGCCCCCGTCCGGGGAGTCCCGCGCGGTGCACACCGTGGGCCCGCCGGCTCCCACGGACGACCGCGTCGCCGGACGGTCCCGGGTGGACCGGCGGGAGCGCCATGCCCCCCGGCCCCCGGTCCTGGTGATCGGATCGCCGTTCCTGTGGTGGATGCGGGTCGCCGAGCTGCGCGCGCTGCTCGCGCCCGTGGTGGCGGGCACCGGCCCCTCCGTCCACCCCGACATAGCCGCCGCCCGGCGCTTCGTGCGCGGGCTGGACGCCGCCGTGGCGGTCGCCGCCTCCCGCGACGACGACCCGGCGAGCGGCGGCACCCCCGGCGGCCCGCTGGGCCGGGCCGTCCGCCGCCCCGCCCTCGCCTTCGTCGGCTGGACCGCCCGGCTGCTGCTGCGCGGCTGCCGGGACCACGCCGCCCAGATGGAGCGCGCGGTCGCCGCGGCCGCCTCCGAGCGGGCCCAGGCGGTCGACTACGGGCTGCGGATCGTCGCCCAGGAGCAGGTGGGCCTCGCCTACGCGGGCTGGGACCGGCTGCTGACCCGGGTCGCGCTGCCCGCCTGGCGGATGGGCCGCTGGCCGTCCCGGCTGGACGCGGGCGTGGTGGCGGCGCTGACCGAGCTGTCCCGCCGGGACCGGCTCGCCGAGGGCTTCGCCTCCCGGCTCAGCGAGCGGCCCGCCTGTGATCTGCTGGAGGAGCCCGGGCTGATCGACGAGGCCACGTCGCTGCTGGCCGCGCGGCTCTTCCACGGCGGCCCCCCGGAACCGGGCCCGGACTGGTCCCCGGTCGACTGGGCGCAGTATCCGGAGGAGGTCGTGGACCGCAAATGGCGCCAGGAGGCCGCCCGCCTCCACCGGGTCCTCGACGAGCGCACCGACCCGTCAGGACCGCCGCCGACCCCCGCGAGCACCCCCACGCCGCCGACCCTGGCCCGGGTCATGGACCGGCTCACCGCCCCCGACCCCGCCCCTGATCCCGATCTCGGCCCCGGCACCGAAGGCCTCGGCGACGACCTGGCCGCCCGGCTCACCGTGGAGCTGGCCCGCGAGGAGGCCGCCGCCCACCGGGCCACCGCACAGGCCCGCCAGGCCCGTACGGCGGAGGGCGCGGGCGGCGACCCCTGGATCGACGGGTTCGCGCCGCTGCTCCCGCTCCAGCCGCCCCGTACCGGCCGTGAGCTGCTCGCCGACCATGTGACCGCGATGGTCTGCTGCGCCGCCGTGGACACCGCGGGCGCGGCCCCCGGCCTGGACTGGCTCGACGGCCCGGTGCTCCTGGTGGGCGGCCGCCGCCGCGCCGATCTGTCCCATCCGGTGCTGACCCTCGTGGAGGACGGCGACGCGGCCCCGCTGCGCAGCTGGCTCGCCGAGGTGGGCGTCCGCCCCGAGAAGCCGGTCCGGCTCGTCTGAACTCGTCCCGACTCATCCGAACTCCTTCCGAACCACAACGGATTCGTCGGTTCCAGTAGGTCCCGTCCCGAAAAATTCACGACGATCGGTGACGGAGTGGGTGCGTAATGTGATGTGCTGGGACCGGTCGCTGCCACCCGGCCCAGCGGACCCGGCCCACCGGCCCGGTCCACCGAACCGGACCCGCGGAACCGGACCCACAAGGTCCGGCCCGGCGGGACGGGAACGCACGGCAGCGAGGCGGGGAGACGCCGCCGGGGCACGCAGGGGAGGGGAACGAGGATGGGGACGGACCAGATCCGGCGCTGGGAGTCCGGTGCGCTGGCCCACGGGGTGACGGATCCTTTCGGCCAGGGCCCGCTGCCCTGGCTGCGCACCAGCGAGAACTACGTCGACGACACGGGCCGGGTGGTCCCCTGGTACGTGGACCAGGCCCACACCCCCGGGGCCACGGTCAGGATCCCCGGCCCGCGCACCGCCGACGATGTGCGCCGCCAGATCAAGGGCTTCGCCTCGACCTCCGCCGCCGCCCCCGGCGAGGCCATCGACTTCCGCATCACGGTCGACCCGCCGCAGCAGTTCGGCGTGGACATCTACCGCATCGGCCACTACGGCGGCCACGGCGCGTCGAAAATCACCACCAGCCCGCGGCTGTCCGGCATCGTGCAGCCGCCGCCGCTCACCGCCGACCGCACCGTCTCCTGCCACCACTGGTGGCTGTCCTGGCGGCTGCAGATCCCCTCGTACTGGAAGCTCGGCGCGTATGTGGCCGTGCTCACCACCGTGGACGGCTACCGCAGCCACATCCCGTTCACGGTCCGCGACCGCCGCCCCGCCGACCTGCTCCTGGTCCTGCCCGACTTCACCTGGCAGGCGTACAACCTCTACCCGGAGGACGGCCGCACCGGCGCCAGCCTCTACCACGCCTGGGACGAGCGGGGGCGGCTGCTCGGCGAGTCCGAGGCGGCCGTCACGGTCTCCTTCGACCGGCCGTACGCGGGCGCGGGGCTCCCGCTCCACGTGGGCCACGCGTACGACTTCATCCGCTGGGCCGAGCGCTACGGCTACGACCTGGCCTACGCCGAGACCCGCGATCTGCACGCCGGAAGCGTCGACCCCTCCCGCTACCGGGGCCTGGTCTTCCCCGGCCACGACGAGTACTGGTCGGCCGGGATGCGGCGCACCGCCGAGCGGGCCCGGGACGGCGGCACCTCGCTGGTCTTCCTCTCCGCGAACACCATGTACTGGCAGGTCGAGCTGGCCCCCTCGCCCTCCGGCCCGGACCGCCTGCTGACCTGCCGCAAGCGCCGAGGCCCCGGCCGCCCCGCGCTGTGGCGCGAGGCGGCGCCCGAGCAGCAGCTGATGGGCATCCAGTACGGGGGCCGGGTGCCCGAACCGAGACCGCTGATCGTGCGCAACGGCGGCCACTGGCTGTGGGAGGCCACCGGCGCGGCCGAGGGCGACGAGCTGCCCGGGCTGGTCGCGGGCGAGGCCGACCGCTACTTCCCGCGCACCCCGCTCCCCGACCACCTGCGCCGCATCCTGCTCGCCCACTCCCCGTACGAGGACGGCGAGGGCACCACCCGCCACCAGGACACCTCCCTCTACCGCGCCCCGAGTGGCGCGCTGGTCTTCGCCTCCGGCACCTTTGCCTGGTCTCCGGCGCTGGACCGGCCGGGGCACCGGGATGAGCGGGTGCAGCGGGCCACGGCGAATCTGCTGGACCGCATCTGCAAGCGGGCGTGAGGGGCAGCGCGGCGCGATCGAGGACGTGGGGCAGAATCGTGGTGGCTTGGACAGAACCACCAGGAGGCAGCGTGTCCGGATTCGTCGAAAAGCCCGAACCGGTGGAGGTTCCGGGGCTTGAGCACCTGCACACCGGCAAGGTGCGCGACCTCTACCGGACCGAGCGGGGCGAACTCGTCATGGTCGCCAGCGACCGGATGTCCGCCTACGACTGGGTGCTGCCCACCGAGATCCCCGACAAGGGCCGGGTCCTCACCCAGCTCTCGCTGTGGTGGTTCGACCTGCTCGCCGACCTGGTCCCGCACCACGTCCTGTCCACCGAGCTGCCCCCCGGCGCCCCCGCCGACTGGCAGGGCCGCACCCTGGTCTGCCGCTCGCTGCGGATGCTCCCGGTCGAGGCCGTGGCCCGCGGCTACCTCACCGGCTCGGGCCTCGCCGAGTACGAGCGCGACCGCACGGTCTGCGGTCTCGCCCTGCCCGAGGGGCTGACCGACGGCTCCGAGCTGCCCACCCCGATCTTCACCCCGGCGACCAAGGCCGAGGTCGGCGAGCACGACGAGAACGTGTCGTACGAGGAGGTCGCCCGCAGGATCGGCGCCGAACCCGCCGCCAACCTGCGCCAGATCACCCTCGCCGTGTACGCCCGGGCCCGCGACATCGCCCGCGAGCGCGGCATCATCCTCGCCGACACCAAGTTCGAGTTCGGCTACGCGGAGGCGACCGCCGACACGGAGGGCGCCGAGCTGGTCCTGGCCGACGAGGTGCTGACCCCCGACTCGTCCCGCTTCTGGCCCGCCGACACCTGGCAGCCGGGCCGCGCCCAGCCGTCGTTCGACAAGCAGTACGTCCGCGACTGGCTGACCTCCCCGGCCTCCGGCTGGGACCGCCACAGCGAGCAGCCCCCGCCGCCGCTCCCGCAGGAGGTCGTGGAGCGGACGCGGTCGAAGTACATCGAGGCGTACGAGCGGCTGACCGGCATCAGCTGGTCGTAGACACGGCTCGGGGACACGACGAAGGCCCCGGTCGATGTGACCGGGGCTTTCGATCTGGAGCGGACGACGAGGCTCGAACTCGCGACCTCAACCTTGGCAAGGTTGCGCTCTACCAACTGAGCTACGTCCGCACGCGCCGCCGGTTTCCCGTTCGGTGCGCCTCTACTATAACCAAACCTCCGGCCGCCGCCACCACCACCCGGAACAAACCCGGACACCCCCTAGAGCCACCCCCGCTCGCGCGCCGCGCGGGCCGCCGCGTGGCGGTTCTCGGCGTGCAGCTTCGCCGCCGCCGCGGACAGATAGTTCCGTACCGTCCCCGGGGACAGCGCCGCCCGCCGGGCGATCTCCGCGATCGACGCCCCGTCGGCCGCCAGATCCAGCAGCTCCGTCTCGCGCGCGGTGAGCGGGGAGTCGCCCGCGCTGATCGCGTCCGCGGCCAGGTCGGGGTCCACGTACCGGCTGCCGCCGTGCACCGAACGGATGATCTCGGCCAGCTGCTGCGCCGAGGCCGTCTTCGGTACGAACCCCCGCGCCCCGGCCTCCAGCGCCCGCTTGAGGTGGCCCGGTTTGCCATGGCTGGTCACGATCATGGTCCGGCAGTCCGGCAGCTCGGACCGCAGCTCCGCCGCGACCCCGACCCCGTCCCGGCCCGGCATCTGGAGGTCCAGCACCGCCACATCGGGCCGGTGCGCCCGCGCCATCGCCAGCGCCTCCGGGCCGGACGCGGCCTCGGCGACCACCTGCAGATCGTCCTCCAGGGACAGCAGCGCGGCGAGCGCGCCGCGGATCAGATGCTCGTCGTCGGCGAGCAGCACCCGGATCACCCCGGCGTCGTTCATGCGGTGCCCTCCAGCGGGAGTTCGGCCCGCAGCCGGTACGTCCCGGCGCCGTCGCCGGGGCCGGATTCCAGCGTGCCGCCGAGCGCGGCGAGCCTCTCCCGCAGCCCCTTCAGCCCGCTGCCCCCGCCGGTCCCGGCACCGGCTTCCGCGGCCCCGTTCCCCGCCCCGGTACCGGCCCCCGTACCGGTCCGGGAACCCGTGGGCACCCCGTCGTTCTCCATCTCCAGCACCGCCGTCCCCGCCCGCACCCGGACCCGGACCGCGCACCGCGCGGCGTCCGCGTGCCGCAGCACATTCGTCGTCCCCTCACGGACCACCCACCCCAGCGCGGACCGCACCGCCTCGGGCAGCGGCGCCTCGCCGCCGTCCTCGGCCGGGCAGTCGACGCGGCAGTCGACCCGGGCCGCCCGCAGCACCGAGCGCGCCCCGGCCAGCTCCACCTGGAGATCCGCCTCCCGGTAGCCGCGTACCACGCCCCGGACCTCCATCTGGGTCTCGTGCGCGATCCGCTGCACCTCCACCATCTGGGTCACCGCCTCGGGCCGCTCGCGGCGGGCCAGCTGCACCGCCAGCTCGCTCTTGAGGGCGATCACCGCCAGGTTCCGGCCCATCACATCGTGCAGGTCACGGCCGAACCGCAGCCGTTCCTCCGCGACCGCCAGCCGCGCCTGCACCTTCCGGCTGGCGTCCACCTCGTACATCACGTGCAGGATCCACCCCGAGCAGCGGACCGTGAACAGACTCAGGCCACTGGTGATGGCGAGCCCGAAGACGGACCCCACCGCTGCGGCGGCCCCCGGCAGGACCGCGGCCTCCGCCACGGCCACCGCCGCCGCGACCCCCGCGTGCAGGGCGACGAAGGTACGGACCGGCATCAGCAGCGCGCATCCCAGGGCGAACGGCCCCACGCTGAGCACGGCGAACCGGATGGCCGACGCCGAGTTGTACGGCTCGCCGGTCGCCTGGAGCGCGAGCCCGGCAGCCAGTCCCACCGCGGCCAGGAGGGCGGAGAGCGCGGGCAGTCGCGGGCCCACCGGGCGGCCGTGCAGATAGTGGTCGAGCCCCTGCCGGAACAGCGCCATGGTGACCAGGTTCTGCGCCACGGACAGCCCCAGCAGCGACCACATCAGCGGGGGCGGCGCGTCCCGCAGCCTCAGCACGTCGGTCGCCCCCAGCTGGAAGAACCACGGGACCGCGTACAGCGTCCACCGGGTGAACAGCTCCACCCGCGTCAGCCGGGTACCCCTGCGCCATCGCCCTATCACGAACCCCGAATCCCCTCGCTCGTCAGCGCCGCGGTTCCCAGGGGAACCGCTTCCGCACGGCCCACCCTGCCAGTACCGTCCAGGCCAGCGCCGTCGCGAGGGCGCCCAGGGCCTCGCCCGCGCTCATGTCGCCGGTCCAGCCCGCCCGTACGAGGTCGATCACCGGGGTCAGCGGCAACCGCTCGCACACCGAGGCCACCTGGTCCGGCATCACCTCGAGCGGCACGAACATCCCGCAGGCCACCATCGAGATCATCATCATCGGCACCGGGGTCAGCTGCGCGGATTCCGCGGTCTTGGTGAACGCGGCGGTCGCGGCGGCCAGCATCACCATCTGCACCACACCGGCCGCGATACCGATGACGGCCAGCTGCGGGGCCTTCGGCGCGGAGATGTCGAGCGCGACGCTCACCGAGACGATCAGCAGCACGCATTGGGCGAGCCCGAGCAGAACGGCGGGGAGCGCGGACCCGGCCAGGATCTCCTGGTCGGTCAGCTCCCCGGCGCGCAGCCGCTTGAGGACGCGTTCCTCACGGCGGATCACATAGACGCCGACCAGGTTCATGTAGACGGCCAGGACCAGGGCCATGCCGATCGAACCGGGCAGCAGCATCGTGCCCAGGTCCAGCCCGGTCCCCTTGAGGTCGACGCCGTCGACGGCCGTCTTCATGCTGTACGTGAGCATGCCGGGCAGCAGCAGCGCGTACGTCAGCGCGGCCCTGTTGCGGGCCAGCAGGGTCAGTTCGCCGCGGGCCAGCGCGAACACCCGGCGCCGCGCGGTGACTGGTGCGGCGGTGGCGGTCGTGGCGCCCGCGGCTCGCGTGGTGGTCGTGGTGGTCACTGCGCTACCCCCTGTGCCGTGCCGACCTGTGCGGTCTCGCGCTGTGCCGCGCCGTCCTGTGCTGTGCCGTCCTGTGCCGTATCGCCCTGTTCGGTGTCGACCGTGCTCGCGATGTGCAGGAACGCCTCCTCCAGCGAGGCCGACCGGGCGTCGAGCCCGCTCAGCCCGATCCGCCGCTGCCGCGCCCACAGCAGCAACTCGGTGGCGGTCTGCTGCAGGTCATGGGTGCGCAGCCGTACGGCCTGGCCCATCGAGTCCCGTTCGAGGGCGCCCAGCGCGACGGGCGGGGGCAGTTCGCCGGGGGAGACGCCGTCGGGAAGGGTGAACGAGAGCCGCGAGGGCCGCTCGGCCACGATGTCCGCGACCCGCCCCGAGGTGGCGATCCGCCCCGCGTGCATGATCGCGAGCCGGTCGGCCAGCGCCTCGGCCTCCTCCAGGTAATGCGTGGTCAGCAGCACCGTGGTGCCCTGGTCGCGCAGGGTGTGCACCAGCGCCCAGGTGTCCCGGCGGCCCTCGGCGTCCAGCCCGGTGGTCGGCTCGTCGAGGAACAGCACCTCGGGGCGGCCGAGCAGCGCGAGCGCCAGGTCCAGCCGCCGCCGCTCGCCGCCGGAGAGCATCTTGACCCGTACGTCCGCCCGGCCCGACAGCCCCACCAGCTCCAGGCTCTCCCCGACCGGCCGGGCGCCGCTGGTGCAGCCCGCCCACATCCGCGCGGTCTCGGCGACCGTCAGTTCGGAGGGCAGGCCGCCCTCCTGGAGCATCATCCCGATCCGCGGCCGCACCTTCCCCCGCTCCCGGTACGGGTCGTGGCCGAGGACCCGGACCGCGCCGCCGGTCGGGGCGGCGAGCCCCTCCAGCAGTTCGACGGTGGAGGTCTTGCCCGCGCCGTTCGTCCCCAGCAGCGCGAACAGCTCCCCGCGCGCCACCGAGAACGAGACGCCCCGCACCGCGTCGTACCCCCGGGCCCCGCTCGGCCCGTACCTCCGCCGCAGCCCGTCGACCGCGATCGCGCTCTCTGTCACATCCATGGATCCAGGCTTTCGCCGCCCGGGGAGCGCTTGTAGTGCGCGCTGTCATCAGCCCGGATGACAAATGTCATCGGGGCGCGGGGCCGGACGCCAAAAGGCTTGAGGCGCCGGTCGATTCGACCGGCGCCTCAAGCCTCTGTGGAGCGGACGACGAGGTTCGAACTCGCGACCTCAACCTTGGCAAGGTTGCGCTCTACCAACTGAGCTACGTCCGCATGCCTCCGACCGGCTTTCACCGATCGGCGCGCGCAACACTCTACCGGATCTCCCGAAGGTGAACGAAGAGTGATGAGAGCGGGTGACAGGGATCGCACACTGCGCCTCCCCCTTGGAAAGGGGGCGCTCTACTACTGAGCTACACCCGCATGGTGTGTTCCTCGGGGCTTTGGCCTTTCGGCCTCGCCCCTCGGCGTGCTCCAGACTCTAGCGGACCACCCGGGGTGTTGTGCAACTCGGCTGAACGCCGCCTGAACGAGTGGTTCAGCGGGACTCGTTGAAGGCTTCGTAGACCTTCTTGGGGATGCGCCCGCGCGGCGGCACCTCCATGCCGTGCGACCGGGCCCAGGCGCGCACCGCGGCCGGGTCCGGGGCCACCGAGGTGCGGCGGTAGGTCTTGCCGGAGCGGGACCGCTTGCGGCCGGCCTCCACGAACGGGGCGAGGGCGTCGCGAAGTTTCGACGCATTGGCGGAGGTGAGGTCGATCTCGTACGACTTGCCGTCCAGACCGAACGTGACCGTCTCCTCGGCAGCCCCTCCGTCGATGTCATCGGAGAGCGTGACTACTACGCGCTGTGCCACGGATATCGGTCCTTTCGGGCTGCATCGTTGCGTTGACGTGCAAAGATGTCAGCTGTCCAGTTGTTAGCGAACAATGCTTTTTCATTTGTACAGCGACCGGCATTGCATTGTGAAGCCCCGGTAATTCCGTCAGCGTGTCACATCACAATCCGGACGACGTGTTTTTGCTGGATCTTTCCCTGGTAGTTGATGTGCAAGCGTGCCCCCGAAAGGCTATCTACTCGCGTAGATTTTGTCGCGGGGTAGGCTTGGGCCACCGCCTTACGCACCAGCACCACACCATCGGGAGTGCCAGTGGCACGCGTCGTAGTCGACGTCATGCTCAAGCCGGAGATCCTCGACCCCCAGGGCCAGGCGGTGCAGCGCGCACTGCCCCGCCTCGGTTTCGAGGGCATCGCCGACGTCCGTCAGGGCAAGCGCTTCGAACTCGAAGTGGAGGGTCCGGTCGACGACGCCGCCCTCGCCCGTATCCACGAGATCGCCGAAACCTTCCTCGCCAACACCGTGATCGAGGACTTCGATGTGAAGGTCGAGGCCGCCGAGGCCGACGCCACCGCAAAGGCGGAGTCGTGACCGCACGCGTCGGAGTCGTCACTTTCCCCGGAACCCTCGACGACCGCGACACCCAGCGCGCGGTCCGTATCGCCGGTCTCGAACCCGTACCGCTGTGGCACCGCGACAAGGGCCTCCAGCAGGTCGACGCGGTGATCCTGCCGGGCGGCTTCTCGTACGGCGACTATCTGCGAGCCGGCGCGATCTCCCGCTTCTCCCCGGTAATGGAGACCGTCATCGCCCAGGCGAAGGCGGGTATGCCGGTGCTTGGCATCTGCAATGGGTTCCAGGTCCTCACCGAGACCCATCTGCTGCCCGGTGCGATGCTGCGGAACAACCATCTGCACTTCATCTGCCGCGACCAGAAGTTGCGAGTGGAAAACGCGGAGACGGCCTGGACCCGCTCGTATGAGCAGGGCCAGGAGATCAACATCCCGCTGAAGAACATCGACGGCCGCTATGTCGCCGACGAGCGCGTCCTCGATGAACTCGAGGCCGAGGGGCGCGTCGTCTTCCGCTATCAGGAGCTGAACCCCAACGGCTCCCTGCGCGACATCGCCGGGATCTCCAATGCGGAGGGCAATGTCGTCGGCCTCATGCCGCACCCCGAGCACGCCGTCGAGCCGCTGATCGGCACCGGTCGCACGGACGGTCTCGGCTTCTTCACCTCGATCCTCAAGAGGCTGGTCAGCGCATGACCCTGGACACCACCAAGCACGCCGCCCAGACCCCGGACACCGCGCAGCCCTGGGCCGACCTGGGACTGAAGCAGGACGAGTACGAGCGCATCCGCGCCATCCTGGAGCGCCGGCCCACCGGCGCCGAGCTGGCCATGTACTCCGTCATGTGGTCCGAGCACTGCTCGTACAAGTCGAGCAAGGTCCATCTGCGGCAGTTCGGCGAGAAGGCCCCGGAGACCGACGCCCTGCTCGTCGGCATCGGCGAGAACGCGGGCGTGGTCGACGTCGGCCAGGGGTACGCGGTCACCTTCAAGGTCGAGTCGCACAACCACCCCTCGTACGTCGAGCCCTACCAGGGCGCGGCCACCGGCGTCGGCGGCATCGTCCGCGACATCCTCGCGATGGGCGCCCGCCCGGTCGCCGTCATGGACCCGCTGCGCTTCGGCGCCGCCGACCACCCCGACACCAAGCGGGTGCTGCCCGGTGTCGTCGCGGGCATCGGCGGCTACGGCAACTGCCTGGGCCTGCCCAACATCGGCGGCGAGGTCGTCTTCGACCCCTGCTACCAGGGGAACCCGCTGGTCAACGCCCTGTGCGTGGGCGTCATGAAGCACGAGGACATCCACCTGGCCAAGGCGTCCGGTACGGGCAACAAGGTCATCCTCTACGGCGCCCGCACCGGTGGCGACGGCATCGGCGGCGTCTCCGTGCTCGCCTCCGAGACCTTCGACGACTCGAAGCCCACCAAGCGCCCCGCCGTCCAGGTCGGCGACCCGTTCCAGGAGAAGCTGCTCATCGAGTGCACCCTGGAGATCTTCAAGGAAGACCTGGTCGAGGGCATCCAGGACCTCGGCGGCGCCGGTCTGTCCTGCGCCACCAGCGAGCTGGCCAGCGCCGGTTCCGGCGGCATGCGCGTCGAGCTCGACACCGTGCCGCTGCGCGACTCCTCGCTCTCCCCCGAGGAGATCCTGATGAGCGAGTCGCAGGAGCGCATGTGCGCGATCGTGACGCCGGAGAAGGCCGACCGCTTCCTGGAGATCTGCGAGAAGTGGGACGTCATCGCCACCGTGATCGGTGAGGTCACCGACGGCGAGCGGCTGGAGATCTTCTGGCACGGCGAGCAGATCGTGGACGTGCCGCCGCGCACCGTCGCCCACGAGGGCCCGGTGTACGAGCGCCCGTACGCCCGCCCCGCCTGGCAGGACACCCTCCAGGCCGACGACGCGGGCAAGCTGCCCCGCCCGGCCACCGGGGACGAGCTGCGCGCGCAGGTGCTGCGCGTGATCTCCTCCCCGAACCAGGCGTCCAAGTCCTGGGTCACCGACCAGTACGACCGCTTCGTGCAGGGCAACACGATCCTCGCCCAGCCGGAGGACTCCGGCATGGTCCGGGTCGACGAGGAGACCGGGCTCGGCGTCGCCGTCGCCACCGACGGCAACGGCCGCTACGCCAAGCTCGACCCGTACGCGGGCGCGCAGCTCGCCCTCGCCGAGTCGTACCGCAACGTCGCCGCGTCCGGCGCCAAGCCGCTCGCGATCTCCAACTGCCTCAACTTCGGCTCGCCGGAGGACCCCGCGGTCATGTGGCAGTTCGCGGAGGCCACCCGGGGCCTGGCGGACGGCTGCCAGACCCTGGGCACCCCGGTCACCGGCGGCAACGTCTCCCTCTACAACCAGACCGGGGAGACCGCCATCCACCCGACGCCCGTCGTCGCCGTCCTCGGCGTGATCGACGACGTCGCGCGGCGCACGCCCATGGCGTTCGCCGAGGAGGGCCAGCTGCTCTACCTGCTCGGCGACACCGCCGAGGAGTTCGGCGGCTCGGCCTGGTCGCAGGTGGTCCACGACCACCTCGGCGGACTGCCGCCGAAGGTGGACCTGGAGCGCGAGCGGCTGCTCGCCGAGATCCTGATCTCGGCCTCCCGCGACGGCATGGTGGACGCGGCCCACGACCTGTCGGACGGCGGCCTCATCCAGGCCGTGACCGAGTCGTGCCTGCGCGGCGGCAAGGGCGCCCGGATCGTCGTCCCCGACGGCACGGACCCCTTCGTGCTGCTGTTCTCCGAGTCCGCCGGCCGGGCCGTGGTGTCCGTACCGCGCAGCGAGGAGATCCGCTTCAACGACATGTGCGGGGCGCGCGGGCTCCCCGCGACCCGGATCGGTGTCGTGGACGGCGAGACGATCGACGTCCAGGGCCAGTTCTCGATCCCGCTCGCGGAGCTGCGGGAGCCCTACGAGGCGACCATCCCGGCCCTGCTGGCCTGAGCCTGAGCACCCGCGCGTGGCCCCGCCCCGGTGGCGGGGCCACACGCGTGCTCCGGGATCACTTCCCCCAGAAGGCGTTGGCGGCGTCGATGTCCTCGACGCACTGGTCGATGTCGGTGATCTTCCCGTCGACGATGGTGAAGAACAGCCCGGTCTCCATGTCCATCGTGCGGTTGCCGCGCTCGGCGCGGACGTGGTGGCCGGAGATCACGTGCCCGCGCCCGTCGGGCATCACCGTCTGCAGGTCGACCCGCAGCGTGCCACCGGTCTCCTCGTACTCGGTGCGCCACAGGTTCATACACGCGTCGCGGCCCTTGTGATGTCCGGAGATCGCGTTGTCACCGGGCACATGCTGGACGACGTCCGCCGTCACCAGCGTGGAGAGGGTGTCCAGGTCGCCCTGCTGGAACGCGGTGCACGCACGGCGCACCACGGCGGCATCGGGGTGCTCGGCCATGGTCATTCACACCTTTCGTACCCATAGATAGCTCTTTATCCCCTTTGCTCCATCCTCCGTCGAGCCCGCCCGGCTGTCGATAGGCTCGGCGCCATGCCGCCCCGTGCCCGCGCCCGCGCCCGTACGTACGACCCCGCCAAGACCCGCGCCGCCGTGGCCGCGCAGCTGCGGCACATCCAGGACGCCGTGCGCGGGCTGGACGAGGAGCGGCTCGGGGCGCCCACCCGGACCGGCGGCCGGTCGGTCCGCGAGCTGATCGCGCGGCTGCCTACCGAGGCCGAAGACGATGACCGGCTGGCCGCCCGCTGCGCCGAGCTGGTCGTACGGACCGACGATCTGGCGGCGGCCACGGGCCTGGACGTGCCGTACGACCGCCAGGCGCTGGCCACCGCCGTCCGGGTGCTGGCCGACGCCCTCGCGGCGAAGGCGCCCGGCGGGTCGGTCGAGCTGCGCGTCCCGCCGTTCGCCGTCGTGCAGTGCGTGGAGGGCCCCCGGCACACCCGCGGCACCCCGCCGAACGTCGTCGAGACGGACCCGCTGACCTGGGTCCGGCTGGCCGCCGGACGGATCGGCTGGGACGAGGCGCTGGAGGCCGCCGACGTCATGGCGAGCGGCGAGCGCGCCGACCTCTCCGGATATCTCCCCGTGCTCGCGCCGGACGGAGACATCGCAGGTCAGAGCGGGTTCGGCGGGCGCTGAAAGAGGCCGGGCGCGGGCGTCGGTAAATGTGACATACGCCCCCCATCGGGTCCCTCGTTCGGCCGCACCGCCGAACTGGCCTAGACTCGATGCCGTGCCACGTGGTGACGGACGACTCAGCCACGACCTGCTCCCCGGTGAGAAGGGCCCCCAGGACGCTTGCGGCGTCTTCGGAGTCTGGGCGCCGGGTGAAGAGGTCGCCAAACTCACCTATTTCGGGCTGTACGCGCTGCAGCACCGCGGTCAGGAGTCCGCGGGTATCGCAGTGAGCAACGGCTCCCAGATTCTCGTCTTCAAGGACATGGGTCTGGTCTCGCAAGTCTTCGACGAGACCTCCCTCGGCTCCCTGCTGGGCCACATCGCGGTCGGTCATGCCCGCTACTCCACCACCGGAGCCTCGGTGTGGGAGAACGCGCAGCCGACGTTCCGGGCGACCGCCCACGGCTCGATCGCGCTGGGCCACAACGGGAATCTGGTCAACACCGCCGAGCTGGCGGAACTGGTCGAGGCCCTGCCCAGAGACAAGGGCCGGGCCACCCAGGTCGCGGCCACCAACGACACCGACCTGGTCACCGCCCTGCTCGCGGGGCAGGTAGACGAGGACGGCAAGGCGCTCACCGTCGAGCAGGCCGCCCCGATCGTGCTGCCGAAGGTCAAGGGCGCTTTCAGCCTCTGCTTCATGGACGAGCACACGCTGTACGCCGCCCGGGACCCCCAGGGCATCCGCCCGCTGGTGCTCGGCCGCCTGGAGCGCGGCTGGGTGGTGGCGTCCGAGACGGCGGCCCTCGACATCGTGGGCGCGTCCTTCATCCGGGAGATCGAGCCCGGCGAGATGGTCGCGATCGACGAGAACGGCCTGCGCTCCACGACCTTCGCCGACGCCCGGCCCAAGGGCTGCGTCTTCGAGTACGTGTACCTGGCGCGCCCCGACACCGACATCGCGGGTCGCAACGTCTACCTCTCGCGCGTCGAGATGGGCCGCAAGCTGGCCAAGGAGGCCCCGGCCGACGCGGACCTCGTCATAGCGACGCCGGAGTCCGGCACCCCGGCCGCCGTCGGGTACGCCGAGGCGAGCGGGATCCCGTACGGCTCCGGGCTGGTCAAGAACAGCTACGTCGGCCGGACCTTCATCCAGCCCTCGCAGACCATCCGGCAGCTCGGCATCCGGCTGAAGCTGAACCCCCTCAAGGAGGTCATCCGGGGCAAGCGGCTGGTGGTCGTGGACGACTCGATCGTCCGCGGCAACACCCAGCGCGCCCTGGTGCGGATGCTCCGCGAGGCCGGTGCGCTCGAAGTGCACATCCGGATCAGCAGCCCGCCCATCAAGTGGCCCTGCTTCTTCGGCATCGACTTCGCGACCCGCGCCGAGCTGATCGCCAACGGTCTGTCGACCGAGGAGATCGGCAAGTCGCTGGGGGCCGACTCCCTCGCGTACATCTCCACGGACGGCATGATCGAGGCGACCACGATCGCCAAGCCGAATCTGTGCCGCGCCTGCTTCGACGGCGAGTACCCGATGGACCTGCCGGACCCGGAGCTGCTCGGCAAGCATCTGCTGGAGGCCGAGACCTCGGTCCCGAGCAGTGCCGACGCCGACGGCGTGCGGACGCTGACCGCCGGTGTCGGCGGCGCCGACGCGCTCCGCCGGCCTTAAGGCCCCCGGCCCTCGTACGCGCTTCCCGAAACGAAAGATCCCAAGGTCATGTCTGAGACCACTGGTGCCAGCTACGCCGCCGCGGGCGTCGACATCGAGGCGGGCGACCACGCCGTCGAGCTGATGAAGGAGTGGGTCAAGAAGGCCACCCGCCCCGAGGTCGTGGGCGGCCTCGGCGGCTTCGCGGGCCTCTTCGACGCCTCCGCGCTCGCCCGCTACCGCCGCCCCCTGCTGGCGTCCGCGACGGACGGCGTGGGCACCAAGGTGGACATCGCGCGCCGCATGGGCGTGTACGACACGGTCGGCCACGACCTGGTCGGCATGGTCGTGGACGACCTCGTGGTGTGCGGCGCCGAGCCGCTGTTCATGACCGACTACATCTGCGTCGGCAAGGTCCACCCGGAGCGGGTCGCCGCCCTCGTCAAGGGCATCGCCGAGGGCTGCGCCCTCGCGGGCTGCGCGCTGGTCGGCGGCGAGACCGCCGAGCACCCGGGGCTGCTGGGCGCCGATGACTTCGACGTCGCCGGGGCCGGTACGGGCGTGGTCGAGGCCGACCAGGTGCTGGGCGCGGATCGCATCCGTACGGGGGACGCGGTGATCGCCATGGCCTCGTCCGGACTTCACTCGAACGGGTACTCACTCGTCCGCCATGTGCTCTTCGACCGGGCCGGCTGGGCGCTGGACCGCGAGGTTCCGGAGCTGGGCCGGACGCTGGGGGAGGAGCTGCTGGAGCCGACCCGGATCTACTCGCTGGACTGCCTGGCGCTGACCCGGACGACCGAGGTGCACGCCTTCTCGCACATCACCGGCGGCGGGCTCGCCAACAACCTGGCCCGGGTCATCCCGGACGGCCTGCGCGCGGAGGTGGACCGCTCGACCTGGACCCCAGGACCGGTCTTCGACCTGGTGGGGCGGCTCGGCTCGGTGGAGCGGCTGGAGCTGGAGAAGACCCTCAACATGGGCGTCGGCATGATGGCCGTCGTGCCGGGCGAGTCGGTGGACGCCGCGCTCACGACCCTGGCGGACCGCGGGGTCGACGCCTGGGTCAGCGGTGAGATCACCGACCGTTCGGCCGGTGACACGGAAGCGGTGACGCTGACCGGTGACTACGCGAGCTGAGCTGGCCCGCGCCGGGTGCGCGGACAGCACAGAAGCCGGTCCGAGGCGGGGTGCCCCGGACCGGCGGAGGTGCGGCGATTGCCGAGCGCCTGGAAGGGTGTGTGGATCAGCCCCGCGGATGCGGGGATACACCTTCAGGCGCGGCGACGTTGCGCGGACGGATCCGACCGGTCGTCGTCTTCGTCGTCATCGTCGTTGTACAGATCCGCGTACTGTGCGTACGGGTCATCGTCCAGCTCATCGTCATCCTCGAACGGCTCGCCATTCGGCGGCTGGTTCGATTGCGGCGATGCGCCCAGCTCCTCGGCCAGGCGTGAGAGGTCCGTCCCGCCGCTGTTGTACTTCAGCTGGCGGGCGACCTTCGTCTGCTTGGCCTTGGCCCGGCCGCGCCCCATGGCTCGACCCCCTCAACGACGGGGCTCGACGGCCCCAGAGTCTTGACACGCGTTCACGTTCATGAATCGGAGCGGACTCCCCTAAGAGAGACCGGTCCGTAGGGCTTCAACGGTACCTGCTTCTGTGGCCATACGGTACGTCGCCCACACGACGTGCCACGGTGCAGAACCCGCGGGGAGCCCCGTCCCCGCTGGTCAGCTGCGATTTTAACCTGTCTCCGGGGCCGACCCGCCGACAGGCCGTGAGGGATCTCTCGCCGAGGGCCCCGCACGGGGCGTTACGGCCCGCTCCGAGGGGCGTTCTCCCGTTTCCCGCACGGCCTGTCGAAGCATCCCGAGAGCATCCCTGGGCGTCACTCAAGCGGCGCCCGGGCGACGCCCAGGTGTCCCCCGGGCGGCGCTCAGGCCGTGCTCAGGCGCAGCTCAGGCACCTCTCAGGGGGCGTTGTGGCCCTCCGCCATCCGGTGTTCGGCGAGCCGGTCGGCGGCGGCCGCGGGCGGAATCCCGTCGGTCCGGGCCCGATCAAAAATGGCCAAAGTTGTGTCAAAGATCTTTGACGCCTTGGCCTTGGCCCGCTCGAAGTCGAAACCGTGCAGTTCGTCCGCGACCTGGATCACACCGCCCGCGTTCACCACGTAGTCCGGCGCGTAGAGGATCCCGCGGTCGGCGAGGTCCTTCTCGATGCCCGGGTGGGCGAGCTGGTTGTTGGCCGCGCCGCACACCACCTTCGCGGTCAGGGCGGGCACCGTGTCGTCGTCCAGCGCGCCGCCGAGGGCGCACGGCGCGTACACGTCGAGGTCGGCGCGGATCAGCGCGCCGGTGTCCCGGACCGCCTCGATCCGGGGGTGGCGGGCCAGCACGCGGTCGACCGACTCGGCGCGCACATCGGTGACGACGACCTCGGCGCCGTCTTCGAGCAGGTGCTCCACCAGGTGGTGGCCGACCTTGCCGACGCCCGCGATGCCCACCCGGCGGCCGCGCAGCGTGGGCGCGCCCCAGGAGGCCTGGGCGCTGGCCCGCATGCCCTGGAAGACGCCGTAGGCGGTCAGTACGGAGGAGTCGCCCGCGCCGCCGTTCTCGGGGGAGCGGCCGGTGGTCCAGGGGCACTCGCGGGCGACCACGTCCATGTCGGCGACGTAGGTGCCCACGTCGCAGGCGGTGACGTAGCGGCCGCCGAGGGAGGCCACGAAGCGGCCGTAGGCGAGCAGCAGCGCTTCGGTCTTGATCTCCTCGGGATCGCCGAGGATCACGGCCTTGCCGCCGCCGTGGTCGAGCCCGGCCAGCGCGTTCTTGTAGGACATGCCGCGGGCGAGGTTGAGTGCGTCGAGGACCGCCGCTTCCTCGGGGTGCTCCTCGGCGCTGTAGGCGTGGAAGCGGGTGCCGCCGAGGGCGGGGCCCAGGGCGGTCGAGTGGAGCGCGATGACGGCCTTCAGACCGCTCTCCCTGTCCTGGCACAGGAGGACCTGCTCATGGCCGCCCAGATCGGAGCGGAACAGTATCGACAGGGGTGAGAGAGGGTGCGGCACGCGACTCTCCGTCGGACCGTCGACGCTGACGGTGTGACGTACGTCGGTCACGGTGGTGACTCCCATAGGTCGGGTAAGGCGCCCTCCGTGCTGGTGGGGAGGGCCGGTGGGCACGAGCGTAAGCCCTGGGAGGGCGCGGGAGCGGCCATGTCCCCGACGAGTCCGGATGGTGGTCGTGGGACGATGCCGTGAGCAGGGGGTAGGCAACTCCTGGCGGTGGTATCGGCCTTGAGGGAGCGCGTGTGACCTTGGCGTCTTCGGTGATTGTCCCGTATGCGGCGTATCTCCGTGTCTATGAGCCACTGGCCGCTTTTCCCGAGCCGGAGCGCGCCCACTGGGCGCGCTACGCCAAGCGCGACGACCTCCCCGGCTCACAGGACGAGCTGCGGCGCTCGCTCGCGGACCTGCTGCCGGTGCCGCCGGTGCCGGTTCCGGTGCACGAGAGCGCGGACGCCTTTGTGGCGCTCGTGGACGGCGTCACATGCGTCTGTCCGTGGCGGACGCGGCTGCGCGGCTGGTTGGCCCTGGAAGAGCTGTCCGAGCGCCTTCCCGGCCCCCTCCTGGACGCCGCGCTGCCTCCCGTGGTGCGCCGGCAGGCCGCCTCGGACTACGAGCAGTGGCTGGAGCGCAACCCGGACGCCCGTCCGTGGATCCGCTCGGCGACCTGGCATGTCCCGGTCCGCTGGTTCGTTCTCTTCGCGGACGAGGAGCGCGAGTACACCAAGGGTGACGAGGGTCTCATCCTGCGTTACCGCACCCCGATGGTCCAGGCCAGGAGGCGGGTCGCCCGCGGGCTTAAGGTGCTCAAGGAGGCTCTCGGCGAGGGGCCGCTCATCGACGGCCTGGTGGACGTGGGCCGGTGGCTGGAGGAATTTCATCCGCGGTCGCTGGTCGAACTGGACTACGGCGGTCTGGTGCACGTGGTGCCCGCCGGACAGCTGGAGGAAGACCGCTCGGCGGCGGACGTGGCGGAAGGGCTCGCGGCACTGAGGGACGGGGACGGGGAGCGCGCCGGCAGCGCGTACGAGCGGCTGACCGACCGGTGGAGCGAGATCAGGAACCGGCAGAACGCCAGCTGAGGTGGACCGGGTCCGGGGAAAACGGATCCATCGGGCGGCCGGGTGCGTCAGAACCGGAGCGGGGGGACGTAGGTCCCGATCCGGGCCATTACGTCAATGGTGATCTAAAGCACTGACTTCGGGTCTTGCGGCAATCCCCCATCCTCGTGTCAAAATAGGACAAGGAGTCCGGGAAGTTCTCCTTCCGCCCAAGTATGGGCGGATTCATCGGTATTGCACTCCTTGGCGGATCTGATACCCCTGATCCTGTTGTGACTGATCGTCACGGCCGCGTGACTGTCCGTTATGGCATGGTCCATCGGCTTCCGTCGAGGTTGGACACCTGAGAGGGCAATTCCATCGGTTTGGCCGACGGGGCTGGACAGATGGTGTAGTTGTAGTGCCGAGGACAAGCCGTTCGTCCTATAACCGACTCGGCCCGCGTCCGCCATTTCGGGCAACGCGGGTCAAGGTGCAGAATTTAGAGGAAAGAACCGTGATGGTTCGGTTCTCCCGAGGAGGCCGCTCATGACCGCTCGCACCCCTGATGCCGAGCCGCTGCTGACCCCGGCTGAGGTTGCCACCATGTTCCGTGTGGACCCGAAGACGGTCACGCGCTGGGCCAAGGCAGGCAAGCTCACGTCCATCCGCACGCTTGGAGGGCACCGGCGCTACCGCGAAGCGGAGGTCCGTGCACTTCTCGCGGGCATCCCGCAGCAGCGCAGCGAGGCCTGAATAACCGCATAACCGGGCATATCCGGGCCCCCCAGCCCGGCTTTCGCCTGTATGGCTCCACCACGACGGGTGCCTGCCCCAACAGGCCATCACCGCTCGACATGGGTGCGTCGTAGATCGCGCTGGACTCCGCCGGGTCCAGCGCGATCTTTTTGTGCCCGCGTTCTGTCCGCGTCCCGCCCGCGTCCGCCCGTGTCCGCCCGTGTCGCGGGTCGGCCCATGGGGTCGGGGACGGGGCTGAGGAGGGTCTTGACGGCCCCGCGCGGGGTGTCGGACCGGGGGTACTGGGAAGGTCCGGGAATGGCCCGGACAGAGGGTGCAATTGCACATATTAAATTGACCTGTTGTGAGGCGGGTGTAAGTTACCCCACTCTCAGGACGCGGCCGGTGACTCCCGTCACACGGTTCAACGCTTGTCGATTTCCGGATAACTACGGTAAGGGCTTACTGAGTTGATGGCCCATCGGAGCCCACCGGCCCGGACGGCTCCCCGGGCGCCGACTCCTCGGCCGCTGGCTCCATCGCGAGCCGCAGCAGCCGATGGCAGACCGGGCAGTGCCGGGTGAAGTGGCGGTAGCCGGAGGCGGCCGCCAGATGGGCCCGCAGAAGCGCCCTGGTCTCATGTTTCGCGGTCGTCGTCATGTGCCGCACCTCCCGGCCAGCCCCACGCCACCTTCTAGTCTGGGTACCGCCGCGCGCGGGTCGCCGTCAAGACGACCGAAGGCCCGGATCCTTGTGCGGATCCGGGCCTTCGGGTGTTGTGCGGTCCTGACGGGATTTGAACCCGCGGCCTCCACCTTGACAGGGTGGCGAGCACTCCAAACTGCTCCACAGGACCATCAGTGACGCTCCACAGCCTTTTCGCTGTGTGCTTCGCTGTGGTGCGTCACAGACTCTACAGCAGGTCAGGGGGTGCGGTCGAACTCGCGCCCGCCCGGCCCGTCCGGCGGTGCCGGAGGCCGGGAAGAGGGCTACGGAACCACCGCGTCGATGGCCTTCACGATGCGCTTGTCGGAGACCGGATAGGCCGTGCCCAGGGCGTGCGCGAAGTAGCTGACCCGCAGCTCCTCGATCATCCAGCGGATCTCCAGTGCCTCTGTCGGCACCGGGCGGCCCGCCGGGAACTGCTCCAGCAGCCAGGCGTACTCGTCCCGCATCTCCTTCACCTTCGCCATCCGGCTGCGGTCCCGCTCGGCGTTGGTGGGGAGCTGCTGGAGGCGGCGGTCCACGGCCACCAGATAGCGCATGAGGTCCGGGAGGCGGCGTACCCCGTGGGCGGTCACGAAGCCCGGCTTCATCAGCTCCGAGAGCTGTTCCCTGACGTCTGTGAGGGACGGCAGCAGCACCGGGCTCTTGATGCCCTTCAGCCGCCGCTCACACGCCTGCCAGGCCGCCAGCACCTCCTGGACCTTCCGGACGGTGTCCAGCGTGGCGTCCGCGAGGTCGGCCCGGACCGCGTCGAAGAGCTTGCGGAACGATTCCTCGTCCCACGCCGGTCCGCCCCGGGCCGCGATGAGCCGGTCGGCGGCCGCGGCGACGCAGTCGTCGAAGAGCGCCGCGATGCTGCCGTGCGGGCTGCTGGACAGGGCCAGCTTGGCCTGGTTGGTCAGCTTGCCCTGGGCGAACTTCGCCGGGTTGGACGGCAGCTGGAGCAGGATCAGCCGCCGGGTGCCCCGCCACATCGCCTGCCGCTGCTCGGGCTCGGTGTCGAAGAGCCGCAGCGCCACCGACGCGCCCTCGTCCACCAGCGCCGGGTACGCCTTGACCGGCTGGCCGCCGCGGCGGGTCTCGAAGGTGCGCGGCAGCGTGCCGACCGTCCACGAGGTCAGCCCGGCGCGCTGCTCGATACCGGCGGACTCCTTCGAGGACTCGAACGCCTTGGAGATCGCCGCCCGGGTCTTCGGCCGCAGCCGCTGCTTCAGCGCCTCCAGGTCCTTGTCCTCGGCGAGCTTGCGGCGCCGCTCGTCGACCACCCGGAAGGTGATCTTCAAGTGGTCGGGGACCTTGGCCGGGTCCCAGTCCTCCGGCTCGATCCGCACCCCGACCATCCGGTGCAGCTCCCGGCCCAGCGCCGCCGTCAGCGGCTCCTGGAGCGGCACGGTGCCGTCCAGGAAGCGGGTGGCGTAGTTCGGCGCCGGGACGTAGTGGCGGCGCACCGGCTTGGGCAGCGACCGGATCAGCTCGGTGACCAGGTCCTCGCGCAGCCCCGGGATCTGCCAGTCGAAGCCGTCCGGGGTGACCTGGTTGAGCACCTGGAGCGGGATGTGGACGGTCACGCCGTCCGCGTCCGCCCCCGGTTCGAACTGGTACGTCACCCTGAACTTGAGCTTCCCCTGACGCCAGGAGTCCGGATACGCGTCCTTGGTGACGCCCTGCGCCCGCTCGTTGATGAGCATCGACTTCTCGAAGTTGAGAAGCTCCGGCTCGTCCCGGCGCTTGTGCTTCCACCAGGAGTCGAAGTGCGCCCCGGACACCACGTGTTCCGGGATGCGCTGGTCGTAGAAGTCGAACAGCGTCTCGTCGTCCACCAGGATGTCGCGACGCCGGGCGCGGTGCTCCAGCTCCTCCACCTCGCCCAGCAGCTTCCGGTTGTCCTGGAAGAACTGGTGGTGGGTGCGCCAGTCGCCCTCGACCAGGGCGTTGCGGATGAACAGGTCGCGGCTGGTCTCCGGGTCGATCCGGCCGTAGTTGACCTTCCGCTGGGCGACGACCGGGACGCCGTAGAGCGTGACCCGCTCGTACGCCATCACCGCCGCCTGCTTCTGCTCCCAGTGCGGCTCGCTGTAGGTGCGCTTGACCAGGTGCTGGGCCAGCGGCTCGATCCACTCCGGCTCGATCTTCGCGTTGACCCGCGCCCACAGCCGGGACGTCTCGACCAGCTCCGCCGACATGACCCAGCGCGGCGGCTTCTTGAACAGCGCCGACCCGGGGAAGACGGCGAACTTGGCGCTCCGCGCGCCCAGGTACTCGTTCTTCTCCGTGTCTTTCAGCCCGACGTGCGACAGCAGCCCGGACAGCAGCGACTGATGGATGGGGTCCGGCGCCGCGTCCTGCTCGGACAGCTGGATGTCCATGGTCTTGGCGACCGTGCGCAGCTGGCTGTAGATGTCCTGCCACTCGCGTATGCGCAGGTAGTTCAGGTACTCGTTGCGGCACATGCGGCGGAACGCGGACGAGGACAGCTCCTTCTGCCGCTCCCGGATGTACTTCCACAGGTTGAGGAAGGCCAGGAAGTCGCCCGACTCGTCCTTGAACCGGGCGTGCTGCTGGTCCGCCTGCGCCTGCTTGTCGGAGGGGCGCTCGCGCGGGTCCTGGATGGAGAGCGCCGCCGCGATCACCATGACCTCGCGGACACAGCCGTTGCGGTCCGCCTCCAGCACCATCCGGGCGAGCCGGGGGTCCACCGGCAGCTGGGCGAGCTTCCGGCCGACCGGGGTGAGCCGCTTGCGCGGGTCCTTCTGCTTGCCGTCCAGCGCGTGCAGCTCCTCCAGGAGCTGGACGCCGTCCTTGATGTTGCGCCGGTCCGGCGGGTCGATGAACGGGAACTTCTCGATGTCGCCGAGCCCCGCCGCGGTCATCTGGAGGATGACGGAGGCCAGGTTGGTACGGAGGATCTCGGCGTCCGTGAACTCCGGGCGGGTGAGGAAGTCGTCCTCGGAGTACAGCCGGACGCAGATGCCGTCGCTGGTCCGGCCGCAGCGGCCCTTGCGCTGATTGGCGCTGGCCTGGCTGACCGGCTCGATGGGCAGCCGCTGGACCTTGGTGCGATGGCTGTAGCGGGAGATCCGGGCCGTGCCCGGGTCGATCACGTACCGGATGCCGGGGACGGTTAGCGAGGTCTCCGCGACGTTCGTCGCGAGGACGATCCGGCGGCCGCTGTGTCTCTGGAAGACCCGGTGCTGTTCGGCGTGCGACAGCCGCGCGTAGAGCGGCAGCACCTCGGTGGATCTCAGCTGCTTCTTGTTCAGCGCGTCGGCCGTGTCCCGGATCTCCCGCTCGCCGGAGAGGAAGACCAGGACGTCGCCGGGCCCCTCGGCCTGCAGTTCGTCCACGGCGTCGCAGATCGCGGTGATCTGGTCCCGGTCGCTGTCCTCGCCGCCCTCCTCCAGCAGCGGCCGGTAGCGCACCTCGACCGGATACGTACGCCCGCTGACCTCGACGATCGGCGCGTCCCCGAAATGGCGGGAGAAGCGCTCCGGGTCGATGGTCGCGGAGGTGATCACGACCTTGAGGTCGGGGCGGCGGGGGAGGAGCTGGGCCAGATAGCCGAGCAGGAAGTCGATGTTGAGGCTGCGCTCATGGGCCTCGTCGATGATGATCGTGTCGTACTGGCGCAGCTCGCGGTCGGTCTGGATCTCGGCGAGCAGGATGCCGTCGGTCATCAGCTTGATGTGGGTGTCCTGGCTCACCTGATCGGTGAAGCGGACCTTCCAGCCGACGGACTCGCCGAGCGGCGTCCCGATCTCGTCCGCGATGCGCTCGGCCACGGTGCGGGCCGCGATCCGGCGGGGCTGGGTGTGGCCGATCAGTCCCTTGACGCCGCGGCCCAGCTCCAGACAGATCTTGGGGATCTGCGTCGTCTTCCCGGAGCCGGTCTCGCCCGCGACGATCACCACTTGGTGATCGCGGACGGCCGCGAGGATGTCGTCCTTCTTCTGGCTGACCGGCAGCTCTTGCGGATAGGTGACGTCCGGTACGGCGGCGCGGCGGTCCGCGACCCGCAGCTCCGCCCGCTCGAAGTCCTCGGCGATCTCGCCGAGCACGGCCGTACGGGCCTCGGGCTTACGGATCCGGCGGGCGCCGTCGAGTCGGCGCCCCAGCCGCTGCTGGTCGCGCAGCATCAGCTCGGGGAGCCGCTCCAGGAGGGCGGGCAGGGCGGGGGCAGGAGTCGTGGACATACGGACCCCAGGATCTCACCTCGGCAAAACGACTGGCGAACCATTTCCGCCGGGTGTTGTCCGGGCCACGTCGCGCGATATGCCGGGAGTGTCCGATCTAGCGTGGGCGCATGGCGGACGACGACTCCCCGGAGGCCCGGTCTCCCGAGGCCCGGCCCCCGGAGGCCCGGCCCCCGGAGGCCCGGTCTCCGTGGACCCGGTTCAAGCACAGCCCGTTCTTTCCGGCCACGGTCATCGTGCTGATCATCTCGGCGGGCGCGGGGCTCTTCGCGGGCTCGTACACCTTCGCCTTCGCGAACCCCACCCCGCGCCAGATCCCCGTCGCCGTCGTCAGCGCCCACCCGGGCGACGCCCCGCCGAGGCGCTTCGTCGCCGGGATGGAGAAGGCCCTGGACACGTCGCTGCGGCTGCGCCGCGAGCCGTCGTTCGGCCGGGCCCGCTGGGCCGCCGAGGAGCAGCAGATCTTCGGGATCCTGCGGACGCGCGGCCGCGGCGTCGAGCTGGACCTGTCCTCCGCCGCGGGCGCCAGCGTCGCCGAGGTGCTCGGCTCGGCCGGTACGAAGGTGGGCCGGGCGGTGGGCGTGCCCGTCGCCGTACGGGACCTGAACCCGCTCCAGCCGGGCGATCCCCGGGGGCTCGCGGTCTTCTACATCTCGCTGGCCGCGGTGATCATGGGCTTCCTCGGCGCGGTCCAGCTGAGTGTCAACGCCGCCGCCCTGAGCCCGGCCGCGCGGATCGCCTTCACCGTCGCGTACGCCCTGCTCGGCGGCTTCGTTATCGCCGCGATCGTCGACTGGGGGCTCGGCGCGCTGGATCTGCCCTTCGCCGGGTCCTGGGGGATCCTCGCCCTGACCATGTTCACCTCGGGGATGGTCTTCTCCATGTTCAACGTCCTGTTCGGACGCTGGGCGCTCATCCCCACCTGGGGGCTGATGGTCCTGCTCGGCAACCCGTCGTCGGGCGGTGCGGTCTCCTGGCCGCTGCTGCCGTCGCTGCTCGGTACCGTGGGCCGCTGGCTTCCGCCGGGCGCCTCCGTCAACGCCCAGCACACGGCCGTCTACTTCGGCGAGCACCAGCACGCGTTCCCGTTCCTGGTGCTGGCCGGGTGGTCGCTCGTCTCCACCGCCGTCTTCTGGACCTGGCGCCACCGCCACCCGGGCGGGACCACACCGTCCGCGTGAGTGCCCGGACGCGAAAAATCCCCCTCCTTCAAGGAAGGAGGGGGATTCTCTATGGAGCGCCGAGCAGGCCTTGCACCTACATCCCTCGTTTGGAGACGAGTATCTTGCCTTAGACGACCGACGCATCAACTTCCGCCCCTCGGGGCGGCGTTGCAAGATCTACTTTAACCCATCCGGGGGCCCGTCGCGCAATCGCCGTCGCGCCGGGGCTCCACGGCGCCGCGCCGCAGGTCGTCGTTGTCGCGCCGGGCCTCTTCGAGCTGGTCTTCCAGCATGACGATGCGGCACGCGGCGTCGATCGGGGTGCCCTGATCGACCAGCTGCCGGGCGCGGGCGGCGATGCGCAGCTGGTGGCGGGAGTAGCGGCGGTGGCCGCCCTCCGAGCGCAGCGGGGCGACCAGACCGGCTTCGCCGATGGCCCGCAGGAAGGCCGGTGTGGTGCCGAGGAGGTCGGCGGCACGGCCCATGGTGTACGCGGGGTAGTCGTCGTCGTCGAGCCGGTTGTGCTGGCTGTCTTCGGCCACTGACACCTCTCATCCGTCCTGTCGTCGGTCGCGCGTCGAGGGGCCCTGGTGCCGTTTCGGCTCCAGGGCCCCGAGGGGTTCAACACCATTTTCCGCGGACTCGTCTGCGCAGACGAGTGTGCGGGGATCGCGGATTTCTGACCGGGGACCACCTTCCCTTCCGGGGCGTGCGGTACCCGAGCGGCCTCAGCTCTGCGCCCGGGCGATCCTGATGGTGTCCGCCTCCTTGTCGTCGGTGTGCCGCGCCTCATCGGGCGCCGTGACTACGACAGGGAATCTAACTCCGGTATCCCACCGATGTCTACATCCGCCACGACAGATTTTTGTCGGTACGGACGGTCGAGGGCCTGGTGTGCCCGGACCAAGCGTGCGAAGCGGCGGAGCGGGCAGACGAGCCTCTGCAAAGGGCACATCCGAAGCAACCAGGGGTGTACGCGTATGAACGCCACGAAGATCGCCAGCGCTCGGCCCACGGCCTCCACCGTGGTGCGGGGTGACAGCCCTGGCGGAATTCACCGCGCCCGCGCCGTCGCCCGCGCCTTCACCCGGGGGCTCAGTCCGGCCCCGGCCCCGGACGCGACCGACGCGATACTCCTGGTGGTATCCGAGCTGGTCACCAACGCGCTGCGGCACGGGGGCGGCCGGTACACCCTCGAACTCTCCGCCGGTCCGGACGTGGTGACGGTCGCCGTCAGCGACCCGAACCCGGCGGCTCCCCGGGCCCGTCCGCCCGATCTGAACACCGGCACCGGCGGCTTCGGCTGGCATATGGTCCGCCGGCTGGCCCGGGAGGTGACGATCACCCGGGGCCAGGGCAAGACGATCTACGCGAGCCTCGCCCGCTGACCGCGACCCGCGACGGGCGCACGCAAAAAATCCCTCCCCTGGCGAACAGGAGAGGGATCTTTCATGGAGCGCCGAGCAGGCCTTGCACCTACATCCCTCGTTTGGAGACGAGTATCTTGCCTTAGACGACCGACGCATCAACTTCCGCCCCTCGGGGCGGCGTTGCAAGATCTACTCTACCCCATCGCGGCACCCCGCTGTCCCCGTCCGCCGCGAGGTGGTCCTCCACCGCCTCCCGCAGGGCCGCGAGCAGCGCCTCCACCGCGGGCGTCCGTCGCGCCTCCGCCCGCAGCAGGGCGTGCACGCGGCGCGGCGGCCAGCCGCGCAGGGGGCGGGCCACCACTCGCGGGTCGGGCCTCGGCGGCAGCGCCAGGCCCTCCGCCACGGCCGCGCCCACGCCGTGTGCGACCAGGTCGTGGGCGGTGGCGGGGTCGTTGGTGATGGCGACGGTACGGGGCTCGAAGCCCGCCCGGGCGCAGGCGGCGGTGAACTCCTCGCGGTCCTCGTCCAGCACCCAGGCCTCGTCGGCCAGCGCGCTGAGGGGGATCGTCCGCAGGTCGGCCAGCGGGTGGTCGTACGGGAGCAGTACGCAGCGCGGGTCGCTGATCAGCGGGAAGTCCACCACATCGGCGTCGGGGTCGGCTTCGGCTTCGGAATCGGTTCCCGTCCCGTGGCCGGGCTCGTCCGGGCGGGAGCCGTCGCGGACGCTCACCAGGGCCACGTCGGACGTCCCGTCCCGCAGTGAGCGGTACGCGTCCGGGGAGGTGGCCCGCTCCAGGACGATCTGTACGTCGGGCCGGGCGGACCGCAGCCGCGCCACCGCGCCGGGCAGCAGCGAGGCGCAGGCGCTGTGGATCGCGGACACCCGCACCATGCCGCGCGCGTGGGCGGCGTACGTACGGAACTCGTCCTCGACGGCGCCCAGCGCGGACAGCACCACCTCGGCGTGCTGGGCCAGGCGGCGGCCCGCCGGGGTGAGCCGTACGCCGCGCCCCGACCGGACCGCGAGCTGCACGCCGATGGTGCGTTCCAGCGCGCGCATGCGGTAGCTGACGGCGGGCTGGGTGTAACCCAGCAATTCGGCGGCGGCGGTGTAGGAACCCGCGCGCGCCACACCGGCTATGACAGCTAACTGATGGATGTCGAGCACATGAACCACTGTAAAAGGCGTTTATGGATGCCGGGAAGATCCTTATTGGACGTAGGTCCCGGCGCCCTCCACACTCATGGAGGCGGCTGAGCGACGGCCGCTGGTCAACACGCTGTTCGCGTGGGCTGGGCCCGCTGAGCCCATTTTCGTATTCTCCGCCGCTTCCACCACCGACCACCCCCATCATTCGGTGTGCTGCCGATCCAAACCTTGCGGGATTTCCCTAGAATTTCCGCGGATTGGAATGGAACAATGTCTGACAAAGACGGCTGGAACAGAATGCAGCCGGTGCTCGCCCAGGGCGCCGTACAGCATCAGATGTCGCTGAACGAGACCTTCCACCCACCCCTTCCAGCCGTCTTGCGGGCCGTCCAGGACACCGCCGCCGACGCCCACCGCACCCTTGACGCGCTGGGGTTCGGTCTGTCCCGGACCATCGCCGAGCACCTGGGGGTGGAGCCCGGGGACGTGGCCGTGGGGCCCGGCTCCGGCGCCCTGCTCCAGCTGCTGTTCACCGCCCACACCGGGCCGGACACCCACACCGTGCACGCCTGGCCGTCCTGGGAGGCGTACCCGATGATGGCGGCCAACGCCGCCTCCGGCACCGTGCGGGTGCCGCTGCGGGACGAGACCCACGACCTGGCGGCGATGGCGGCGGCCGTCACCGAGCAGACGCGGCTGGTCATCGTCTGCAACCCCAACAACCCCACCGGCACCGCCGTCGGCCAGGCGGCGCTGCGGCGTTTCCTCGACCTGCTGCCCTCCCACGTCACCGTGCTGATCGACGAGGCGTACATCGACTTCGCCGACCCGGACGCCGCCGCCGTCGCCCATGGCATCGAGCTGTACCGGGAGGACGAGCGGGTGTGCGTGGTGCGCACCTTCTCCAAGTCGTACGGCCTGCTCAGCCTGCGCGTCGGCTACCTCGTGGGGCATGAGCGCGCCCTCGCGCCGCTGCGGGGCGCCCTGACCTTCTACCGGGTCGGCGCCGCCGCCCAGGCCGCGGCCGTCGCCGCCCTCGCCGAGTCCGCCGCGATCCGCCGCCAGTGCGAGGAGACCGCCCGCGAACGGGAGCGGCTGCACGGCGCCCTGGCCGAACAGGGCTGGCAGGTGACGCCCAGCCAGGCCAACTTCCTGTGGCTGCCGATGGAGTCCGGCGTCGAGCGCTTCACCCAGTTCTGCGCGGACCACGGCGTCCTGGTGTGCGGCAAGCCGGGCGAGGGCGTACGGGTGACCATCGCCGAGCCCGCGGCCAACGACGCGTTCGCGCAGCTGGCGGCCAAGGCACGGGAGTTCGGCGGGCCCCCGGGAGGCGCGGCCCCCTCCGGCGGGGAGACCCCGTGACGGCCGCCCCGCACACCACGGTGACCGCCCCGGCGGATCCGCTCTCCCCCGCCCACCCCACCCTCGCCCGGCTGCTGCGCGACCTCGAATCCCGCTGGCCGTCCGGCGACGAGCGGGTCCACCGGATATCCCGCTACGCCCTGCTGCCCGCGGGCAAACTGCTGCGCCCGCTGCTGCTCGTGGAGTCGGCCAGGGCCGTGGGCGGCGGCTACGAGGAGAGCCTGCCCGCCGCGCTCGGCGTGGAGTACCTGCACACCGGGTCGCTGGTCCACGACGACGTCATCGACGGCGACGCGCTGCGCCGGGGCCGTCCCACGGTCGTGGCGCGGTACGGCGTCGCGGACGCCGTCGTCACCGGCGACGCCCTGATCATGGGCATGTTCGGCGCCGTCGCCGAGTGCGCCGACCAGGGCCTGCCCGCCGACCGGCTGCTGGAGGCCGTACGGGTCCTGGCCCGCGCGGGGGGCGACCTGTGCCGGGGCCAGGCGATGGAGGCCGAGCTGTCCGGGGACGCGGCCTGCGGACTCGACCGCTACCTCACGATGATCTCGCTCAAGACCGGCGCGCTCTTCCGTGGCTCCTGCCACGCCGGGGCCCTCCTCGGCGGCGCCGACGCCCCCTGGCAGCGGGCCCTCACCTCGTACGCCGAACACCTCGGGCTCGCCTTCCAGATGCACGACGACCTGCTGCCGTACACCAGCGAGACGGCGGCCACCGGCAAGTCCGGCTTAAGCGACACCGCCAACGGGCGCCCCACCTTCCCCGTGCTCATGGCGTACGAACGGGCCGGTGCCGCCGAGCGCGAGGCGCTGCGGACCGCGCTGCGGGGCACGCTGCCCGCGCAGGACGCCTACGACTCCGTACGCGGCGTCCTGGACTCCACCGGCGCGCTGCGCGCCGCCCGCGAGCGGGCCAGGGCGGAGGTGGCCCACGCCAAGGACTGCCTCGCCGAACTGCCGCCGACCGAGGGCTCCGCCGCGCTCGCCGCCATCGCGGACTTCTCCGCCGACCGGGAGCGGTGACCGTGCCCGGGGCGCTCGCCACCGGGGCCTGGGCGCACGTTTGGGCGCACTTACAGACCTGGCGGCTGTACACCCTCTCCTACCCGGGCCTGGTGGGCCTGGCCGGTGCCGCACTGGCCGACGGCTCGCCCCCGGCGGCGCACCTGTGGGCCGCCTGGGCCGTACCGACCCTCAGCTGGATCGCCGGGCACTACCTCGGCGACTACTTCGACCGCCACTTGGACGCCATCGGCAAGCCGCAGCGCCCGATCCCCTCGGGGCGGCTGAGCCCCCGCGCGGCCGTGGCCTCCGGCGTGCTGTGCGCCCTCGCGGCCGCCGTGATCACCGCGCTCGCCGCCTGGACCGCTCTGCTGCTGGTCGCGGCGGGGATCGCGGGCATCGTCGCGTACAGCAAGGTGTTCAAGGGCCGCGGGCTGTCCGGCAACGCGGTGCGGGGCGCGCTGACCGCGCTCACCGTCGTCTTCGGCGCGATGACCGCCGGAGGGGAGCCGCGCTGGCCCGCCGTCCTGCTCGCCGCCCTCGCCTTCTGGTGCCATGACACGGCGTCCAACCTGGTCGGCACCCTCCGCGACGTCGACGGCGACCGCAGCGGCGGCTACCACACGCTTCCGGTGCTGCGGGGCGTCCGCTACGCGGCGCGCACCGCCGCCCTGCTGTACGCCGCCGCGATCGTCACCGCCATGGTCTGCGTCGCGTTCGCCGCCCCGGCCGGGCGGCCCGCGTTCGCCGCCCTGCTGGCCGTCGCGGCGGCCTGCGGCACCGCCGCCTTCACCCCGCTGCTGCGCGGCGCGGCCCCGCTGACCCAGGTCCGGGCGCTACGGGCCCACGAGGTGCTGGTCGCCGAACGGCTGATCCTGGCGGGCGCGGTGCTTGCTGGCGGCTGGCCCCTGCCCCAGACCCTGGCGGTGCTGATCCCCCTCCTCACCCTCAGCGTGCTGACCCAGGCCACATTGCGCGCCCACCACGAAATCCCCCCGGACGGCTGGGAGGGGCAGGGCCCTCCCGCCACCACCGACGCCGCGCCCCCGCGCCCGGCCACCGCCGAGGGCGCGGGCCCCCGCCCGGGTGCTGCTGATGCTGCGACTCCCCGCTCGGGGGCCGCTGAGGCTGCGGGGGCCCGCCCAGGCACCGCCGAGGCCGCAGCTCCCCGCCCGGGTGCTGCTGAGGGCGCGGGCCCCCGCTCGGGCGTCACTGATGCTGCGGCTCCTCGCGCGGGTGCCGCTGACGGCGTGGCTCCCCGCTCGGGTGCTGCTGAGGCAGTGGCCCCCTGCTCGGGCGTCACTGATGCTGCGGCTCCTCGCCCGGCTGCCGCTGACGGCGTGGCTCCCCGCTCGGGTGCTGCTGATGCTGCGGCTTCCCGTGCGGGTGCTGTTGACGGTGTGGGCCCCCGCTCGGGCGTCACTGATGCTGCGGCTCCTCGCGCGGGTGCTGTTGACGGCGTGGCTCCCCGCTCGGGTGCTGCTGAGGCAGTGGCTCCCTGCTCGGGCGTCACTGATGCTGCGGCTCCTCGCCCGGCTGCCGCTGACGGCGTGGCTCCCCGCTCGGGCACCGCCGAGGCTGCGGCTCCCCGCTCGGGCACCGCCGAGGCTGCGGCTCCCCGCTCGGGCACCGCCGAGGCTGCGGCTCCCCGCCCGGGCGCCGTCGAGGCCTCGGGCCCCCGCCCGGGTGCCGCTACGCGCGCGGAGCAGCGCGCGGATCCGGGCCCGCGCCAGGGCCCCGATCCGCTCCCGGCCCCGGAACCGGGCCTGCGCCCGCAGTTGGACCCGGGTCAGGACTCGGGTCTGCTCCCGGAATCGGGCCCGCGCCCCGACCCGGCCCCAGCCCCGGGACAGGGCGCCTACCGGCGTCCGCCCCGGCTCCCCGACCCTCGCCACACCCTCCGCGCCGCACTACGGAAGGACCGTCCGAGCCCATGGTGACCTCACCCCTGACCGACCGGATCGACGCCGCCGTCACCGCCGGTGCCGAGGCGCTGTTCGCCCGGCGGCGGCCGGACGGTGTGTTCGCTCCCGACGCGACGGAAGACCGGTTCTCCCCGGCGAACACCGCCCTCGCCCTCATCGCCCTGCACCTCGCCGGGAGCGGCGGCGCGCTCCTCACCCGGGGCGCCGACCGGCTCGTCAAGGCGCAGCGCGACAGCGGCGGCTGGGCCATGCGCGGGGTGGCCGACGAGGTGCTGACCACCGCCGTCGTCACCGACGCGCTCGACCTGGTCGCCCCCCGCCACGCGGCCCCCGCCGTACGCGCCGGGCGGCAGCGGCTGGCGCAGCTGGGCGGGCCCGAGGCGCTGCCGGAGCCGGTGATGGCGGGGCTGATCCGGCAGTTCGACGCCCTCGCGGGGCGGCTGGACGAGGCGTCGCTGCCCCGCCTCCCCCTGGAGTTGCTGCTGCTGCCCGGCCCCGCGCGGCGGCTGCTCAGCCTGCGGCTGCCGATCCTCGCGAGCATGGCGCTCGGCCAGGCCACCGTGCGCCGGGGCACCCAGGGCCTGGTGCGGCGGCGGCTCAACGCGCTGGCCCGGCCCGCCGCGCTGGCCGTCGTGCGCGAGGCGTACGAACGGGAGGGCACGAGCGGGTCGTTCAGCACCGACCCCTGGCTGACCGGCCTCATCTGCGTCGGCACCACCCGTTCCGGCCTCGCCCCGGACATCGTCCAAAGCGCCACCGCCTGGCTGCGGGAGGCGGCCGACGCGGACGGCGGGTGGGAGCTGATGCCGCTGGACGTCACCTGGTCGAGCTTCGCCGCCGCCGCCCTCCTGGAGGCGGGGTACGCGGACGACCCGCGCCTGACGCCGACCCGCGCGATGTTCCATGAGCGCCAGCAGAACGCCCCGTTCGCCGCCCTCGCCTGCCCGCCCGGCTACTGGGGCTTCTCCAGCGCGCACAGCTGGCCCATGGCGCTGGAGACCGCCGAGATCAGCTCGGTGCTGCTGCGCCTCCCCGGCGGCGGCAACGACTCGCACGTACGGCGCGGCATCGACTGGCTGACCCGGACGCAGGACTCCGCGGGCTCCTGGAGCCTGGCCGTACGGAACAGCAAGCCGGGCGGGTTCGGCCCCTGCCCGCAGATGACGGCCAAGGCGGTCCGCGCGCTGCTCGACGACGGCGCGCGCCCCGACGACCGGCGCGTGGCGAAGGCCGTGCGCTGGCTCATCGGGCAGCAGCGGACGGGAGGTTCGGCGGACGGTTCGTACGAGGCCCTCTGGTACCGGGGCCGCACGGCGGGCACGTCGGTCGTACTGGAAACCCTGTGCCGCACGGTCGGCGCCGGGCATCCGGCGGCCGGGCGGGCGGCCGCGTGGCTGCTGCGCACCCAGCACGACGACGGCTCCTGGGGCGGCGCCTCGGCGGGCGCGGACGGCGCCCCTCCGGGCACGGTCGAGGACACCGCCTGGGCGCTGTACGCGCTGCTCGCCGCGGGCCACGACCCCGGCTCACAGCCCGTGACGGCCGCCGCCCGCTATCTGACGGACGCCCAGCGGCCGGACGGCGGCTGGGCCGGATCGCCGGTGAACGAGTACATCCGCTTCTGCTACCGCTACGCGGACGACGTGATCGCCTCCGGCCTCGCGCTCCGCGCCCTGGCCCGGCTGCGGACGGCCACCACGCCCCGGGAGGCCTCCGCATGAGCGAGCCGAGTACGCAGAACACCCCATACGACGCCGTCGTGTGCGGCGCGGGCGCCGGAGGGCTCGCCTCCGCCCGCGCCCTGGGCGCGCTGGGCCTGCGCGTCCTCGTCGTCGACAAGCAGCCGAAGCTCCGCCCGGTCGCCAAGGGCGAGGTGCTGCAGCCCGGCGCGCTGCGCGTGCTGCGCCGCTGGGGGACCGAACGGCTGCTGGAGCAGCGGGCCGGGGTGCGGCTGGGCCACCTGGTGGTGCGCGATCCGGCCGGGGCGCCGCTGATGGCGCTGGACTACGGGCAGCTCCCCGAGGGCGACCGGTGGCTGCTCTCCCACGACCACCTCACCATCCTGGACGCGCTGGCCGAAGGGCTCGGCCCGACCGTCGAGGTGCGCCGGGGCGCCCTGGTCGAGGAGGCCCTGCACGACGACGGCTCGGGCCGCGTCACCGGCGTGGCGGTCACCGAGGGCGGACGGCGGTACGAGGTCCACGCGCCGCTGACCGTCGCGGCGGACGGCATCTCGTCCCGGCTGCGCCGCGCGGCGGGCATCGAGGCCCGGCGGGTGGACTACCCGCACCGGCTGGTGTCGTTCGACCTCGCGGGCGCGCCCCGCCCGGACGACTTCTCCGCGTACCTCAGCCCGCGCGGGCTGAGGCTGGTGTACGCGCTGCCCGGCGACCGGGTGCGGCTGTACGTCCAGACCGCGCCCGACGAACTGCGCGGCAGCCGCGACCGGGCCGCCCTGGCCGCTTGGGCGGAGGGGGTGGTGGCGGAGGTTCCGGCGCTGGAACCCCTGTCCGGGCCGCTGCTGGCCGGTCTGGACAGCAGACAGCTGCTGCCCGTGTCCCGATTCCTCTCGCCCCGGCTGGCCGTCCCCGGGATGGCCTTCGTCGGCGAGGCCGCGTACGCCGTGCACCCGATGGCCGCCCAGGGCATGAACACCGCGATCACCTGCGCGGCCGCCCTGGCCGACCAGCTCGCCGACCACCTCGGCACAGCCGCGCCCTCCGCCGCCACCGTGGACGCGGCGCTCCGCGCCTACCAGGCCGAACGGCGGCCGGTCCTCGCCCAGGCCGCCACCACCAGCGACAACGCGGCCCGCATGGTCACCGATCTGACCTGGCGCGGCCGGGTCGTGGGGCGGCGGGCGGTCCGCTTCACGGGGCGCAATCCCCGGCTGTTGCACACCGTCACGTACAACATGTCCGGCCTGGGCCCCCGGCCGATGACGTTCCTGGACCGCCTCCACCAGCTGGGCGTCCTGCCCGACCCGCGCGCCCACCGTATCCCCCAGACCTGAAAGGGCAGTGTTCATGCAGAAACAGGAAGCAGTCGTACGCCCGGTGTCCGGCGCCCTCGGCGCGGAGATCTTCGGGATGGATCTGACGAACGTCAGCGACGCCGACTTCGAGCGGATCCGCGAACTGCTGCTGCGCTACCTGGTGATCTTCTTCCCGGACCAGTCCCACCTCACCCCGGAGGCCCACATCGCCCTCGGCAAGCGCTTCGGCGAGGTGGAGACCCACCCGTTCCTGCCGAAGGTCGAGGGCTACCCGGAGCTGGCGCTGATCGAGTCCGACAAGGGCGGCAAGGCCGACGAGTGGCACATCGACGTCACCTTCAGCCCCAACCCGCCGGTCGCCTCGATCCTGCACCTGGTCACCTGCCCGGAGTCCGGCGGCGACACGATGTGGAGCAACCAGTACCTGGCGTACGAGACGCTGTCCGAGCCGTACCGCGAGATGCTCGACGGGCTGACCGCCGTCCACGTCCTCAAGGCGCCCGAGGTCGGCGAGATGAAGGCCGAGCACCCGGTGGTGCGGGTCCACCCGGAGACCGGGCGCCGCTCGCTGTACGTCACCCGCATGTGGTCGTCGCACATCCCGCAGCTCAGCAGGCACGAGAGCGACTCGGTCCTGCAGTTCCTCTTCGAACACTCCGAGCAGCCGATCTTCAACTGCCGCTACCGCTGGCAGCCCGGCGCGGTGGCCATGTGGGACAACCGGGCGACCCAGCACCTCGCCATCAACGACTACTCCGCCTACCGCAAGGGCCAGCGGGTCACCATCCTGGGCGACCACCCGACCGGTGACGCCCCCCGCTGGAAGGAGTACGAGCGCCGAGGCGACGAGCGCTACTACCCGCGCCGCGTCAACGCCAAGGCGGGCTACTGACGGAGGCTCCGCCGCACGCACGGCCCCGGGCGGCGGTACCAATATGCGGCTCCGCCGCGTGGCGGGCTCCACCCCGGCCCCGCTCCTCAAACGCCGGAGGGACTGGGGCCGGGCCCGTCCCCGGCCCCGAGGGCCGTACGGCGCGCCGCGCCCCCGCCCCGGGTACGGCGCGCCCCGCCCGGGGTACGGCGCGGCCCGCCCCGGGGACGGCGCGCGGCCCCGGCCCCGCGCCTCGCCCCTGCGCCGGGCCACCGGCCTCGTGTCGGGTAAGCGGTCGACCCGGCGCTGGTCGTGCCGTACCTCGCCAACGGCGACAACCTCGCCGACACCGGCCTCGCCGCCGCCCCGACCGATCAGCGCACCGTGGCCGATACCGTCGCCCGGCAGCGTCCCCGGCCCCGCGGGCCGTACGGCGCGGCGCGCCCCGCCCCGGGTACGGCAGGGCGCGGACCCGGCCCCGCGCCTCGCCCCCGCGCCGGGCACCGGCACGGCCCGCGCCCCGTCGTACAACAGGCGCGCCCTACACCCCCAGCGCCCGCGCCCCCGCCCGGCAGCTCTCCCGCAGCGCCGCCAGCTCCGCGGGCGGCAGCCGTTCGGCGCTGCCGCGCCGCCCGCCGTCCAGCAGCACGCGCGCCCCGGCCAGCCACCCGGACAGCGGCTCGACGCCCAAGTGAGCCGCCAGGCGGGTGAGTTCGGCGTCGGGGGCGTCGAGCAGCGCCTCGTACGACAGCGGCAGCACCAGCCCGGCGGGCAGCGCGTCGAGGTACGCCATCCCCTCGACCACCGTGTCCGACCACAGCCGCCCGAACGCGGACACCGGCACCGGCCGCGTCAGCAGCGGCTTGACCTCGGCGCTCTCGTCGCTCATCAGCGCGGCCAGCTCGCCCGGAACGTCGCCGCCCTCCCGCATCAGCTGGATCATCCGGAAGCCGGGGTGGCGGCTCATCGACAGCGCGCAGTCGGCCCCGTCCCGGTACAGATGGACGAACCGCGCCTCCGGGAACACCTCCCGCAGCCGGGGCACCAGCCGCAGCGAGAACCCGGACCGCTCCACCACCGCCCGGCTGTCGAACCGCTCGGCCAGCGCGTCGAACAGGGCCCGGTGATGGTCCCCGACCGGCCCCCGGGGCCGCGCGCCCAGCACCGGCCGCAGCGCGTCGAACAGCGCGTCCGGGTCGTCGCTCAGATGCGGCAGCGTCGTCAGCGCCACCGCCGGTATCCCGCTCCCCTCCGCCCCCTCCGCCGAGAACCGCCCGCCGAGGCCGGGATACGTGTGCTCCGGCAGCCCGAAGCCCTCCCGGATCAGCCGGTTCGCGAACACCGGCGGGCTCGCCAGGATCTCCCAGAACTCCTCCCCGGACAGCGGCCCCTCGGGCAGCGCGCCCGGCTCCAGCGAGGCCATCAGCTCACTCAGGCTGAGGACGTGAGGGTGCAGACGCAGCACCTCCGACAGGGCGGTGGAGCCGCACCGCCCGGTTCCGACGACGAAGGTCAACGGCCGTGACGCCATGTCTCTCCCGGGGTATGAGGGGGCGGGGCATGAGGGGGCTGCCGGAACCACCCGAACGACCGGCCCCGGACTCTGCCGCGCCCCTACCCACCCGCCCCGCCCATACCCCTGCGCCCGCCCGTTACCAGGGGTATCACCACACCGGCGGGTTGAGCCGGGCGAAGCCTTCCTGTCGCTGGTACGGGAAGTACGGATAGGGAGCCGTCCTGCCGCTCGCCGCGTCGAGCCGCGCCATCTGATCGGGCGTCAGCGCCCAGCCGACGGCACCGAGGTTCTGGCGGAGCTGCTCCTCGTTACGGGCGCCGATGATGACGGACGAGACGGTCGGCCGCCGCAGCAGCCAGTTGATGGCGATCTGCGGTACGGCCCGCCCGGTCTCCTCCGCGATCTCGTCGAGCGCGTCGACCACGCCGTAGAGGTGGTCGTCCTCGACGGGCGGGCCGTAGTCGGCCGTCCGGTGCAGTCGGCTGTGCGCGGGCAGCGGCTCGCCCCGCCGGACCTTGCCGGTGAGCCGCCCCCAGCCCAGCGGGGACCAGACGAGCGCCCCGAGCCCCTGGTCGAGCCCGAGGGGCATCAGCTCCCATTCGTAGTCGCGGCCGATGAGGGAGTAGTAGACCTGATGCGCCACATAGCGCTGGTGGCCGCGCGCGTCGGCGAGCGCGAGGGATTTCATCGTCTGCCAGCCGGAGAAGTTGGAGACCCCGGTGTAGCGGACCTTTCCGGCCCGTACGAGGTCGTCCAGCGTGGACAGGACTTCCTCGACGGGCGTACCGGCGTCGAAGGCGTGCAACTGGAAGAGGTCGATGTAGTCGGTGCCGAGGCGGCGCAGGGCCTTCTCGCACGCGGTGATCAGGCGCGACCGGGAGGTACCGGCGTCGCCCGGTCCGTCTCCCGTCGGCAGGCCGGTCTTGGTGGACACGATCACCCGGTCCCGGCGGCCCTTGATCGCTTCGCCCAGCACCTCCTCGGAGGCGCCGTCGGAGTAGACGTCGGCGGTGTCGAACATCGTGAGCCCCGCGTCGAGGCAGATGTCCACGAGGCGGCGCGCCTCACGCGCGTCGGTGCTGCCCCAGGCGCCGAACAGCGGCCCCCGGCCGCCGAAGGTCCCGGCCCCGAAGCTCAGCTCCGGGACCTGGAGCCCGGATGCGCCCAGCCGTCTGTATTCCATGACCAGCCCCTCTAACGGTTCTGTGGTTCCGTTAGCCTGAAACGTAGCAGGGAAAGCAGGCTAACGGAACAGGAGTCCCGTTATGGCGGGCGCTGAGATGGCGGATCCGGGAACGGTCCGCCCTGGCGGACGTACGGCCAGGGTCAGGACGGCGGTGCTGCGGGCGGCCGGGGACACCCTCGCCGAGCAGGGCTTCGCCCACCTCGACCTCGCGGACATCGCGCGCCGCGCCGAGGTGGGCCGTACGACCGTCTACCGCCGCTGGTCCACGGTGACCGGCCTGGTGGCCGACCTGCTGACGGACATGGCCGAGCAGTCGCTCCCGCGCACCGAGACCGGCTCGCTGCTCGGCGACCTGACCGCCAACGCCCGCCTCGTGCAGCGGACCTTGGCCGACCCGCGGCAGGGCGCGCTGTTCAAGGCGGTGATCGCGGCCGCCGTCTGCGACCCGAAGACGGCCGAGGCCCTGCACCGCTTCTACGAGATCCGGGTCCAGGAGTGGGCGCCCTGCGTCCAGCAGGCCGTCGACCGCGGGGAGATCCCCGAGGACACCGACCCCCACGAGGTGATCCGGGCCGTCTCCGCCCCCCTCTACCACCGCCTCCTGACCAGCGGCCTCCCGCTGGACGAAGCGGCCGCGGACCGCGCCGCCGAGGCCGCGGTGGCGGCGGCGCGGGCGGGGGCGTACGCGCGTCAGACGGCCTGAACAAGGCCGTTCCCCTCACCGGGATGAGGCTCAGCCCCGCGTCGCGGCGACCTTCACCCCGAACCCGATCAGCACGACCCCGGTCACCCGGTCCAGCGCCCGCTGCACGGCGGGCCGTTCGAAGAAGCCGCGGGCCTTGGCCAGCAGCATCACGTACCCGGCGAGATAGACGGCGGTGATCGTCGCGTGCAGCAGCACCAGGATCGCCATCCCCAGATGGGGCGAGAGCCCGTCCGGGGCGAGCGTCGGCAGCAGCCCCGTATAAAAGACGGCGATCTTCGGATTGAAGACATTGCTGAGCAGCCCCGTGCGCCAGGGATGACCCGCCGGAGCGCCCGCGCCCGCCGCCGGTGCACCGCCCTGCCCGCGCCGACTACGCAGCAACGACTGCACCCCGAGCACGATCAGATACGCCGCTCCGGCCAGCTTCACCACGGTGTACGCCACGGCCGACGCGGCCAGCACCGCCGCCAGCCCCACCAGCGTGAGCACACCCCACACCAGCAGCCCGGTCGTGATCCCGGCGGCCGTCCGCAAGCCGTCCCGCCAGCCGCACGAGACGGCCCGCTTCGTCACCACGGCCATGTCCGGCCCGGGCACCACGGTCAGGACGGCGAGCACCCCGGCAGCGGCGCAAAACTGTACGAACATGTGTCGCATCATCGCACTGGTCTGGGCACCGCTCCAGGCCGCTGTACGGCGGCCACCAGCACCACCGTGACGCTGACCAGCAGCGCCCATGCCCCGAACTTCTCCACCGCGACCGGCTGCCACCCGTCGAGCTGGTTCGGGTAGCGCCAGGCCCCCACGTACGTGGCGATGTTCTCGGCCAGCCACAGGAAGAAGCCGATCAGCGCGAACGACACCGCGAGCGGCATGCGGTAGCGCACGCTCCCCACGGTGAACCGCACCGACGTACCGGCGGTGACCGCCACCAGCAGCACGGCGAGCACCCAGCGCACATCGGGCAGCCAGTGGTGGCTGAAGAAGTTCACATAAACCGCCGCGGCCACCACCGCCGTCGGCCACGGCCGATAACGCACCAGCTCCAGATCATGCAGCCGCCAAGCACGACAGACGTAACTCCCCAGCGCCGCGTACAGAAACCCGCCGTACAACGGCACCCCGGCGAACTTGAACACCGCGGGCTCCGGATAGCTCCACGACCCGAGCGACACCTTCACCAGCTCAAACGCCAGCCCGATCGCATGGCACACCGCGATGATCGCCACATCCCGCCCGGTCTCCCACCCGCACCACCGGAACACCACGGTGAGCAGCAGCCCGTAGACCAGCAACAGGTCATACCGGGCCACCGGCAACCGCGGCACCACCGCTGACGCCGCGACCCCGGCGAGCAACGCCACGGCGAACGCACAACTGCGCGTCTGCAGCCGAGCGAAGCACACCAACTGCCGCACAATCCCCAAAGCACTGCCCACGCCCCCAGTGACGCCCCCAACCCCCCACCGGGTTGCCCTCCCGCACCACCATCCGACGCGCCGCCGCACCCCCACCGACGACGGCACCGGCTGGATCGGCCTGGGCCGCCAGACCGCCACCGACAACTTCGACGCTGTACCGCAACCGTTCAGATCAACCGATGTGAGTAGCCGTGCTCAGGCGGAGTACGCCACCGATGCCTAGTCTCCGGACCGTGACGTCTGTCAGGTGGAACACCTGGCCACTTGCGGGGGATCTGGGGCTTGTGAAGGTGATGGGCAAGACATCGTGGGTGCTGAGCATTGCCGCCGTCGTGCTGTTGATCGGCCCTTGGCTGCTGCCGTCCACCATTCCGCAGCGGATTCGCTTCTTTCCCTTCCCCTTCTTCGCGCCCATGGCGATCGCCGCGGTTGTCTCGGGTGTCAACGCCCTGCGGGACATGCGGGGCAGCGAAAGAGGCAACCGGTGCTGGGCATGGGCTGGGATCACACTCGGTTCGGTGACCATCCTGGTGCCATCGATCGTGATCGTGTGGGCGTGCTGGGATCTGACCCGAGCAGGGGTGTGACCGGCCACAGCGGTCAGCAGTCCGGCGCCATTGATGTCAGCCGCAGGCGTCAGCGGCAACGAAGAAGCCCCCGGCGAGCAATCTCGTCGGGGGCTTTTCGGCGGTGGCTGGGGCCGGGGTCGAACCGGCGACCTTCCGCTTTTCAGGCCGAGTAAGACCGCTGCCGGTGCCCGTTTCGCCTGGCTGGGCGGTCCGCTGACGTCCGCTGCTGGCGTCGGCGTACGCGGCCGTTGGCGTCACGGCTGGCGTCAGGCGATACGTCCTCCAGAGCTACGGGCGGATCGGATCTGCGTTCGTTCGGGTCGCGTGTTGCTGTACAGCACCTGCTGACCATCGCCCCAGGAGTTCGATCCGGCGGGCCCAAATGCCCCGAGCACTCGGGATGCGGGCGGCTGCGGGTTATTGAGTCGGTGTTGTCTGCCGACGTTGATGTCAGGTGTGGATGTCAGGAAGCGGGGTCGTCGGGGTCATGGTCGATTCCAACCACCCGGCCCGGCAGCCCTGTTGGTTCATGTGGCTGCTTGCGATCGAGGCGCTCACGAAGAGGCATGCGTCGGCTACAGTGCGGCCATGCGGCGCGAGTGGAGGGGCGGGGACTACTTCGGCGCAAGGCCGACCCTTGCCAAGGTTAAGGACCTGATCAACGAGGTCGTTCGCCTTTTCGGTGAAGATGTGGAGATTGAGTGTGTGACGGTTGGGCGCGGTTACTACGTCAAAGCCTCGACGGTAGACGACCTCGTCAGCGAACTCGACAACTCAGTCCGCTTAATCAAGAACCTGGAAATCCGCGTAAAGTGCAGCCATACCGATGAGGCGGAGGCGCTGCTGCACTTCGGCGCGCACCCGGGAGCCAGCAGGTGGCATATGCGCTGGCTGCTGTTTCCGTACAGGATGCAGGATGTGTCGAGTTGGTCAGTGAAGCACCCTGATGCGGCAATCGTGGAGAGGATTGCGCGAGAGATTCGAGACAGCTTTGACCAAATGGCTACCAAGCTATGGAGGTTCAAGAGCGGCATCTCGAAGTGGCATGCACTTGTCTCGATTCCGCTTCTTTCCGTGGCTGGAGGCTGGCTCGCGCATCCATGGCATGAGGGCGGGTGGGGTGACTTCCAGTTCTACTTCGCTGGCGCCGCAATGATCCTTTATCGTTGGCTGGTACTCGTATTTGATTACAGGGTTGAGATTCGAGTGAGGCCACCGGCCATCGCATCGTTCTGGACCTCATGGAATCCGAGTAATGCCACGGTGGCAAGAAGTACTGTGCTCGCCACGGTACTTGCTGTACCAGCACTGGTCTTGGCGCTGGTACAGCTATTTCAGGGGTAACCAGTCATTCGCGCAAGCGCCACCAATCCGCTACGTCCGTGTAGTCGGCAGTAGGTCCTTGGCGCCGCAGACGCTGGAGTCGGTGGAGCGGGTTTGGGCGGTGGCCTGCCCGGTCTGGGGTCGGGCATGGTCAGGGGGCCGTACGCTGGTTGGCAACTCGGGCAGGCTTTGGACCTGCCCGGAATTTGAACGAGTGGCCCCCTGGCCTTGCCCGACGCGGGACCCGGACCGGGGAGGTGCCTAAAGCCGTGGAGCCGACCCCCAGCCACGACGGCGCCCTTCTCCTCAGCCAAGGTGCCCGCTGCTGGCGCGGTCCGGCGGTCGGGCCGGAGCGGGGCGGAGGCATGAGCGGCGGCCCGCGCCGCCGGGCCGCGCGCGCCGCGCTTGCGCGGCGACTTGATCTCGTGGAGAAGGTTGTAGCTCAGCTCTTGGTGCTGGGCTGTGACTGCTCGTTGTCTTCGGGGTTCTCGTCGGGCCTGTGGGTGAACGGCCTCACATGGCAGGGGGCTTGGCCCATACCCTGGCGGTGACGAGCTGGGCACAGAGAGGGGCAAGGTCATGCCATCTGATGTCACTCCGGACCCGATGGATCACCCGCTGGTCTTCGGTCAGCGCATGCAGGTCTTCCGTACACGTCGGGGCATGAGCCGTACCGTTCTCGCCGGTCTGCTCGGTAAGTCTCCGAGCTGGGTGAAGCAGGTGGAGAACGGCACGCTCCATACCCCGGGGCTGCCCATGATCTTGCGGGTCGCCGAAGTGCTGCGTGTTCGTAACCTCGGTGAACTCACGGGGGATCAGACCATGCCCGTCGACCTCTTCATCGGACCTGGCCACGCCAAGCTGCCCGCCGTGCGGGACGCGATCGACGACTTTCCCTTCGCCGCCGACCGCGAAGCGCCTTCGGCCGCGCACCTGAGTGCTCGTCTCGCGAGTGCCTGGTCCGCGCGCCATTCCGCGCCCAACCACCGTGAGGTGATCGGCGGTCTCCTGCCGGGCCTCATCCGGGATGCGCAGCTCGCCGTCCGCCAGGCCGACCGGGCCCCCGAGCGGCGGGCGGCGCAGGCCGTGCTCGCCGAGGTCTATGGCCTGAGTCAGTTCTTCCTGGCCTATCAGCCCGACTCGGCCCTGCTGTGGCGTGCGGCCGAGCGCGGCATGGTGGCCGCCCAGGAGAGCGAGGACCCGCACGCGATCGGCGTCGCCGCCTGGCTCACCGCTCAGGCCCACCGCGACAGCGGGCCCGCCCATTTCGACGCGGCCGACGCGGTCACCCTCAAGACGCTGCGCCATCTGACGCCGCTGTTGCCGGACGCGTCGGACGATGTACGTGCCATCGCGGGTGCCCTGCAGTTCGAGGCCGGGTATACCGCTGCTCGCCGTGGGGACACCGGATCCGCCTGGAACCGCTGGGACACCGCCCGCAAGGTGGCCAAGCGGCTGCCCGCCGACTACTACCACCCGGCGACCTCGTTCTCCCGGGCCGTCATGGGCGCGCACGCGGTCACGGTCGCCGTCGAGCTGCATGCGGGCGGGGAGTCCGTACGGCAGGCCGCGAAGGCGGACGCCAGGACGATTCCCTCGCGGCCGCGGCGAGCCCGGCACCGGATCGAGGAAGCCCGGGGCTACCAGCTGGACGGGCAGCCGGAGGCCGCGCTGGCGACGCTGGACAAGGCGTATGAGGCCGCGCCGGAGACGATCCGGTACAACGGCTACGCCCGCCGCATCATCCTGGAAGAGACCGAGTCGAAGTCTCAGGTGCATCGCCGTCGCGCTGCCGAACTCGCGGTGAAGATCGGCGTATTGGCCGCCTGAATGTTCGAGGGGCAGGATTCCTGCCCCTGCCCTGCTTTCGGCGCTCTTACGGTCGGTCATCACCTGATCACCGATGACGCCGGGAGACCCCGTGCAAACGCACCCCAGAACACCCACCCTATGGACGCCGCCGCGCGGCAGCGACGTCGAGATGGTCAAGGTCGGCCCGCACTGGGACGTCCTGCGCGCGCCCGCTGAGATCGGGGAACGGGCGCTGGCGTTACTCGGCGACGCGTCCGGCGCCGTCATCGCCGACTACGGCCTGATGTACTGGCTCATCCCGACGGGCCATGCCCAGCACTGGCGAGGCATGGCTCAGGTGCAGGCGCTCGGTGCGCACGGCGCCGAGGTTACGTACGTCGGCGTGCCGCCCGCGCACTGGAGGGCTGGTCCGCGCCTGCACTGGCGCGTTCCGGTGGGACCGGACCGGTACCTGATCGACGCGGCCCGGCTCCGCGAGGCCCTGGTACGGGCAATCGCCGCTGAGCCCGTCGAGGGGGCGACGGGCCGGTGAGCGTTCAGGTATGCGCCCGTTGCCAAACGACCACCAGGGAACCGGTCGTGGTCGCGATCGGGTACGGCGCGAGCGGTGGCGGCGGCACGGTCTACGCCTGCCCCGACTGCGCGCCCACCTTCCCGAAGCAGCGCGACCCCTTCGAGCAAGCCCTCCCCAATCGCCACGCCCCCGTCAGGCGGCAACGATGACGACTGCGGCCGACCTCGATCCGGCCACGCTCACCCGCGCACAGCTCCAGGGCTGGGCCTGTGTTCTCTGCGGCGCGCACCTCACCGTCGACCGGCCGCTGGGCGCAGTCACTATCGACCATGGGACGACTCGGACGGCGTACGAGGTGTGGGCATGCGATCCCGCCTGCGGCGCACACCCCGCCCCGCCCGAGGAGACGCTCTGGGCACGGTTCCTCGACCACGCCCTGGGCTGCTCCGACTGCCGGGACGGCCAGCGGTGTCCCGCCGGGAATGGCTGCACCGCGCGCCAGCACTCGGACGACGGCGGGCCGATCGGCATCGTCCCTGACACCGATCCCGGCCCGCTGCCGCGCTGAGCCGACCCAGCGGGCGACCATCAGCCACATGTGACCATCGACGTTGATGTCCGAAGCGGATGGCCGCAGGCGTCAGCGGCAACGAAGAAGCCCCCTCCGGCGAACCGGGAGGGGGCTTTTCGGCGGTGGCTGGGGCCGGGGTCGAACCGGCGACCTTCCGCTTTTCAGGCGGACGCTCGTACCAACTGAGCTACCCAGCCGCAGCGGTCCTGACGGGATTTGAACCCGCGGCCTCCACCTTGACAGGGTGGCGAGCACTCCAAACTGCTCCACAGGACCTTGCGTGTGTACGAGCACGAGTCTCGCACAAGGCGGCGTACGGGCCTAACGGGTTTCCGTTGGGGGGGTCGTACTGCCTGCGATGTTCTCGGCGGTGGTTTTTGCTTTCCCCCGCGTCGATGTCGCTGGATCAGCGTATCAGACCTCTGGCCCTGTCCTGACCGCGTCGAGAGCCGTGCGGGCGGGCCTGGGAGGCGAGGCCCGGGTGGTAGAGGTGCAGCTCGTCCGCGCCCGCTGCCAGGCAGGTGGTCCATTCGGCGGCCAGGACTGAAGGGTCCGCCGGGCGGGGTGGGAGGGCCGGGACGTAGGCGGCGAGGCGGGTGGCCGGGGCGGCCAGGGGGCGCAGGGCGGTGAGGTTCGCGGCGCCCTGGTCGGCGCTGGTCCAGGCGGAGGCGACCAGGGTGTCCACGGGGGGTGGGGCGGCGTCCCCGGCGATCGTCGCGAAGGGGCCCGTGGCCCAGGGGTCCGCGCTCGCGTGGAGGGTGATGGGGGCGGGGCCGGAGGTGGCGGCCAGTACCTCGCGGCGCAGCTCGGCGGTGAGGGTGGTGCGGATCGTACGCAGGGTCGAGAGCAGGGCGGGGGGTAGCGGGGTGCCGTCGTCCACGGACTGTCTGACCTGGTGGCGGAGGCGGCGGGGGTCGAGGTCGGCCGCCTCGTAGCGGGGCAGGCAGGCGGCGCAGAAGCACCACGACAGCAGGTGGTCCACGGAGGCGCCCCAATCCGCGCCCGCCGTCTTCTCGTGGTGGCCGCCGTGCCCGAGCCCCAGGGGGCCGCACGCCTCCAGGACCAGGCCGTCCGGCTCGCCCAGCGCCAGGACCTCCCGCACCAGCGTGGTGCAGTACGCCCTGACCTCGGCGGACGAGGGGCACAGGGCGTACGGGTACGGGTCGCCGAAGGCGTTCCGTACGGCCAGGTCGGGGTGGGCGCGGCCGAGGCGGGTGTTGTGGGTGAGGACCGTCCAGGCGTGGACCGGGAGGCCCACGGCGCGCAGGGCGTCGCGGGCCGCCAGGAACGCGTCGGGGCGGGGCATCCAGTCAGGGGTGCCCGGGACCAGCCGGGACCCGGCCCACGCCTCGTCCCGCACCGGCAGGTACAGCGCGGCGTGGTGCGCGTCGACCACCCGGTGCGCGGGGTGGAACGGGGTGGCGGCCCGTACGGAGTGGTACGCGGCGGCCAGCGCCACCGCGTCCACCCCCAGGCCCGCGATCCGCTCGGCGGCGGCCGGGTCACCGGCCACGTCCCAGGGATAGAGGTACGCCGTCGCGCCGATGTGCCCGGAGGAGTCGAGTGTCATCGTTTTTCTGTTTCTGTCGGATTCGTTGTTCGTTACTGTTCCCGGCGGGGAGGTGGTCAGGGTGCATCTGGGCCCTCTGGAACGGGCAGCGGACGGCCGGTGGCTTCTGGGAGATCCGGGGCGTAAGCGTGGGGCGTACCTGGAACTTGGCCCAGAGGGGATCTGTCACCGGGTGAGCGGTGAAGAACCTCGTACGGTGCCGTGGCCCAGGTTGATGATCGTGAACCTGACGGCCGCGACCGGCCGCTGGGCCACCACCAGGACCGCCGGGGCGACGCTGGGTTTGCGGTCCCCCGACTTCGGGCGCTACGGGTGCGCCCTGTGGACGACGCTGCGCCACCCGTACGTGGACTGGCGGGCCTGGTACAGCCATCACGAACGGCGCTACAGCGTGAGCGAGGTCATGCTGGTGCGCACGTTGATCCATCAGGCCCACAAGGCCGGTGCGGAGACGCGGCTGGGTGATCCGCGGTGGCTGGAGAGCGCGGTCGTACGGCTGGCACCGCTGCGGGCCCGGACGCACCGCTCCGCGCGGGAGGCGGTGGCGGAGGTCGTGGGCCCGGCCGGGGAGGGCTGAGCCCCCCGATGGCCGGGCCGTTCGGGCGGCGGGTCACCACCGTGGCAGGCCCGCCGTGAAGTCCGGGTTCACTCGCCGCATGTACCCCGTGTCGTCGCGCTTGCGCAGCCCGCAGGTCAGGTAGTTCTCGTGCAGCCGGGCGAGGACGTCCTCGTCCAGCTCGACGCCGAGGCCCGGGCCGGTGGGGACGGGGATCGCGCCGTCCACGAAGGTCAGCGCGCCCGGCCGCACCACGTCGTCCTGGGCGCTCCACGGGTAGTGGGTGTCGCAGGCGTACGTCAGGTTGGGGGTCGCGGCGGCGAGGTGGGTCATGGCGGCGAGGCTGATGCCCAGATGCGAGTTGGAGTGCATGGACATGCCGAGCCCGAAGGTGTCGCAGAGGGTGCCCAGGTGGCGGGTGCGGGTGAGCCCGCCCCAGTAGTGGTGGTCGCCGAGGACGACCTGCACCGCGCCCTGCGCGACGGCCGCCGGGATGTGGTCGAAGGCGACCACGCACATGTTGGTGGCCAGCGGGAGCGGCGACGCGGCGGCGACCCGCGCCATGCCGGGGATGCCGCCGGTCGGGTCCTCCAGGTATTCGAGGACGCCGTCCAAGGCCCGGGCCACCTCCAGGGAGGTCTCGTGCGTCCAGGCGGTGTTCGGGTCGAGCCGCAGCGGGTGGTCGGGGAACGCCTCGCGGAGGGCGTGGATGGCGGCGATCTCCTGGTCCGGCGGGAAGACGCCGCCCTTGAGCTTGATCGACCCGAAGCCGTACCGGTCGATCATGCGGCGGGCCTGCGCAACGACGCCCTCGGGGTCGAGCGCGGCGCCCCACTCGTCCTCCTCCGCGTCCGGGTGCCCGGCCCACTTGTAGAAGAGGTACGCGCTGTACGGGACGGAGTCCCGCACCGCGCCGCCGAGCAGATCGCTCACCGGGCGGTCGGCCAGCTTGCCCTGGACGTCGAGGCAGGCGACCTCGACGGCGGCGTGCACCCGGCCGAGGTCGAAGGAGGAGATCTTGCCGCCCGCGTAGTCGAAGAGGACCGCCGCCTTCTCGTACAGCTCGCCCAGCGCGTACACGCTCAGGCCGGTCAGATGGGGACGCAGCGCCGCGAGCCGTTCCAGGTGGAGGGTGTCGCCGAACGTCTCGCCGAGGCCCGTCACCCCGTCCTCCGTCACGAGCCGCACGATGCTGCGCAGCGCCCATGGCTCGTGGACGCCGTCCGCGTTGAGCAGAGGGGGGTCGCGGAAGGCGATCGGGGTGATCACCAGGTCCTTGATGCGCATACGTGTGGTCACACCAGTCCTCGTCCGGAGTCGATGATCTTTTGAAGTTCGGCGAGGTGTTCCTCGCTCGGGTCCACCAGCGGCGGTCGTACCCCGCCGACGTCCAGCCCACGCAGCCGCACCGCCGCCTTGATCAAAGAGATGGCGTAGCCGGGGACCGTGTCCCGCAGGGCGACCAGCGGCTGGAAGAACTCGGCCAGCAGCCGTTCGGCGGTCGCGGTGTTGCCGGAGCCGACCGCCCGGTGGAAGGCGAGGGAGACCTCGGGGGCGAAGCAGAACACCGCGGAGGAGTAGAGGTCCACGCCGACGGCACGGTAGGCGGGGACGGTCATCTCGGCGGTGGGCATGCCGTTGAAGAACTGGAAGTCCTCGCCGACCGTGGAGCGCACGGTGAGCACGATGCGCTGCATCAGGTCGAGATCGCCGGTGCCGTCCTTGAAGCCGGTCACCCCGGGGATGGACGCGACGCGGGCGGCGGTCTCCGGGGTGAAGACGGCGTTGCCGCGCTGGTAGACGATCAGGGGCAGCCGGGTGGCGGCGGTGACCTGCCCGACGTAGCGGACCAGGCCCTCGGGCGGGAAGGTGACCAGGTACGGGGGCAGCAGGAGCAGCCCGTCCGCACCGGCCCGCTCGGCGGCGCGCGCGAACCGGTCGGCCAGCGCGACCGGTCCGCCCGCGCCCGCGTAGACGGGGGCGCGGCCGCCGGTGACCTCGACGGCGACGCGGACGACGCGTTCGTACTCGCCGGGCTCCAGGCTGTGGAACTCACCGGTGCCGCAGGCGACGAACACCCCGCCAGGACCGGCGGCGACGCCCTGCTCGATGTGGGTGGCGAGGGTCTTCTCGTCGACGCTGCCGTCCGGGGCGAAGGGCGTGACGGGGAAGAAGAGCACTCCGGTGAGTCTCATACGGACCTCATCAGTGGGGGTGGGGGTGGGGAAAGGACGAGAGACAGCAGCCGTCAGCCCTTCAGCGCTCCCGCCGTCATGCCTCGGATCAGCGACCGCTGCAGCAGCAGATAGACGATCAGGCTCGGGATGAGCGCGAGCAGCGAACCGGCCAGCACCAGCCCCGGCCCGATCGTGTCGCTGCGCATCGTGGAGAGCGCGACGGACAGGGTGTAGTCCGATGGGTCGTTGGCGACGATCAGCGGCAGCAGGTACTGATCCCAGATCATGATGAAGCCGAAGACGGTGATCACGCCGAGCGCCGGGCGGCACAGCGGCAGCATGACCTGGGCGAAGATGCGCCACTCCCCGGCGCCGTCGATCTTGGCGGCCTCCTCCAGCTCCGCGGGCAGCTCCTTCATGAACTCGGTCATCACGAAGATCGAGAATCCCCAGGCGCCGAGCGGCAGGATCATGCCGAGCAGCGTGCCCTTGAGGCTCAGATGGATGACCGGGAGGTCGCCGAGGACGAGCGAGAGGGGGATCGCGATGACTTCCTCGGGCAGCATCATCGTCGTCAGGAAGAGCAGCGACAGGATGGCCCGCCCCCGGAACCGCTTGCGGGCCAGGGCATACGCGGCGAAGACGCTGACGCTGACCTGGAGCAGCAGCGCGCCGCCCGCGACGATCAGCGAGTTGGCGAGGTAGTGCCAGACGTCGCGTTCGCCCGCGACCTTGAAGTTCTCCAGCGTCGGGGAGTTGGGGAGTACGGACAGCTTCGTCGGGTCGGGGTTGTTGTCGAACGCGCCGGAGAACAGCACGATCAGCGGCCCGGCGAACACGGCGAGCGCGAGCAGGCACAGCAGGGCACGGAGCGCCATGCTCAGCAGATGGCTGCGGCCGGTGCGCCAGCCGAGCGCGGTCTCCACGCTCTGCGAGACGCCGACGCCGGGGCGCTGCCCGGAAGTACGGGAAGCACGGGAAGCGAGGGAGAGGGTCACGGCCGGGCCTCCTTCCGTCGCTGGTACCACTGCATCGCGACCGTCAGGCACACCGTGACCAGGAACAGCAGCGTGGCGGCGGCGGAGGCGACACCGATCTCGTTGCGGGTGAATCCGAGCTGGTAGATCCGGGTCATCCAGACGTCGGTGGATCCGGCGGGCCCGCCTCCGGTGAGGACGTAGACCTCGGTGAAGGTGCGGAACCCGCGGATGGCGGCGAGGGTGAGCAGGATCGTGACGACGGGACGCAGCGCGGGCAGGGTGATGTGGCGCAGCCGCTGCCAGGTGTTCGCGCCGTCGAGGGCGGCCGCCTCGTACAGCCCGCGGTCGACCTGGGTGAGCCCGGCGAGCACGATCACCATGTTGTACGGGCCGCCGGTCCAGATGGTGACCGCCATCACGGACCAGAGCGCCGAGCTGGTGTGGTCGAGGTAGTGCAGCGGGCCGATGCCGAGGAAGCCGAGGACGGTGTTGAGGAACCCGGCGCTGGTCGGGTAGTAGAGCAGCCGCCAGATCTCGCCGACGACGGCGGTGGCGGTGACGACCGGCAGGAAGACGGCGGAGCGCATGAACCACAGGGAGCGCGCCGGGCCTTCGAGCAGCAGGGCCAGGACGAAGCCGACGATGACGGAGCCGATGGTTCCGCCGACCGCCAGCAGCACGGTGTGGCCCAGCGCGGCCTGGAACTGCGGATCGGCGAAGACCGACCGGTAGTTGGCGAGGCCCACCCACAGATTGCCGAGGAACGGCCGGACGTCGTAGAAGCTCAGCTGGACGCCCTTGGCCATGGGCAGGTACTTGAAGACGACGAAGAGGAGCAGGGCGGGGGCCACGAACAGCCAGGGCACCCACGACG